>DAOTUA010000139.1:0-4419 GCA_034437355.1 Anaerolineae bacterium | reverse complement strand
ACCGGCGCAATCGTCATGCGGGCGGACGACTCCAAAGCCGGGGACGCGCACGGCATCATGAAGCGCGAGCAAAACGGCCTGACCGTCACGGCGGCAACTGGCGTCCCGACCCTTTCCCGCTATGTACTGGACCAGATCGAGGCCGAAATCCTCACGCCAGCACTCATCACCATGGCAACCGAACTGGCCAGCATCCGGGCCGAGCTACGCCAAACGCTCCCGACTGCTGAAGATCGAACAGCGGCTTGGCAGCAGATCACCCCGGCTTATGCTGATTGGCTGGCCCGCCTGCAAACCGGCGAACAGGTTAACTTCCGGGTGGAGATCAACGCGATGATCGGCGGTGGCCTAGCTGAATAGCTCCACGCCGCGCATTTCCATGGGTAGCCCCATAATGTAGATCGCCGCCAACATCATCACCAAAAACGCGAACGCCCACGGTAATAACGCCACCATCGCCCGCCGCCGATAGCGTTGGGTCGCTTGTCGCCCGGCAACGTACAGGCTGGCCCCGAACCCCAACAACAAAAACCCGATCTCTATCACTGCCAGCGCCGGCGAATCCGGCGCAAACCCGATAAGCGCGTAGTTCGGCGCTAGCCCGAAAAACGACTGCATCACCGGGATGATCGCCCAGACCCCGATCAAAAAGTGAAACAGATAGTGCGAGAGCCACATCCCGAAGCCAATCGGCACAAACGCCGGGGCAAACGTCCCGGCGATCTCGCGTAGGCTATCTTGTGTGCCGGTGGCAACCCGCGTAATCGCACTCAGCCCGACCACCGTCAGCGCGGGTAGTAACAGGTTCCCCACGCCGAAGATCAGCAGCAGGATCACCGCCTCAATCGCCCGGTTGGGCCAGCCCCAATCCGCTAAAAATGTTAGCCGTGCTGCCAGCGAATCGATCAGGCTGTAGACGGGCGGCACCATCCCGAAGGCGTTCGTCAGCCCCATAAACGCCAGCGCCACCACCAGCAAGATCAGGTCCCACCGTTTGCGCCACGCGCCGGGGGTGGTTAGTTCGGCTAACGGATGCCGCGTAAATAACCCAACGTTGTTATGTGGGCAGGCGCGGGCGCAGTCCATGCAGAATACACAATCCATATTTGAGGTCATCTGCGGCGCGAATAACTCCGTACCACAGCCAAGCGTCCCCGCTGGCGTGTGCTGATGCGTGCGCTCCGGTTGCGTATTCGTACCGATCTGATCGACCAGGATCACCGGCTCCGGCGCGTAACTCCCGTTGAGGCACTCTTTGCCGACACACGTTCGGCATACGTCCATATTACGCACGCCGATCTGCGTGGGGGAGGCGGTCGAGTAGACAAAGTTAAACGCCCCCAGCGGGCACACATACTTACAAAATGCGGATTCCTTAAAGACGGCCTCCAGCACGAACGACGCCAGAAAGTACGCGACGATCACCCAGGCGGTTAACACCGGGCTAGCCCACAGGTCCAGCCACTCGTACAAAAAGAAGATCAGAAATAGCCCGCCGATGGCAACCCACTTGTTGCGCAAAACACGCGGGAACCGCCGCCCCCGGATCGATAGGCGTTTCGCTAGTGTGCGCGGCAACGTAAACGGGCACCCCATACAGAACAGGTTCCCTGCCAGCAATAGCACCAAGACCACGATCCCCCGATAATGCACCCACGCCCCGACGGTCGCTAAGTTCTCGGAAGCCGCATCACCACTGGCAAACCGTGAGCCGTAAAACCCGTCAATCAGCATCAAGGCCATGACCACCAATAGCGGCACCTGCAACACCAGCCGCCCATAGCGCCAACGCAACACCCGCCCGACCAACGGCACACGCAACCAGTCTAGCGCCGTCTTGGGGTAGTAGATGCGCTCGCTCATGAGTCGTTGCTATTGCTCATATCCATCTCACCTTCAACGCTGTAGTCGAATTGCTGCTCGACCGTGCGCCCGTCCGGTAGTGTCGCCGTCACCACCACGAACCAATCACCGCCCATCGTCCACTCGAACGGCACCACATAATCCCCCGCATCGCCCGTAGCCGCCTCCGCCAAGACCGGTTGCATCCCGGCGTGGTCCATATCGCCGCGCACCCGCACCGTCGCATCGTCAATCGTTTGCCCCTCGGCATCCGTCAGTGTGACAACCAACGTCGCGTTACCGACCATCGGTGGGTTTGGTGCTACCGAAAGCTCCATATCAACCCCGACAGCCTCCGGTGAATAGGTTTCCCCGGCTCCCCGGCACCCCGCCAGCACCAATACTCCAACTGTTATCATCACGATATATCGCATCGGGTTTCCCTTAGTCGCTTGTGAATTTTATTACAATAGCTATTATAGCAAACCCCCGGCACACATACCAGACCCGCCGAGAACCTAAATTTTGACGAAAACGCCCCGATCAATTATCATCGAGCATTAATCCGTCATGATAATCTGAACATAGGAGATCACCTTGAGAGAAAACAATCGCTCCCCTTTTACATTTTTCGCTATCCTGGCCTATACCATCGCGTTATTTATGCTGATGGGGTTGATCGTCGGTAACTTATCATTCGTGGATACGTGGTGGCTGCTGTTGCTGTTGATCGCCGGGGGGGTCGCGTTTACCGGGACCGCCATCCGAGAAGCGCGTGAAGGCGCATCTAACGCAATTGTGCCGCAGTCTCCGTTAGTCGAACCCCCAATCCCGGCAGCCCCGCAATCCAAAAAAGAGACCGAGCCGGCCCCAAAAACCAAAAAAGAGACGAAGCCCGCCCCCAAGCCGACCAAACCCCAACCCGCCAGCCCTCCCAAGCCGGACGACCTGACCAAGATCGAAGGCATCGGCCCGAAGATGAACCAATCCTTGCAGGCCGGCGGTGTGGATACCTTCGCTAAGCTCGCCGCCCTATCGCTTGATGAGATTCGCGCCATCTTGGATGAGCAGGGGACACGCTTTGCCCCGTCTGCCGAAAGCTGGGCGGAGCAGGCGGGTTTTGCCGCTAAAGGCGACTGGGACGGCCTCGCACAACTGCAAGACCGCCTCGTCGGGGGGCGCTACCCAGAAAGCTAGCGGGTGAAGGTGTAGCGCACCGTATACTGGATCGTGCGGCTTTCGCCGGGTTCCACATTCACACGGAACTCGATTGAAGCGGCATCCTGCTGGGTGAACTCGTCGCTACTGTCGGTGATCTCCCAGTTGCTCCACCGGTATAACCGTTCTGGCACGCGGATTTCTACTGTCTCGTCGTCTTTGCGGTTGCGTAGCTCGATCTCAAACGTTTCTTCGATCACATTACTAGAAATCATTGTGAAATCCGTCTGCGTGCGTTCACCGACTAGATCGAACGCATTCCCCAGATAAAACTGCACTTCCTCGCCTTGCGGCGTATGGTCGATGCGGTTCTCACCGATCAACAGCGCGGCCCCGTCCACATCTTCCTGATACACACGCACCCGCCCAGCGGGGAGGTCCGCACCAAGCCCGGCGGTTTCATCCGTTGTGAACTCGATATAGTTTTGCACATCGGTGATGCCCGTCTGCCCGTAGCCCGGCTCCCGGATGGGCGAGCCGTACCCGTAAAACGGTTGGCTGGCGTCGTAGACGAAAAACGTATTCGCCGGGACTTGCGAACCGGTCACGAACTCGACCTGTTTTGTTTCGTTGTTGCCGACCGTCACGCGCCGGTTGATCTCGTACAACTGATACTCGAAAAACTCACGCTGGCTAGCTCCGCCATCTCTGGCCACCTCTGGGCTGGCCTGCACCACATTAGCCTCAAGCATAAACTGCTCTTGGGTGGGGGCGCGGTTGACATCGCCCGCAATCAGCTTGACCAGCGCATCGGCGTAAGCCGTGCCGCTGTTGTTATTGAGCGTCACCCATCCGTTGAGGTCGAGCGCGGTATTTTCCGGGTTGAGTAACAGGTTATAATCCGCCGTCCAGTTGATCCCGTTGGTGAGATACGTTAACTCAACCTGTTGGTCCCCGTTCTGTGGGCTACGGACCAACCAGCGCAGCGTCGGGCGGGTGATCAACCCATCCGGCAAACTTGGGAAGCGTACATCCCGAATATTGCCCATTTCGATCAGAATCACCACGTTATCGCGCTGCCGTTGGATAATCACCGAACCGCCCCGCGCACTCAGCAGGCTACCCGCATATTCCGTCCCATCGTTCAGTGTGATCCGAATCTCTTGATCTAAATAGCGACCAAACAACGCCTCAGACCCAACCAGATCATAAACGTAATTCTGTTCCAGCACGTAGGTATTTAGCGGGTCCGTTAGCGAAACAAAGCTCACAGATGTAGGGTCAATTCCGCTAGCGACATCCGTAAAATTGATGGTGGTATCCCCCTCGTTGAACCGGAACGTCCGCCGATCTTGTACTAGTGCCGTCCCTTGGTTATAGATGGTCACGGCGACGCCATCTTGCGGCGGTTCTTTTTCT
>DAOTUA010000138.1:0-5138 GCA_034437355.1 Anaerolineae bacterium | reverse complement strand
CCGCGTCGGCTTGGGCGGGTTCCGGCGCATCGGCGGGCGTGTCGTCCGCGTCGGCTTGGGCGGGTTCCGGCGCATCGACTTGGATACTGTCTAGTATACCAGCCGAATCCGCCATTTTTTGTGCGTCGGTTTTTTTGTCCTTGCTGGTAGAGTTTTCCGGTTTGTCTTGTTGTGTTTCTTCTTCTGGGTTCTTCTTTTCGTCGTCGCTCACTTAGGGTCGTCTCCATAAATATATGCAGGTTACGCTTACGAATACCCATGTGATCCCCCCGACAATGAAAATACCGGGGAGCCATATCGGCTTATAATTAAAGATAACGTGACTTGCCCCAGTTGGCAACGAAATTGCGCGGAAATTCACATTCGCCCTATAAACCGGGGTCGGATCACCGTTAACGGTGGCAGTCCAGCCGGGGTAATAGCTATCTCGGAGTAAGAGCGCGGCATCGGGGATCGTATGGGTTATGTCTAGCTCGATGCGCCCCGGCTGATACACCCGGAAACGCACGTCACCGCCCGGTAGCGGGCGGATCACCCCGCCGGACTCGCTGCCGATAATTGCGCGTGCGGGGGGCGGTTGCCGCTGGTACAGCTTAATATCGCTAGATAGCACACGCTCGATGTGTGGCGGGTGCAGCGCGGCAAACTGATTCGGGTGGCGGGTATCGACCCACGACGCACCAATGATCTCGGCATCGCTGGCCTGAATGGTGATCGCTTGCTGGGTGGACGGCTCGTCAAGCGCGAACACAAAGCGCCGCCAACCGTTGTCTAGCGCGGTGATGGTCGCCTGGCGGACGGTGCGCGTATCGTCCGCCCCGTGCAGCGTGACCGCCGGCGCGGTGCAGGCCGCCTCCGCTGGGCACGCCGCGAGCAGGTGGAGCGCATCAGCCAAAAACGGGCGATCAGAAGCCGCTTCGGTGAGCGTAAAAGTGGTATCGAATGCGACACCTTCATACCAGGCGTCAAAAACTTTATCGACCAACAGATAACGAACGCCCATCATATCCAGCACATCCGATGGCGGCAGGCACGCTCCCCGGCAGGCTGCCAGCGCCAGGTTTTCGCGCAAACGCCCATCAACCGCCGGGTCGCTGTCGGTTGGATAAACGGCGTCGGCAAATTCGACATAGTAGCGGGTGGGCAACAACCCGCCGCCGAAGCCGTCCACACTGGGGATACCCCAGGCCAGCGGCAGGTTCGGAGAGAGCGTTTCTTTGAGCTTGGCACCGACAAAGCTATAGCGTTGTTCTAGCGGCGTCATGCCGAGCGCGTCATAGCGGGTGCGTAGCGTATCCTGGTCGCCGGGGTCGAAGAACAGGCCGCTAATGCTCAGCAGGCGTCCGGGGGGGGTGTCGTCAGCGGTGAGGCCGTCGGCGGTGGTGGCGGTGTAGGCTTGCATCTGGCTGATGGTAAATCGGTGGTCATCCCACACGCCCGGCGGCACCAGGTCGTTATACGGCATGACCCACGACGCCGCCACTAATTCTAGCACGACAACCGCGACGGCCCCGCCCAGCACATGCTCGGACCACCGCCGACCCCACCAGATCGCAAGCATCGCGGCGAAGGCCAGCGCCCAGGCCGCCAGCGTAAAGGCGGTCGGGGTGGCAGGTCCGTTGATTTGCTCCGGGACGCGGGCCGCCAGGAAGCTGGCCCCGAACAGCAGTAACGGCACCCCACCGACAATCCGCCATCCTACCCGCCCGACGCGAGCGCGACGGGCGAGCGCATCGAAGCCCAGCCCGGCTAACATCGCCACGCCTAGCGCGTATAGTGCCAGCCATCGCGCCGGGACACGGAATAGATCGAAACCGGGCAGGCGTACCAGCCACCAATTCAGCGGATTATAAGCTCCCAACGCCAGCAGCAGCCCGGCTGCCACCATCACCAGCCACACGCGCCGATGTGGGAACGCGCCCACATCAGGCCGAGCCGCTGCCCCCCCCCCCGCCAGCAGCAACCCACCCACCCCAATATAAGCGATATACTCCCCGAAAAGTTTCCCGGCGTAACTGGGCAGCAATCCCCGCGCCGCAATAAACGGATCAAACGAGAACGACAGCGCCGCATTGGGCGTGAGGCCGCCACTGCGCCCGCTAACACTGATTAGCTCTAGCGTGGGGATCAGTTGCGGGGCCGCTAGCAGCAGCGCGATGATCCCGGCCCCGGCGATCCACATCACCCCACGCGGACGCCCCGCCGCTAGCGTATACAACCCTAGCCCGACCCCACTGATAAAAACGGTCTGGGTATGGCCAGCCATGAATTGAAGCGCCAACGCCACCGCCAAACCAAGCATAGCCAACCCACGCCGATCTTGCCGGGTGAGCAGATCGTGTAACAAGATGAACAGCCACGGCAACCACGATAGCCCCTGTAACTGGTTGATCTGCTCGACGTGTGCGCCCAGGTACCCCCCCAGGCCAAAGGCCGCCGCCGCGATGATCGCCGCGCCGCGCCCGAGCTGCACGCTGCGGCAAGCCAGCACATATGCGCCGAGTGTGGCCCAGGTGCTATGTAACAAAATACTGATCCGTAGCGCGTCTGGTGGCGCTAACCGGACTGTCAGCCAGTTCGGGGGGTAGAACGTGCCAAGCTGCGGGTTGGCCAACAACGGCGCACCCATCAACAGATCGGGCGTCCATAAGGGGAGGGTCCCGGCACGCAAGGCGGCGTCACGGGCGGCCCAATACGGGTAAAAGTACGTATAAGTATCCCCGCGCCCCAAAATGTGATCGGTCAGGGCGAGCTGATGAAAGATCACCAGGCCAAGCGTCAACAAGATCGCAGCGGGTAAAGCGATACGCGACAGGATGCGCATAGGCGGCAAGTTCCTTGATTGAGCAATTTTGCCGCATGATAGCCGGATACCCGATCAAACGCTACACTCAGGCCACAGGCTCAGGTATTCGGGGCGTTTGCCACCGGTGGCGAACACAAACGGCATCAATTGGCATAACCCATCATAAACTACTCATGCAGGGTTCAGTCCTGGCTAACTCGCCACAAGCATACTACAGTTGGAAAGTCTGGTTAGGTTCATTGAGAACCATATGCTCTTCCCCCCCCTTAACCAAAAGCTCAGGTGTCCCCGTCACCTGGGCTTTTGGTTTTAAACCTCCAGGGTAATCGTATCAAATATTTCTAGGCGCTGTTGATGTTTAAAATTTCGATCTCGTTAAAGACCACAACGGTTCAAAACGTAGGGGCATAGCACGCTATGACCTATTAAATCCTCGCTATGATGTGGCAGTTTTGGAATATCACGTTAGAATACATATAGACCTTAGCGCACAGAATTTGGGGATACCATGGTTCGCAAACTGACACTATTTATTATCGCCCTTGTTTTATCGCCTGTCCTGGTCTTGGCTTTGCAGGACAGCACACCGCCGACCACACTAGATATTACGGGTGTGAATCCCAATGACCTGCCGACCGTCGAAGTTGCCGTTAACGTGCTGGATAGCTTCGGGCAACCTGTCCCTGGGCTGACCCCCGCCGATTTCAACGTGACGGGCGATATTGCCGACATCACCCAAATTATACAAGTGGAAAATATCACCGATGACGACCTGCCCGTGTCCGTCGTGTTGACGGTTGATACGAGCGAGAGCATGGCCGGCCAGCCGCTAGACCGCGCTCGTGAGGCGGCGACGGTTTTTGTGCAGCAGCTCCGGCCACAGGATAGCGTCGCCGTGGTCGCTTTCGGTAGTTCCGCCCGGCTGGTGCAAGATTACACCACGGACAAAGCCGCCACCCTGGATGCGTTAAACAACTTACAAGCTAGCGGGCGCACCGCCCTCTACGATGGCGGCGTCTTGAGCGTGCAGCAAGCGGCGGCGGCCCCGCACTCACGCCGGATTGTGATTTTCCTTAGCGATGGGGCCGAGTTTGAGGCCGGGCGCAGCAACGCGAGCCGTGAGGATGCGCTTTCCCTTGCCCAAACGGAAGGTGTCCCGGTCTATACGATTGGGTTAGGTTTCGGCACCGACCGAACGTACCTGCAAGGGCTAGCGGAAAACACCAATGCCCGTTTTTTCGAGTCGCCAACAGCAGACGACCTGACAACGATTTATACCAACATCTTTGATCTGATCCGCACGCAATATATTGTGACGCTCAACGTGGATGCCCCGGCAGATGGCACTGTTTATAACTTCGGGTTGGTAGCCCCCACCTTAGACGGCAGTCCACAGGATACCGCCGAACTGTTTACACCGGTTCCCGTTCCGATTGTGCGCCTGTCGGATGTGCCAGCGGGCGAGATCACCAGCCCGGTTACGCTCCAGGCCGATGTATTAGCAGATGACCCGCTAACGCAAGTCCGCATACAGTACGACGACCGCGAGCCGATCAACATCAATACGGATGACCTGACCCGTTTCGAGATACCCATCGGCCCGAATGCCTTTACCCCCGGCGACCACACGTTACAGGTCCAGGCGACCGACAGCGACGGCGACACTGGCGAAGCGGAAATAACTTTCCAGGTGGGCGCACTCCCCCCCACGCTATCGCTTGACACGCGCATTGACGACGGTAACCTGACCGTGTTTATGAATACAGGCGACAGCCAAACCCCCGTGACCGAAGCCTTCGTGACCATCGACGGTGACGACCGGCGCGATATGCTCCCGGAAGAATTCGGGATGTTCAACGCGCTGTTCCCATTGATCGACTTTAGCGCCGGGGAACACACCATCGGCGTAACGGCGACCAGCGAGAACGGCGAAAGCACCACCGAAACCCTCACGCTAGATTTCCCCCAGGTGCCGCCGCAGATCACGCTATCCCTGGAGCCAGGCACCTCTTTAGCCGGTGACATCGAAGTGACCTACGACATCAGCGCCCAAACCGACGAAACCACCGTCAGCTATCAACTAAACGATAACGGCTATCTACCCGCTGAAGATAGCATCCTGATTAATGCCGCTGCGCTCGGTGCTGGTGTGCATCAACTCGCGGTGACAGTAACGGACGGTAACGGGCAGCTCACCGAGAATGTCGTTTCTTTTACGGTTAGCGAAGATGCCATCCCAACCAACACGCCGACCCCGGCCCCATCTGACACGCCGACCCCGACCCCATCTGACACGCCGACCCCGACCCCATCTGACACGCCGACCCCGACC
>DAOTUA010000137.1:0-9176 GCA_034437355.1 Anaerolineae bacterium | reverse complement strand
GCTAAATCCTTGTGGGGGTGTGGGGGCAAAGCCCCCGCTATACTTTTTAACAATACAAAATGCTTTTTTTACGTCAATTCAGATTTGAAGCGATTGCCCTGCTTTAGTTTAGCCAATAACGCGAGTTGCTGGCAATTTATGTTATACTATTCGAGTTTTGGCTGATAAACGATAAGGGAAATCGTATTCGTGAAAACTGTTCAACAATTGAGGGCACTGGCATTAGTGGGGATGCCGGGTAGTGGCAAATCACTTTGTGCGGAACACCTCAAACACAAGGGATACTATGCGTTTCGCTTTGGTCAGATTGTGGTCGATGAGGTAGCGCGGCGGGGGCTGCCGCTAACTGCTGCTAACGAACGGGCGGTCCGTGAGGACCTACGCGCCAAAGAGGGTATCAACGCGATAGTCAAGCGTGCGCTACCGTACCTGACCGATGCGTTGCAACAGCATAATAGTATTATTATTGACGGCTTGTATGGGTTTGGCGAATACAAATTGCTCAATGCGGAGTTAGGCGCGTCTATGGTGGTGGTGGCTATTGTCGCGGACCGCCCGCTGCGTTATACACGCCTCGCTAACCGGCCAGAACGCCCCCTGACATTAGCCGAAGCCATCGCCCGTGATATTCGCGAGATTGAACATTTGGAAAAGGGCGGGCCAATCGCTATTGCCGATTATACCTTACTCAACAATAACACGAGCGATGAGCTGCTGAATCAGTTGGATGCGCTGCTAGTGCGGTTGAATATCCAACCCTGAACAAACCGGGCGGCCTGGTGGGTGGGCCGTGACCGCGCTATGGGCACGGCCCGGACAACCACCGTTGCGATTATGGCACGATGTCAACGCAACGCGGGCAGCAACTTAGCTGCTCAACCCGGCAAAGTGCGCTTCGACCGGACCACAGAAAGAAGCGTTGGAGCCGATGTAAATATAGCGGAACGTGTCGTCGGCGGCGGTAAACTGCCCACTACCCCGGCAAATTTCGGTGGCGCTGGCGGCGCTAAAGCCGCTGCTGGTGGCACAGGCGACAAAGTTTTCTTGCACAAGGTTTTGGTTGACCACCGCAACCGTCCCCACCGACGGAACGAGACTGCCACCTGCCAGGATGCTGGCCAGGTCCGTTTGGGTGTAGATGTTTGCCGCGACCGCGCCGACCTCGGTATAACAGTCGATGAATGAATCGACCGAGTTGACCGCTGCCGCTACTGCCGGGTTATCCAGGGCTTGTGCGCCGTCACCTGCCGCTGTTGTGATCGCGTCGGTGATGCTGTCGGCCTGGGTGACCTGATAACCGTCTAATGTGGGGAGATATTCCCCGGCTTGCTGCCCGGCTTCTGGGGTGGTTGGTGTGGTCGAACAGGCCGCGACCGCTAATACCGCTAAAAACGAAACGAACAATGTCAGAATGTGTTTCATGATGATTCCCCTGGTTAGGTTTGAGTTAAAGCGTACTACTTTTTATTCTATATGAGTTTCGATGAATCTGGAAATCCTTAGTCGTTACCGCAACAGGGCAATTGCTTCAAATCTGAATTGACGTAAGAAAAGCATTTTGTATTGTTAAAAAGTATAGCGGGGGCTTTGCCCCCACACCCCCACAAGGATTTAGCAATCCTTGACTGGCAACTTTTGGCGCAAAGCGCCAAAAATGTAAAGTTTTGGTCAAGCTTTTTCAAAAGCTTGGCAGGGTTTGGGATGCAATCCCAATAAATAACACCAGAAAGTTTTAAGGCGATTGCCCTGGTTACCGCAATCGAACGGGTTTGTGATAAAATATGGCGCATGATGACAGGCAACAAGATCAGACAGGGGATAGACGTATGAGCAAGTGGACAACCATCGTGGGCTTAGAAGTCCATGCGGAAATGCTGACCGACTCAAAGATGTTCAGCGCGTGCCCGGTGGTGGATAGCGTCACCGCGCCACCTAACCAGGCGGTTGATGAGCTATCGCTGGGGATGCCGGGGACGCTACCGGTGGTGAACATGAAGGCGATGGAATACGGGATGATGGTCGGGCTGGCGCTTAACTGTGAAATCCCCCCGTTTAGTCAGTTTGCCCGTAAAAGTTACTTCTACCCAGACTTGCCCAAAGGCTATCAGATCAGCCAGTATGAACATCCGCTAGCTGTCAATGGGTATATGGATATTGAGCTAGCCGACGGCACTAGCAAGCGCATCGGGATTACCCGCGCCCACATGGAGGAGGACACCGGCAAGCTCACACACTGGGGGAACGGGTCGCTGGTGGATTACAACCGGGCCGGGGTGCCGCTGTTAGAAATTGTCTCCGAGCCGGACATCCGCAGCGCCGCCGAAGCGGAAGCCTACGCTCGTAAGCTGCGGGCGATTTTGCAATACCTGGGCGTGAATCATGGCGATATGAGCAAGGGGATTTTACGGTTCGAGGCCAACGTTAGCGTGATGCACGAGGACGATACCGAGTACCGCCAGCGCACCGAGATCAAAAACCTGAACAGCATCCGAGCGATGGTGCGGGCGATTGATTACGAGGTCAAACGACAGATCAACGCCTACGAAAGCGGGCAGACGATCAAACCCGCTACGCTCGGATGGGACGAGAACGCCCAAAAGATCACCATCCAACGCTATAAAGAACGGGCCGACGAATACCGGTACTTCCCGGACCCCGACCTGCCCGTTGTGACCTACACCCCGCAGCAGATCGAAGCGGTACGGGCCAAGCTCCCGGAACTGCCGGACGTTAAACAGCAGCGGTTTATACAAGAATTGGGCCTCAAAAGCTACGATGTCGGTATTCTCGTTAGCGAACGGGCGGTGGCGGATTATTTCGAGGCGGTGTTAGCTGCCGGGGGTAGCCCGACGACAACCGCCAAGTTTATGATCAACAAGTTATTCGCGCTGATGGGCAACGAAAGCGTTTCGACCGAGGACATCGCCACGATCAATATCCAACCGCAGATGCTCGCCGGATTGGTTACGCTGGCAGATGCTAATAAGCTCAATAATGAGGGAATCGACATCATCCTGGCGGAACTGTGGGAAAACGGCGGCGATGCCGAAAGCATCATGCAGGATAAGGGCCTGGAACAAGTCTCGGATACATCCGCCTTGCAGCCGGTGGTCGATGAGGTGCTAAGCAACAATACTGCGCTTGTGCAGCGTTACCTGGATGGCGAGGAGAAGGTATTGGGGGCGCTGATGGGCCAGTGTATGAAGGCGCTCAAGGGTAAGGGCGACGCGCAAGTCGTCCGTGGGTTGCTGCAAGCGGCACTAGAGGCGAAAAAATGAAGCTGAAGTCTCTCAAGCTAAAACGATTCAAAATTCGGTAATCAGTTACACTTTGCGATAAATTTATACGAGCTTTACGGGTGTTCATGAACACCTTGTGACACAATAGAATAGATACGAAAACGATCACATAAGGAGCCATCATGACCTACGTCAACATTACACTTGTTGGGAATGTGGGGCGCGACCCCGAATTGCGCTATACACCGAGTGGTGTCGCTGTCACCGATTTTTCGCTGGCGACCAATCGCGTTTGGACCGACCAGCAAGGCAACAAACAGGAACGCCCCACCTGGTATCGTGTGACGTGCTGGCGGCGTCAGGCGGAAGTTGTGGCGCAATACGTGAAGAAGGGACGACAGGTGATGGTGATTGCCTCGCAGATCGAAGCCAATGCTTATACCGATAAACAAGGCGAGGCGCGTGCCTCGTTGGATGTGACCGCCGACCGGGTGGTGTTCTTACAGGGTAGCGGCGATATGACGGGCGGCGGCGGCGGCGATGTTGCCGGCGGCGATTACCCGCAAGATAACGATTTTGCCCCGCCAAACGACATGAACGACATCCCGTTTTAGCACCCGGCTTGATGGGCTGCGTTGGGTGTGGCCCATTTTCATGATATGTGTTGACACACCAGGTACATTCTGATGAGCGAACAACCTACCCCGTCTCACAACGGCCCTCAACCGACCGATAACGGCTTGCGAGCGTTTGAAACCGTCTGGCGTTTTTTGCTTGAAGAGGGTTTGAACCCCCGGCGTGTAAACGACAAGTATATGTATCAGGTCAGTTTTAGCGGGACAGATGCCCAGTTTAGCGCATTTGCGGTTGTCCGCCCGGACCTGGAACAGTTTATGTTTTACGCGCTGGTGCCTGTGCGGGCGCAGCAGATTGTTTACGGGGCGGTAGCGGAGTATATCACCCGCGCTAACTATGGGTTACGGATCGGTAATTTTGAAATGGACTACGGCGACGGCGAAGTCCGCTTTAAGGCGAGTGTCGATTTTGAGGGAACCGAACTCCAACCGCAGATGGTTCGCACGATGGTTCATGCGGTTTTCGTGACGGCGAATCACTATCTGCCGGGGTTGATGCGCGTGATGTACGGCGGCCTGACCCCGGCTGAGGCCATTAGAGAAGTTGAATCTGGCATCAACAATAAGGATTGACCGCCGTTTGGCAACTGGGTTAAATATCCGGGTCGCCGTCGCCGTCGAAGTCCGCTTGGCCACCGAAGAACTCATCATCCCGGCGTGAGTTACGGTCACTGCGTAGCCCGCCGGCGCTGCTGCTAGCGGACCAATGCCGGGATGAATCCATGCGCTGCCCACGCTGCCCGCGCCCGGTGTTGTGTCGGCCAACTCGCCCGCCAATATTGCTGCGGTCGTTCGGCAGGTATTCGCTGTTCGGGTTAAAGTCTGGCGGGGTGGGGGCGTGCATGTTCTTAGGATCGTCGGAGAGCCGGCCCTGGGGGGCTAAGTTCCAATCGCGGGTTTTCTCGTTGAAGGTGGGGCGGCGATCTTGGCGCAGGCTAGGGTTTTCTCCGAATTGACGGGGGGTGGTGTCGGCGGCGGTGTTGGCGGATGACGGGTCGAAGTCGAAGGACTGGGCGCGGGCGTGGAGGTCACGCCGCCCGGCAATGGCTTTGCGCTCTCGGACCGGGGCGGCTTGGTCATCGTCGCCGCCAAACAACCCCGTCACGGAGTCGATGGCATCGCCGGCAACAAAGCGAAAGACCATCAGGCCAACAACAACAAAGGCAGTCACACACACAAACGAGAGTCCACACATCGAAACGAGCAACAAGGGCGAAATTTCTGGAATGGTCATAGCTTGGATCACCTGCAACGGGCTACGAACGGTTTGAGGCGGGTCAGGGCTATTGCAAAGTCGAGTTTTCACCGCACGGGGACGCTGTCCTCGCCCCCTTTGAACCCGTGTTTTCGGACGCAAAGCGTCCGAAATGATAAGTTCTTGTTCACTTTTTTCAAAAAGTGACGGGTTTGTGCAGCGCCCAATAGTCAGCCATGTCACTTTACAAAAGCCCTGAGGCGGGTTTGGCCAATACATACTCTGACATTATACCCGGCTAAGCCGTTTCGTACACAGTGTAGCAGAACCCGGTTAGAATTTGGCAGGTGATGTGGCAGGACCATGACGGGGGCGTGTGCTAGCATAGGTATCAATCGCGTTATTGATTTATAGGCCATAACATACAAAGGGATCACGTCTTATGCAGGTACCTGTCAAATCACGCCGTAGTTATGTTTCCGATAGTGTTCAGCAATTGCCCCCATCCGGCATCCGGCGGTATTTCGACATCGCCGCCACCATGGACGATGTGATTACGCTCGGCATCGGTGAACCGAGTTTCACCACGCCCCAACACATCATGCAGGGTGGGATTGAGTCGTTACAGGCTGGGAACACAGGCTATACGTCGAATTCGGGGATGTTGGAATTACGGCAGGCAGTTGCTGATTATATTTCGCGGCTGTACAACGTGCAGTATGAGCCGACAAGCGAGGTGTTGATCACGGTGGGCGTGAGTGAGGCGCTGTTCCTGGCGTTTAAGGCGATCTTAGACCCCGGTGATGAGGTGCTGGTGGTGGAACCGTGTTTCGTTGCGAATGCTGCATCGGTGGAGATGGCCGGGGGCAAACCCGTGATGGTTGAAACCCGTGTGGAAAACGAGTTCCAGGTCACCCGTGCCGACCTGGAAGCGCACGTTACCGACCGCACCCGCGCCATTCTCATCAGCTATCCCAACAACCCGACCGGGGCGGTACTCAGCCGGGAGCGCATGACCGAGCTAGCGCAGTTCGCACAAGCCCACGACCTGGTGGTGGTCTCCGATGAAATTTACGAACGGCTGGTCTACGGCATCGACCATACCTGTTTTGCGGCCCTACCGGGGATGAAAGCACGCACCATCCTGTTAAGCGGCCTGAGTAAATCGTTTGCGATGACCGGCTGGCGCATCGGCTATGCGACTGCCCCGGCGGAAATCATGGGGGCGATGCGCAAGTTACACCAATACCTGATCATGTCTGCGCCGACGATGGGCCAGGCCGCCGCTGTGCAGGCGCTAAAGCAAGGCGACCCGGATGTGATGCGGATGCGTGACGCCTACGACCGCCGCCGCCAACTCATCGTTGATGGCTTTAACGACATCGGCCTGACATGCTTTGAGCCACGCGGCGCGTTTTACGCTTTCCCCAGCATCGCCGTAACCGGCATGGACGATGAGACTTTCTGCGAGCGATTGCTGCAAGAAGAACAGGTGGCGGTGATCCCCGGTAGTGCTTTCGGCAGCAGTGGCGCGGGTTTCATCCGGGCGAGTTATACCAACAGTGAGGAAAACATCGAGCAGGCACTCACGCGGATGGGGCGGTTTGTGCAGCGGCACCGCTGAGCCGCGACGAACATCTAATTGACGATGGCTTACTCACCGCTAGAACGGGCCGACGCTTTCATCCGGGCCGGCGAACTTTCGGACGCGCTCGACGCACTCAACGAGCATCTGACGCATAACCCGGCAGATGATGATGTGCGCCGCTTGCGGGTGCAGGTGGTGCTACGGCTAGATGCGCCGGCCTACCTGCGTAGCGGCCTGGATGACCTGGACGCGCTCACATCCCCCACCCCACAAGATGCTTATACACGCTCGGTTCTGTTAGAAAAACTGGGCGATCTCCCGGCGGCATTAGCAGCAGCGCGTGCCGCCACCCAAACCCCGGACACCGCCGCCCAATCGCGGGCAACCGAGCGTCTGCTGGGGCTGCTTCAGAAGCATGGCGAAACAGAGGCGGCGCTGCAATTGGCGCTCGAAAATGACTGGGTGCAGTGGGTAGCAAATATGGCGCTGGAATTAGCCGACGCGCACACCGCTATTGACTATTATACCCAGGCCCTAGCGCGTGTCGGTAAGTTGAAAACCGTTACGGCAGCCGCCATCGCGGAGAATATCCGGGGGCGGGTGTTGCTCAAGCGGGCGGCGGCCTACGCTCAGGATGGGCAGCCAGAAAAGGCCGAGGCGGATTATGCCGCCGCCGCCGCGATTATCCCTGACGACCCAATGATCCCGTTTAACCGGGGGGTTTTGGCCCATCAAGCAGGCGACCCGAACGCGGCTAAGGTATTTTTCCGGCAGGCACACGCGACGGCTAACGATACGCTCCGGGCGCTGATGGACAAAGAAGTGAGCCAGTCGGTCACGCTCACGGCAGTCTGGACGGAGGCAACCCATAAGGCATCGTGAAATGGTCCGGCTTGGCCTTAGCGCGGCGCGTGTCCGTCTGCGATAATGGGCCGTGTTTGCTGTCGGAGACACTGCCCAATGACATCCCCGAAACCCCACCCATTTACCCAGAAACCGCACCGAACCCTGCTGGCCCTGATGTTCCCGGTATTGCTATCGTTGACCGCGGAGCCGTTAACGGGGCTGGTCGATACCGCTTTTGTCGCGCAGTTGGGGACGGTGGCGCTGGCTGGGTTGGGGGTGGCGACAACGGCGCTGAGTGCTTTGTTTTGGATTTTCAACTTCTTGAACGTGGGGACGCAGACGCAGATTTCGCAGGCGGTCGGGGCGGGGGATGAGACAGGTATCCGGCAGATAGCGAGCCTGGCGCTGTGTGTGGGTTGGGCGTTGGGGGCGCTGGTGATTGCGTTGGCGTACCCGTTCGCCGGGGCGCTCTCCGAAATGTTAGGTGGGACGGGGGCCGTCCGCGAGGCGGCGGTAACTTATATCCGCGTGCGGGCGTTGGGTGCCCCGGCGATCTTTACGATGTTGGTTGGGTTCGGGGTGTTGCGTGGCGCACAGGACATGCAGACGCCGTCGGTGGTGGCGGTGGCGATCAACGTTTTTAACATCGTGTTAGATTACCCGTTGATCTTCGGGCTGGGGATCATCCCGGCGTTGGGGGTCGGTGGGGCGGCGCTGGCTAGCACGATCAGCCAGTATATCGGCGCGGTGTGGTTGCTGGTGATCGTGTGGCGACGGTTCGGCCTGGCCGTCCCTAACAACTGGGATGACGCCAGCGAGCTATTCGCCATCGGTGGGAATTTATTCATGCGGACCGGGTTACTGACAATATTTTTGTTGATTGCTACCCGCGTTGCCAACCAGATCGGAACCGAGGCGGGCGCAGCCCATCAGGTTTTGCGACAAGTGTATGTGTTTACCGCGTTGGCGCTGGATGCGTTCGCGGTCAGCACACAGAGCTTAGTTGGGTATTTCATGGGGGGGCGCGATGTGGTGCAAGCGCGGCGGGCGGGGACAATCAGCATTGGCTGGAGCTTGGTCACGGGCGTTTTACTCGGTGGGGTGATGTGGTTGCTGACGGATGTGATTATCGGGTTGATGGTGCCGCCGGAAGCGGTGGCGTTGTTCGTCCCAGCCTGGGTGATTAGTGCGCTAGCGCAGCCCGTGAACGCGCTCGCCTTTAGTACGGATGGCGTTCATATGGGGACCAGCGATTACGCCTACCTGCGTAACGCGATGCTGGCGGCAACGTTGATCGGGGGGGCGGCGTTGTTGGTGCTACCGGTGGATATACCAGGGGCGTTTACCTGGCTGTGGGTGATCAATGCCGCCTGGGTGGTGATCCGCGCTGGGTTTGGGATGTGGCGTGTCTACGGTAGCGGGCGGGGTGCGCCGTTGTCCCCGGCGTCACTGCGTCAAGCGGCGCTGCTTTAGGGTTCGCGCCGGGGTGGGGGGAAGGCTGAGCAGTTACATAACAACACCACACTGAAGTGAAATACACCCGCTGGCAGGGCAATCGCCTTAAAATTTTCTGGTGTCATTTATTGGGATTGCATCCCAAACCCTGCCAAGCTTTTGAAAAAGCTTGACCAAAACTTTACATTTTTGGCGCAAAGCGCCAAAAAGCGCCGGTC
>DAOTUA010000136.1:0-11169 GCA_034437355.1 Anaerolineae bacterium | reverse complement strand
GCTTAGAACTTCATCCACCGTTTGCTTACCTGGTAAGCAAATATGATGAGGTAAAAAAACGACTGACGATTAGCCAAAGTAAAAACACCACCCGCGCTGAGGGTCATGTTCGAGGCGAAGATTGTTCGGAATACATCCCACGTTATAGGGTATAATGGATAGAAATAAAATAATCTTGTTTGTAAATTTGGGCCTGCATTTTTATGGATACGATCAAGACAACTTCACTTAACGGTACAGAACCCCCACTAGAGGCTATCCCCCCCATAACAGCGCAAGATACGGTATCCGTCTCCAACTTGGAGTTTGCCGAAGAGGTCCGCGCAGAGCGCCTGAGATTATTCTGGCAGGTGATCTTCTGGTTGGCGCTATTCTGGTTATGGATCGCTTTTATGCGACGGAATACCAACGGCGATACCATTGCTGTTGTCTCCACGATTGCGCTAGTCGGGGCGGTCTTAACGGGGCAAGTGAGCAAGCGCGGATATTATACGGCAGCGGCCTGGGTGTTAAATATGTCGCTGACATTGGCCATCACCTACCCGGTAACAACGGGAAACATGGATGCGATCCAGATTGTGCCATTCGTATATCCGTTTATCGTTTTTCTGATGGGGATGATGTTACCGCCCATTCACACGTTTATCTTGCTTGGGTTGACAACGCTGTTGACGTTCCTCGGGCCGGTGGTGTTTACAGGGAACTTCTCTTATCTCTCCGTTTATCCGTTTATCGCGTGGGCGGTAGCGATATTCTCTGCGTTGGTTTCGGCACAGGTGGCGGGGGAACTTTATCAGATCACTAACTGGGCGCTAGAAAACTATGCCAGGGAACGCCGAAGTTCGCTCGACCTGTTTGACAAGCGACAAGCCCTACAGAAATCGCTCCAACGGAGCCAGGTATTGGGCGAAAAACTGCAAGAGATCAACGATCAACTTGAGTCCGCTAAGCACTTCCGGGGGCAATTCCTGGCGAATATGAGCCACGAGTTACGAACACCCCTGAACGCGATTATCGGCTTTAGCGAAACGATGCTGTCGTTCCCGATGATGTATGATGATGTCGAATTGCCGGATGCCTACCGCCGCGACTTGGAGCAAATTCATACCAGCGGACAGCAGTTGCTAACGGTGATCAATGACATTTTGGACCTTTCTAAGGTGGATGCCGGCAAGTTAGAAATCAACTTGGAGCGTGTGCAACTCGACCCGGTGATCGATAATGCGATGATGATGGCTGCCGGGTTACTAGCAAATAAACCGGTTGAACTCAAACGCGATTTAAGCCAAACACTGCCGGATGTCTACGCGGATGAATCCCGTTTACGACAGGTGATCCTTAACTTGTACAGCAACGCCGCCAAGTTCACAGATGAGGGGTCGATCACGATCTTGGTGAGTGAGCCGGACGCGGAAAACGTGCAGATTAGCGTGATTGATACGGGCGAGGGAATCAAGCCGGAAGCCTTAGAGATCATCTTCGAGGAGTTCACCCAGGCGGATAACCAGGGCCGCGACCCACGCGCCGGGGCCGGGCTGGGGCTGACGATCTCGCGTAAGTTGCTATCATTAATGGATGGGCATGTATGGGCGGAGAGTACCTACGGCCAAGGGTCTACTTTCCATGTGGTCGTACCGCGCTTCCGGTCAGAGGCCCACAACCCGGATACCGAACAAGCGACCAACAAAGCCATCGCGCAGCCAACAGGAGGGTAGTAGTTATGTTACGGATTTTGTATGTTGAAGATAATGCCGCGAACCTTTCGCTGGTTCATCGTGTGGCACGGTTGGGCGGGCATGAAGTCGTAAACCGGACATCCGGCGAGAGTGCGCTAGCCGATTTTGCCAGCATCCGGCCCGATATGGTGCTAATGGATGTGCAACTTGAAGGGGCGCTGAACGGCCTCGAAGTTGTGGAAAAATTACGGGCAGATGGCTATTCTGAGGTGCCGATCATTGCTGTGACAGCTTATGCGATGAAGGGCGACAAGGAAAAAGCTATAAACGCCGGGTGCGATGATTATCTGCCCAAGCCGCTACCGATCAAAGACCTGGTGGCTTTGATCGACAAGTACGGTAAGCTGATCGAAAAGCACAAAACCGGGGAAATCGAATCGATCAAAGCGCATACGCCGCGTAGCACCCAGGAGGAAACGACCGCCACCACACAACCACCAACCGAAACACCACCACCGCAGCCGGCGAAGGTGGCAACGGAAGATCGGCCCACTGCTGCCGAAAGCCCCATCAACCCAACAGCAGCCACGGCCCCGACCACTTCGGAGCGTCCAGCGACAGTACAAACAGAAACAATGCCGCCCGTTACGAACGTGTCGCCCGCCGATGATACCGACAGCCTTTCGACAGATGAAGCGCCACCTGTGAGCGAAACAAACAAGCCCATATCGGCGCAACCGAATCACACCGCCGAGACGCAAGAAACCAGTCAGGTTATCACACCTCAACCGACCAAGCAGAAGCCTCAGGTAGACGATACCGCGTCGGCTACAGATAAATCGTAATACCCAAATAGATACGTTATTTCTCAAAAGGACTTACACAATGACAGATCGACTTGCACTTATTGTTGACGATACGCCCGCAAATAGAGATTTTTTAATGCGGTTGATCAAGCAGGCAAATTTTACGGTTCGGGGGGCTGCCACCGGGCAAGACGCGCTAGATTATATGTACAAGGATAAGCTAGCCTTCGAGCTGTTTATCATAGATATGGAACTGCCGGATATGAACGGCCTGCAACTGACCTTGCGCGTCCGAGAGAAATACCCGCAGGCGATGATCGTTGTCGCCACGATGCACGATGATCACTCGTGGATACAAAAATCGTTTGAGATGGGATGTGATCTCTTTCTGGTTAAGCCACACGGTTTCATGGAGCTTTATAAGCGGCTGGCCGGCACGGACCTTAGCGCGTTACGTGCGGAGGGGCAACAGCTTATCGATCAATACGGCGTGCGGCCCTACCGAACGGTAAGCCGTCGCTAACGGAGAATCGTCAGCCCGGCAGGGTGAACCCGATACCGGAGGGTACGCCCGTTTCGGGTTTCTCCGTCTAGTTCGACCGCAAGCACCCCGTCGTGGCTGGTGATGGTGACTTCGGTTGCGCGGCGGTGCATCACAAGCGGATGGTTTAAGTGCGTCCCCGAATAGACTTGCGCGAACAGCCGCAACAGCGCGTGGCGGGCGAGCGTTTCTATCGCGACAACATCCAGCTTGCCGTCGTCAATTTTAGCAGGCGGGGCGATCTTCATGCCATGCCCAAAAACGCCGCCGTTCGTCACAACGGTGATAAACGTTCTGCCCTCAAATAGCTGTTGATCATCTACGGTTACGGTAACGGTTTGTGGATCATACCGAAAGATGCAACGGAGCGTTTGCCACATAAACGACCACGGATAACGTCTGCCCAAGTTGTTAACCGAACGGGAGACGCACCCCCCCAGGCCGATGCTACTGGTATTCAGGAAAAATTCCGGCGGGGCGTCATCCACCTGGAACTCGCCCACGTCGATAGGTTGCGGCGTTGTTTGGGCAAGATGACGGATCGCGGCTTGTGGTTGGAGTGGCGCACCGATGGCGCGTGTCCAATCGCGGCCTGTACCAACCGGGATATTGCCGTAAGCGATGCGTTCGCCGCCAGGGTTGGCTGCTTGTACGGTTAAGATGGCGTTTATCACACTGTGATTGGTGCCATCACCGCCAACGGATAGCACCCGGCGGACGCCTTCGGCATAAGCCGCCTGGATAAGTGGCAGCGTGGCGGCGGGGGTTTCGGTAAATTGCCCGTCAACGGCCCCAAAACACAAGACCAGTTCCGGTTTGAGCGTGCCCCACACCTGACGAACACGCCCGTTATTCGCGTGCGGGTTCAGAATAACCAGCGTTGTATCGGTCATGGGCGGCGCACTTAATCACGCACTTGCCCATCACCGACCACCACCCATTTATACGTGGTCATACCTTCGAGCGCCATTGGACCGCGAACGTGTAACTTCTGGGTGCTGACGGCGAGTTCTGCCCCTAAGCCGAATTGCCCGCCATCGTTAAAGCGGGTGCTGGCATTCCAGAACACAGCCGAGGAATCGACTTCGTTCAGGAAGCGGGCGGCGGTGGCGGTGTCCTCGGTGATGATACCGTCAGAGTGGCCCATACTGTGAGCTTCGATGTGATCAATTGCTTGCTCCAGGGTATCGACCACCTTCAAACCACAGATGAGCGCCATCCATTCGGTACTAAAATCGTCTGGCCCGGCGGGTAAAACGCGCTCATCGCCGCTGAGTAGGGCGTAGGCGCGTTCATCTGCCCGGAAGCTAACGTCATCTTTGCCGAGATGCTCTACAATACGCGGGAGGACCGCATCGGCAACATCAACATGGACCAGCACCGTATCTAGCGCGTTACACACAGACGGACGGTGTGTTTTTGCGTTATGGATGATGGGTAGGGCTTTATCAAGGTCGGCGTGGGGGTCTATATACAGGTGGCAGATGCCGATCCCGCCGGTGATAACGGGGATGGTGCTATTTTCTCGGCAGAATTTATGCAGGCCGGCCCCACCACGCGGGATGATAATATCGACATATTCATGGCATTTGAGCAAGTCGCCAACATATTTGCGATCCGTGCTTTCGATGTATTGGATAGCATCGGCAGGCAAGCCAGCGGCAGCAACCGCATCGCGCATGACACCGACCAGTGCGATATTGCTATGGAGTGTCTCTTTGCCACCCCGGAGGATAGCGGCATTACCGCTTTTGACGGCTAGCGCGACGACATCGACCGTCACGTTTGGGCGGGCTTCGTAGATCACACCGAAAACGCCTATCGGGGTACGCTGCCGAGACAATTTAAGGCCGTTGGGCAGTATTTTTTCGTCAATCACTTCACCAACGGGGTCCGGTAGGGTGGCAACTTTGCGCACATCAGCGATGATCCCATCCAGGCGTTTTTGCAGGTTCAGCCGATCCAACAGCGCGTCGCTCAGGCCGTTGGCCTCGCCGTGACGTAGGTCTATTGCGTTTTCCGTCAGGATCATCTCGCGGTGTGTTTCGAGCGCGTCGGCAACAGCCGCAAGCGCGGCATTTTTTTCGTCGGTGGTGGTGCGAGCGAGTACACGCCCGGCGGCACGGGCACGCTGCCCCATCTCCGCTAGGTTGATCTCGGTGGTGTTGTTGGTCATCGGTTTGTCCCTCATCAACCGTATTTTAGTAGAAGTGAGTATACCCTATTGCCTGCACAATGCCAACGCGCCGTCAGGTTAGGTGGCGGCGTTGACGGGCGGCCTCAAACAGGATGACGGCGGCGGCAATAGCGGCGTTAAGCGATTCGGTGGCGCGGGCCATCGGGATTTGAACGGTGGCGGCGGCGAGGTCGTGCGCGGCCTGCGATGCGCCGTGTGCTTCGGACCCGATGATCAGGCCCCAGCGGTTGCGCCAGTCGGTTTGGTCGTAGGGGATATCGGCATCGGCAGCGGCCAGGTAACAGGGCGGCAGGTTTAAGGTGTGGATGTGTTCCCAGCTCAGTTCGGCAACGGGTATTCGGAAGTGTGCGCCCATGGCGGATCGTAGCACTTTCGGGTTGTAGGGGTCGGCACAGCCTGGCGCTAGTAAGACGGCATCACACCCGGCCCCGGCTGCCGTGCGAATAAGCGTACCGAGATTACCTGGGTCGCGGACGGCATCCAACAGCAGCAACCGCGCCGGGGCAGCGGGCAGGGTGGGTTGTGGGGCCGGGTAAACGGCGACGATACCCTGTGGGGTTTGGGTTTCGGTGATGTGGGCCATCACCGTTTCATCGACCGGGTATAGGTCCACACCGGCCGCGTTGATGAGATCGGTGAGGTCATCGGCGGTGTTAGGGGTATATAGCACGAACTCCGGGACATGACCGCTTAGCCACGCATCACGGACGAGCCGCACGCCTTCCAACACGATCAGGCCATGCTTGCGGCGCGTCCGTGCGCGGGATTGCAACCCGGTCACGAGTTTGACTTTGGTATTGCTGGTGCTGGTGATGGGGTCCATGGGTGCGGGGTAAGGTTGGGGGCACGCTGTCGGTGCCCCGCTGTCACTAACCCGTTATCGCCAAAGTAAGCGGCTAGCGCAGGTTTTGTTCTGCGAGGGCCGCCACCTTCTTGAAGGTTTCTGGGTCGTGAAGCGCGATGTCTGCCAGCACTTTACGGTCTAGCTGGACATCGGCTTGCTTCAACCCATGAATAAAACGGCTGTAGGATAACCCGTGTTGGCGGGCGGCGGCGTTGATGCGCATGATCCACAGCTTACGCATCTCGCGGCGGCGGGCGCGGCGGTCGCGGAAACTGTAGTGTAGGCTTTTCATCATGGCTTCGTTAGAGCGTTTGAACAGGGTGCCGCGTGTGCCCCACTGCCCTTTGGCCATCTTGATGACTTTTTTGTGTTTGCGGCGACGTACATAACCGGTTTTTGATCTTGGCATTTGATTTTACTCCTGTGCAACAAATACCCAGAGACAAGGCTCTGGGTTTAGGGTCTAAAATTGTTTGGCCTGCCCACCAGGGGGCGTTATCTCGGTGGATTCACCTTATATTTTCCGAGATACGGCGCGAGCCGGCGCACGCGCTTAATTTCTTTCTTGCGCTTCACGTCCTGCATTCTGGTAAATTGGCGCTTGGTGCGCTTGGATGTGCGGCGGCGCAGGTGGCTTTTACCGCCTTTGGTACGCACAACCCGCCCCGTACCAGTCACTTTGAACCGTTTTGCGGTCGATTTGTGCGTCTTGAGCTTGTATTTCTTAGCCACGGTAATTACTCCGGTGTGATAGCGTTATTTCTTGTCTGGGATAGGTGCCAGAACCATTGTCATGTTATACCCCTCCAAGTTAGGCCGTTGCTCAACGACGGCAACATCATCTAACTGCTGGATAATTTCTTCCAGCCGTTCTCGCCCAATATCGGAGTGCGTCACCTCACGCCCTCGGAATTTCATCTTCACACGAACTTTCATCCCGTCGGCAATCCAACGTCGCGCATCTTTCACCTTAAAGCTCAGGTGATGATCATCTGTCTTAGGGCGCAGTTGGATTTCTTTAACCTGCATCGTCTTTGTATTTTTGCGACGGCTTCGTTCGCGTTTTTGCTGTTGATACTGGTACTTGCCGTAATCCATAATGCGGCAAACCGGCGGAGTTGCGTTCGGTGCAACTTCGACTAAATCTAACCCGGCTTCTTCTGCCATTTGCAGGGCATCATTAATTGGGACAACGCCAACATTCTGTTCGTTTTCGTCGATCAAGCGAACTTCGCGAACACGTATATCACTGTTTATCCGTAAGGCATCTGAGGAGCTGATTGTCTGGTTCCCTATCGTCTTTTTATAACGTATGTGAAAATGACGGGCTACCCCGCGCTAAATAGTGTAACATATCGCTTTAGTCGGCGTCAACGGAGTTATTTTGTGGCGTCGTGGTGATGACGTTGCCCATAGATGAGTATCGTTGCCGAAATTCGCGAATGTCCGCCAGGGCGGTATGATACTTTTTCAATAACTCATCATCGGACCCCTTAAAGCGCCGTAACGTTTGAAACGTACAGGCGGCACACCCGCGCATCGCCCGGTAGCTGTCGGTCTCACAGGTAACGCATCCGTTAAGGCGTGTCATCATAACCATGAACGCGAGCGTTTCTTCGTGGCATTCTGGCAAGCTAGCGACCCGTTCTACTAGCCGACGCCAGGCTTCCCCCCGTAAATCTTTTAGAGATGATATAACATAATGTGGGAAGTATATTTCGTTATCTGTGTACACTCTGGAAGATCCTCCAGATTACAAACACGGATTTATTTAGTATGAGTGTAACATAAAATAAAACACGTTGGTGGTTAGGTTTTGGTTGGAGACATAAAAAGTTGCAAAAATACCGTGGCGCTTATTTGATCTGGGTTGTTTTGGGGGCCTTGGCGTTAGCTTCATGTCGTGGGGATGCGGTGGTTTTTGCCCCACCGCCGCCACCGCCGGAGATCGCCCCGCTTCGCTACGACCACCCTAGCCGCGCTTTCTCCGTGAGGGTGCCCCAACGTTGGTCCCGGCAGGAACGCCACGCAACCACGCTAGCCAGTGTCGCCTTTGCGCCGGTCGGGGCCCATACGCCGCTGGTTTATATCGCCGTGATCCGTCTACCACAGCCACCCCAGGGGGCCGCCGACGTTCGCGACCTGCTCGATGCGTATCAGGCGAGCATCCGCCCGGATGTGTCCCGCTATACCGAGCAAACCCGCGAGGCGATGAGCGATGGTAGCTGGCGAATTACCGGGCTGCGCACGGCTAGCAACGGCAGCACACAACGCTTGAACACGTTTATTGTGATCGAGGCGGATATGGTGGGGGTGATGGATGTTGTCTTGACCGATGACGCCACCCTGACCGCCGAACTCGAAGCGATAGCCAACAGCTTCACCGTGCAGACGGCACTCGCGCCGAGCAGCCTGGAAACGCTCCGGTTTGCTGGCTCTGCTCGGTTAGAGGCGTTAAACCTGCACACCTGGCAGACCCCCGACGGGGTTTTCTACGTGACCGGTGAGGTCGCCAATTACCGCGACCGCCCGGTTGCAGATGTCCCGGTGACGGTCACGTTACAAACGGCGGACGGGCGCGACGTGGCGCAAGCATCGGACCGGGTGATGGGCTACGGCATCATACCGGGGGGCTTTGCGCCGTTCAGTTTGCGCTTCGGGGAGGGGCAAGCGCCGCTAACGGCAGCGTACACGCTTACGGTGGGTGGGCCGGGCTGGGAGCTAGGCGAACCGCCCGCACTCTATGCCGAGGATGTCCTGACCTGGACAGACGAGAGTACGTTAAGCGAAAACGGCGGCTTGCAGGTGGTGGGGGATATTCGCAACACGAGCGCGGATGTGTTCGTTTACCTGCCGCGTGTGGTGGTCACGGTGTTTGACGAGGCCCAGCGGGTGATCGGGGCGGGGTTTGCGGACCTGGACGACGTAGAGATCGCCCCCGGCGAAACAACACCGTTTCAGATCGTCTTGCCGGAGGTTGGCGGCAACCCCAGCCGATATATTGTGCAGGTACAGGGGCAGCCTTAACATGCGGGTTCAAAAACAGGTTTCTTCACGGTAAACTACCCGGCATTTGGTCGGTGCGATCCCGGCAGCCGAATAACGCAGTAACAATCGGAGCGAAAGACTGAGTGAATACCCGGCGTTGGTCTAGTTGTGATTTGGTGTTTTTTGACTGTGACAGCACGCTTTCTACTATCGAAGGGATAGACGAACTCGCTCAACTAGCAAACAAAAAAGATGAGATCGAAGCCTTAACCAACAAAGCCATGAACGGTGAGTTGGACCTAAAAGACGTGTATGGCGCACGGCTCCAGGCCATCCAACCGACCAAGGCCCAACTCAAAGCGGTAGAGGAACGCTACTGGGAAACCCGCGTGCCCGATGCGCAAGCCGTGATTGCGGCGTTACAGTTTTTGGGCAAACGGGTCTTTGTGATCAGTGGTGGGCTAGCGGAGCCGGTCCGTGGGTTTGCGCGGCGGTTGGGTGTGGACCCGGCCCATGTGCGGGCGGTCGAACTGGAGTATAACGAATTATCCGGGGCGTGGTGGCGCTACCATGACCCCTCCCAACTGGCCCAACAGAAGTTTATGGATTACTACGAAGGCCCGTTGACGGTATCTAGCGGCAAGCCGAACGTGGTCACGGAACTGACGGGTCATTATCACGGGCGGCGTATGTTCATTGGCGATGGGGCTTCGGACCTGGCAACGCAGCAGTTGGTAGATGTATTCGTCGGGTTTGGCGGTGTAGTCGCACGAGAGAACGTACAGGCGGCGGCGCAGGTGTGGTTAGCCGCGCAGACACTCGCGCCGATCTTGCCGCTAGCTGCCGGGCCGGGCGGCTATGCACGTTGTGTAGGCACACCCCATCAAAAGGTCTTCGACAAGGGGATCGCACTCACCCGCACAACGATGTTTCACATCCGCCAGGACGACGAACGAGCAGCATTCGAGGAGGCTTTTTCCCTATTATGACGCACCCCTACCCCTGCCCGCCCCAGGCCATCATCTTTGATATGGATGGCTTGCTGGTGGATTCCGAAAAGCTGTGGAAGATTGCCGAAACCGGCTGGTTAGCCGACCGGGGCGCGACTTACTCCGATGAAAAGCACGCGCCGTTTATTGGGATGGCGCTCCCGGAGTTTGTGCCGCACATCAGACAGGCGTATGGCTTAGACGACGACGCCGAGACGTTACTCGCGGACCTGATGCAGCGTATCATTACGCTGATCGAAACGCAAACGACCCCGCAGCCCGGCGCAGCGCAGATGGTCGATTATGTGGCATCGTACAACATCCCCCATGCGATAGCGTCCAGTTCACCGATGGCAGTAATCGAGGCGACGCTCAACAGCCAGCCAACTTGGGCGGAGGTGTTCGCGGTGCGGTGTAGCGCGGATGAGGTCCCCAACGGCAAGCCTGCCCCGGATGTATACGCGCTGGCAGCAGAACGGCTGGGCGTGCAGGCGGCGCAGTGTATCGCGCTGGAGGATTCGCGGAATGGGGCGCGGGCGGCGGTCGCGGCGGGGATGACGTGCTTTGTCGTGCCAGATTTAACCCACGCGGCCCCCTCCGATTTTGAGGAGATCACCCCGTTTGTGTTCGCGACATTACACGAGGCGCTCGCCACGATCCGAGGGTGTTATGGCGGATAAATTTATCGTTTACGTCACAACCGACCTGACCGAGTTCAGCTTGCAACTGCTAGATGAAGCTGACGATATTGAAGTGATCCGCACATCGCCGCGAAGTAAGTTCGTCCGCGAGACGCTGCCACAAGCCCACGCGCTAATCGCGCGTGATGATGTCGAACTCAGCCGCGAGATCATCGAACTGGCGACCAATCTACAGGTGATCGCCCGTGTGGGGGCCAGCCTGACGGGGATCGACATCGACGCGGCCACCGAACGCGGCATCATGGTGATGAACACACCCGGCACGACCGCCATCGCCGCCGGGGAATTGACGGTGTTACTGATGCTGGCGATGAGCCGCCGCTTGCCAGTGGTTCACAACAGTATCAAAGAAGGATGGTGGCTGCTGGATCGCAAACGCCAACAGGGGACGCAGCTTTACGGCAAAACGCTTGGGCTGGTCGGGCTG
>DAOTUA010000135.1:0-3472 GCA_034437355.1 Anaerolineae bacterium | reverse complement strand
GGGGCGTTGCCGTAGGCGTCGGTTTTGGGGGCGCTGGCGGTGTGGCCGGGCGGCTGTGATGGGGGGGGGGGGGGCGCTGGTTTGTTCAGCGCGGTTTTCCCCTGCCCCTGCCGGATGGCGTTCAGGCGCTCCGCCCGTGATAGCGCGTTCTCGGTGGCGCTATCATCCGTGTCGCTGTCGTCATCTACGCTGACCGCCTCCATCACCCCGGTGATCCGTTTGCTTTTGGTGGGTGATGCCGGGCGGCCCTCCGTGGCGAGTGGTGTCGTTGCTGGTGCGGCTTGATTGCCACTGCCACCCGATGCAGTGGGCGGGGCGGTCTGCGGTGGCATGGTGGGCGGGGCAACTTGCGGCCTACTGCTAGCTTGCGGCGGATTCGGCGCGGCTTTTGCCGGGGGTGGGGTCGCCGGGTTGGTTGCTGTTGGCTGGCCTACGCTCGATTTTTGGCCGTTGCCACCGAAGGGCAGCGCACTTAGCAACCCACCTGCGGTAGCGTTGCCATGATCGGACCCGCCGTTTGAAGCGGATGCGCTATCGCCCCCGGCTGAACCACCGCCAAAGGGTAACCGGCTGGCGATCCCGCCGAACAAACCGCCACCAGACGACGCCCCGGTAGTTTGTTGTTGGGGTTGCCCGCCCATCGGCACCGGCTCGCCTTGTAGTGAGGTCTGGACGGTGCGCCCACCCATGGTAATTGGGATGGCGCGGGCTTCACCGGGGGGGAGTGCGCCACCATCGGCCCCACTGCTAAGGGCTTCGGCTTGGGGGCGGCTGACTTCGATGCCGGGGGCAGGCGGGGCTAGCGCCTCCACCTGTTCGCGCCGGTTGGCGAGGCGTTCGGCCCGCTGGACTTTCTTACGCTCGGATGAGCGACGTTGGGCCGACCGGAAACTGCGATACATGCCGATCACGATGATCGCCAGTTCGGATAGGCTGAGGTCTAGCATAAACATAATGCCGACCAGCAGCACAAAGATATTGACGGCAAACGCCAGAATTTCACCCAGATACCGGATCAGCAATAGGTACAGGTTCCCGCCAACCCATCCGCCGCCGTTGTTGAACGTTTCCCAGGAAGCGCGGGTGAGTAGCTCTAGTGTCTGGTAGTCGCCGGCGGTGTACTGCAACGACATGATAAACTGGAACAAAATGAGCAGGCCCAAGTACGTGATCCCCAGGCCGATCAGCCGTTCTGTGTCGATTGTCGGGGGTTCGTCGCCAAAGTGACGGATGATCAGCCAGATACCGACCCCGAACATGGCTAACGGGACGGCCATCGCCCCCCACCCCAATAATTGGCCTAACAGGTTATTGATGCTTTCGGTGATGATCCCCTGTGTGGGGGACAACCGGCTGAGCAACAGCGCCACGGACCCTAACATCAAGCCCGCGCCCAGAATATCCAGCTTGCGATCCAGCGTGAGGCCCTCGCCGCTGGTCACTTTGGGCGTTTTGTCGCGCTCTTTGATAGTTTTCGACCGGGCCGAACGGCTGGCTTTGTCACCCGCATCATTGCCAGAACCACCGAAGGGCAGGCGGCTAGCAAGCCCACCGATTAAGCTGCCGCCGCTGTTGTCGGTCTTGTCGGTGGCTTGGCTGGATTTAGCTCTTGTCGGGGTTTTTGTTGATTTGGCGCGGCTGCCGCTTCGGGTTTTTTTGCCGTCGTCTTTGTCGGCTTTACCATCGGATGCCCCGCCGCCAAAGGGTATACGGCTGGTAATCCCCCCTAAAGGGCCGCCGCCCTTGCTATCATCCGACTTTTTGCCGCTTTTGCCGGTCTTGTCATCGGATGACCCGCCGCCAAAGGGTATACGGCTGGTGATTCCCCCTAAAAGGCCACCGCCACCGCTATCGTCGTCTTTGTCTTTGTCTTTGCCATCACCGATCCCGGATCGCAGCCCCCCAAGGCGTTGGCTGGACTTGTCTTTGTCGTCGTCTTTGCCCCCGCCCCTTGATCCAAAACGGCTCCGGCCTGGCAAACCCCCGCTGCTTTTGTTGTCGTCTTTGCCGCCGGACGTGCGCGACCCGAACGACGATCCGCCGGATGTGCGCGAACTGCTTGACGCGCCGCCAAACGTGCTAGAACGTCCGCTGGTCTTGTCGTCGTCTTTGCCGCCAGACGTGCGCGAGCCGAACGGCGATCCGCCGGATGTGCGCGAACTGCCTGACGATCCGCCAAACGTGCTAGAACGTCCGCTGGTCTTGTCGTCGTCTTTGCCGCCGGACGTGCGCGAGCCGAACGGCGATCCGCCGGATGTGCGCGAACTGCTTGACGATCCGCCAAACGTGCTGGAACGTCCGCTGCTCTTGTCGTCGTCTTTGCCGCCGGACGTGCGCGAGCCGAACGGCGATCCGCTCGATGCACGCGACCCGAACGGCGACGCGCCGGACGAACGCGACGCAAACGGCGACCCACCGGATCGAGGTCGTCGCCCGCTTGAGCTGTCATCATCTAGATCGATGTAATCCTCATCGTCATCGTGACCGTCTTCTATGTCTTCGTATTCGAGTTCGTCGTCGCTGTACATAACGCACCTGCCAACAAGCTAACGGATGATGTTACGTTTGAAAATGGGCAGAAATTGTACTTTATCAAGCACATTTCATAACTATAGAATACCACAAAATCCGATTTAATGCGGGGGTGATCGCTCAAAAGTTCTATATTTTAATATAGTTTTGATCCTGGCACAGCCTCAGCCGGATGTATCGTTCGTTTCGTGATCCTGGTGAATGGGGGTAATCTCGTAAAATAGCGCCTTACGCAAGTTCGGGAGCGTGTAGGTAAAGCCACAAGTTTCAAAAAACTTTTCGGAACGTGTGATCGCCATCACCTCGCGCACGTTGCGTTCTTGGGCCAGTTGCAAGCAGGCATCGACCAGCGCCCGCCCGTAGCCAAACCCACGCGCCTGCTCTGCGACTGCCAGGCTGCGAATTTCGGCCAGCTTCCAGCTATAAATCTCCAGGATCGCCATGCCGATGATAGCGCCTTCGTGTTCGGCCACAAAACAGGTATTGAGCAGCGTTTCTAGCTCTGGGATGGTGCGGGGTAGCACATCCCCACTTTGCACAAATTGCGCGATGAAGATTTGTAGCGTGGGGATGTCGTCGGGCGTGGCTTTGCGGATCATGTCGGGTGGCTCGCTTGATAGCTGGTCAGGGTTATCAGTTACTCTATATTCTATGTGAAATTCAAAATCTGTCAGGTTTGGTGAGGTTTCACCCCACACCTTTTTCCAGAAAAAGTGTAACTACTCAGGGGTTTCACCACCGAACCCCCTCAAGCTTTTGCAAAAGCTTGACCAAAACTTTAGCTGTGAAAATCTTCGATTTTCACAAAAAATAGTTATCACAACTCAGGTCCTTCGCTTGAACATACCCAGATCAGAGCAGGGTGAATATGGCCGAAGGTGGTAAAACCCCTCCCTCCCGCCGCTATTAACGTTTGATAAAATAATTGGGTAAGTGAGGT
>DAOTUA010000134.1:0-12884 GCA_034437355.1 Anaerolineae bacterium | reverse complement strand
CATGGTTTTTCTGTAACTACTCAGCCCTCACCCCAACCCCTCTCCCAAACGTGCCTTTGGCACTGAGAGAGGGGCTAAATCACGCGATGAGAAGTCCCCCTCTCCCCGCGAAGCTGTGGGAGAGGGGGATTTAGGGGGTGAGGGCGGGTGCGATACCGTAAGATGTGTTTAGTACCTGAGTAGTTACGTTTTTCTTGCGTAAACGTCAACAGAATCTAATCAACAAAGAAGCAAACCAAGCGAGCTTAGCGGCTTATTTTCAAACAAACTTGAATTTCACAACGAATATTGTAATGGGTATCGAATTAACATGACCCCAACTACCCGCCCCCACGACCCAACTAGCGTTGGTATTGTGCAACAGCAAACCGCATACTTCGATGAAACGCTCGTGTTAAGCAGTGGCAGCGAGCTAAAAGAGTTCACGCTGGCGTATGAAACCTACGGACGGCTGAACACCGAGCGCACCAACGCGATCTTGTTGTGCCACGCGCTAAGCGGCGATGCGCACGCTGCCGGGTACTATACCGACGACCCCGCCGAAAGGCCCGGCTGGTGGGATGCGGCTATCGGCCCCGGTAAGATATTCGACACGGATCGCTTTTTTGTGGTGTGTGCCAATGTATTAGGCGGCTGCATGGGTAGCACCGGGCCGGCCTCCCCACACCCCAAGGACGGCCAACCCTACGGGATGCGCTTCCCGGTGGTGACGATCCGCGATATGGTGACAGCCCAAACGCGCTTGATTGATCGGATGGGGATCAAGCGTTTATTGGCGGTGGCGGGGGGCAGCATGGGCGGGATGCAGGCGCTAGAGTGGGCGGTGGCCTACCCGGAGCGTGTCGGGTCGTGTTTGTTTATCGCCAGCACGCCGATTGCCTCCGCACAGCAGATCGCGTTTAACGAGATCGGGCGACAGGCGATCTATGCGGACCCGAACTGGCGCAACGGTGGCTACTACAACGACGAGCCGCCCTTACGCGGCTTGGCGGTTGCCCGGATGGTGGGCCACATCACCTATATGAGTGAGGCATCGCTGGATGATAAGTTCGGGCGACGTTTGCAGGACCGACGGCACAAGGGGTACAACTTCCAGACAGATTTCGCCATCGAAAGCTACCTGCAATACCAGGGGCAGAAGTTCGTCCAGCGGTTCGACGCGAACAGTTATTTGTACGTGACGAAGGCGCTAGATTACTACGATGTCGGGGAACTGTACGGGTCACTAGAGGCCGCCGCCGCCCGCGTAAGCTGCCCGTTTTTGATCGTGAGTTTTAGCAGCGATTGGCTGTACCCCAAACATCATCATGACGACTTGGCAGCGGCCCTGCGCGGGGCGGGTAAGCAAGTGGAGCAGCATCATATCGAAGCGGACTTCGGCCATGATTCGTTTCTGGTTGAAGTCAAGACGATGCAGCGCGTTGTCGGTGGGTATCTTGATCGGTTGTACGAGGAAAAGCTAACGGGTAAATGAGGGGTTGTGTATATCATCCATAAGTTTTTTGATATGGGTGTAAGGTTTCGGAACGGACAGGCGTCCGTTTTAGACAAAAGTGACTTATACGAATAGGGAGTGTTGCTAACATGGCAAGTATCAAAATTCCGACCCCATTACGGGCATATACCGGGGGAGAAAGCAAAGTGACGGTAGCGGGTAACACCGTTGGCGAGGCGCTCAATCATCTTGTGGCGCAACACCCGGACCTCAAGCAACATCTATACGAGGGGGACGAGCTGCGTAAGTTCGTCAACGTCTTTTTGGGTGATGAGGATGTGCGGTTCCTGGATGGGCCGGCAACCGAGATCGGCGCAGACGACAGCTTACGGATTATCCCTAGCATTGCGGGCGGGCAATAAGCATCAACCAGATTGGCCCTAGTTGCTAGTCGCTATGATTCGATGATTTTCACAGCAAAAGTTTTGTCCAGCTTTTGCAAAAGATTGTGGGGGTTCGGGGGCGAAATCCCTGAGCAGTCACCACCACACAACAAAATAGGGAATAGGGAAAACTCATATTATGGAACCGCTAGTAAAAGAACGTGCGGAACTCACCAAGGAAGAAGTCGAACGCTTTAGCCGCCATCTGATTTTGCCGGATGTGGGGCGGGCGGGCCAGGAACGCCTGAAGGCTGCTAGCGTGCTGATCATCGGTACGGGGGGCCTGGGTAGCCCGTTGGCGCTATATTTAGCTGCTGCCGGGGTCGGTCGGTTGGGGTTGGTCGATTATGACGTGGTAGACGAGAGCAACCTACAACGCCAGATCATCCACGGGCAAAGCACAATCGGCCTATCTAAACTCGATAGCGCCGAGCAACGCCTGAAGGACTTGAACCCGAATGTTCAAGTAGATAAGTACAACGTGCCGTTGATGTCCGACAATGCGCTAGAAATCATGGAGCCATACGACGTGATTGTAGACGGCACCGACAACTTCCCCACGCGCTATCTCGTCAACGATGCCAGCGTGAAGCTCGGTAAGCCCAATGTGTACGGCAGCATCTTTCGGTTTGAGGGACAGGTGAGCGTGTTTTGGGCCGAGCATGGCCCGTGTTATCGTTGCATGTTCCCGTCCCCCCCGCCGCCGGGGTTGGTCCCCAACTGTGCCGAGGGCGGGGTGCTGGGTGTGCTACCGGGGACAATCGGCACGATGCAGGCCACTGAGGTGATCAAGCTGATTGTGGGGACGGGTGAGCCGCTGATCGGCAAGATGCTGCTGTATGATGCCCAGGAAATGGACTTTACCCGGTTGAATATCCACAAAGACCCGGACTGCCCCGTCTGTGGGATTGCGCGTGATGCGGTAGAGTTGATCGACTATGAGCAGTTCTGCGGGATGCCAGCCCACGATCACAGTGAATTCGATGCCAACGTTGAAGACTTAGCAGAAGCGATTCAGTCCGATGGGGGCGAGATCGATGTGCGGCAGTTGAAGGCTCGCATTGACGCGGGCGACGATCTGTACATTTTGGATGTGCGCAATCCGGTTGAGTGGGAGATTGCCGCGCTAGATAGCGCCTACCCAACACACCGCATCCCCAAGCCGGATATTGAAGCCGCCAAAAACGCGATAGAGCAGGGGCGGATGTCGCTGTTGGATTCGGTGATTGCGGATATTCCGAATGATCGCGAGGTGATCGTCCACTGCCGCAGTGGTGTTCGGAGTGCTAACGTCATCGAGATGTTGAAAGCTCTCGGTTACAAAAACGACTTGAAAAACCTCAAAGGCGGTATTTTGGCGTGGGCAGATGAGATCGATACGACACTGCCGACCTACTAAAGTAGTTGCAGGCCACCCCCGCGCCGAGTGTGCCGGGCAGCGGCCTGGGTGGGGGGCAAGCTGAGTCGTTATAAAAATCGTTAACTTTTAAGGTCGCCCACCGAGTGATAAATCCTCTGGCTTCGGGTGATCAGGTGTACTGTTGCACAATCCCGACCAGTTGACGGGCGCGGTGCTGGAAGGTGTGTTCGGCAAGCACTCGTTCACGGGCGGCTGTTGCTACCCGTTGCCGTTCGGTATCGTGGGTTAGTAGGTATTGATAGCGGTCAATGGCTTCTTCTGCGCTATGAACCACGAATAGCTCACGCCCCGGCTCGAACCACGTTTCGATCCCCGCGTAGGGGTTGCTGACGATGCAGCAGCCCATCGCTGCCAGTTCAAATGGGCGCGATGACGACGAGCGCGGCACGCTGGCATGGGCACGGCGCGTAATGCACAGGTTGATCTTGCTGTTGCTGGCATACTGACGTAGGCGGCTAAAACTGAGATACGGCAACTGATCCACACGGCCCAGGTCACCGAGATTGGTACCGCGTACCGCGAAGCGCGTATCTGGCAAGTGCTGGGCGGGGGTTCGCAGCATCGCATCGATCCACTCGGCGCGGTACTCGCGCCCGTGTCCATAGAAGAACAGGTCCAGGGCTTGTTCACGGGTGGGGGACGGCGCGAAAACGTCGGGGTCTGCGCCGTAATATAGCGTATGGACGGCCTTAGCGCCTAGCGCACGCAGGGCTTCGCCGCCGCCGTCGCTATTGCTGATGAAAGCGGTGTATTCGCTGGCGTCCGCCCCCTGGTAAATCCGAAAGCCACTGGCGAACCCGTGCATATTCGGCAGCGAGGCCGGGACATCACCATCGTAGTAGAACACAGGCGTATCGTGGCGGGCCTGGAGTTCGCCAGCTACGCCGACCAGATGATTTAGCGGTACGGTCAGGAAGATCACCGCGTCGATGTCCGGTTGATCGCTGAGCAGTTGGTCCAGGTGACGCCGCCACACGGGGGCGATTAAGGTCTGGGCGGTGCGACGGACCAGGCGGTCGGATAGCGATTCGGTGTTAGCGGCCTGGGCGGGGGTGTTGGTGCTATCCCTGGATGGGGCCAGTTGGCGGATGGCATCACGCAGGGTTTTGAACGTATCGCCCTGGAGTTTGGCGGGGTTTGGGGCGGCCCGCCACCACAGCGATTCAATCGCTGGCCCTTGGTAGGGGGTGGCGATTACATCGACGCCGATCTGATAGAGGCCCTTCATCAACTGCCACCAGGCCGGGGTTGCGCTGAAGGGTTGGGTTAGGTCTAGCGAGGAGACAACAAACAGTAATTTCATGGTGGGCACGCTTATATCTGGGCGCAACGGATCGCGCCTCTGGCGTTTGGTTATCCCTTATAGTGTCGTTGTCATGTCGATACCGCCACCGTTGACGCCTTCGCCCCGGAAACCACGCCCGACGCCCCGGTACTTAAACCCGATAGCTTTCATCAGCTCCGGGTCGTACAGGTTGCGACCATCGATCAGAATCGGTTGTTTGAGGCTTTGCTTAATGCGGTTCATATCCAGGTTTTTGAACTCATTCCAGGGGGTGGCGACGACAAGCGCGTCGGCACCTTCGGCGGCTTGGTAGGCATTTGTGCAGTATGTCACGGATGGCAATTCCAGGGCGGCGTTCTCCATTGCAACCGGGTCGTAAGCCCACACATCCGCCCCACCTTTGACAAGATATTCGGCAATCCCTATCGCGGGGGACTCGCGCAGATCGTCGGTGTTTTCTTTGAAGGCTAACCCCAGCAACGCCACCCGCTTACCCTTGAGTTCGACCAGTTCTTCGCGGACTTTCTCCATGATGCGTTTGCGCTGGTAATCGTTGACATCCATGACGGCGTTGATAATACGCGGGTGAACATTGTAGCTCTCTGCGATGTGTGCCAGGGCTTTGACATCTTTGGGGAAGCAGCTCCCGCCGTAGCCGACGCCGGCTTGTAAGAAGTGATGCCCAATGCGATGATCGAAACCCATCCCTTGTGCAACTTCGGTCACATCGGCCCCGACAACCTCACAGATGTTAGAAATCTCGTTGATAAAGCTGATGCGGGTTGCTAAGAACGCATTGGAGGCGTACTTGATCATCTCGGCGGTACGTAGGTCGGTCATCACGATGGGGGCGCGAAGGGTCAGAAATAACTGTGCGACCGCCTCGGCAGCGTCGCGGTCTTGCGAACCAAGTACGGTTCGGTCTGGTTGCATAAAATCGCGGATAGCGGACCCTTCCCGCAGGAACTCCGGGCAGCTTACAACGGAAAAGTCAATCGGTTCGGGTTGGTTTTCGTTGACGACCGACGCGACCCAATCGCCGGTGCCGACGGGAACGGTCGATTTATTGACGATGATCAACGGTTGTTCCATTGTTTTGGCGATGGTTTCGGCGGCGGCTCGAACGTATTTCAGTTCGGCCTCGCCATTTTCGCCGGACGGAGTGCCAACGCAGATAAACACGAAATCAGCATCTTTGAGGCCGTCCGCATAGGACGTGGTAAACTCCAGCCGCCCGGCCTGCCGATTGCGTGTCACCATCTCGGATAACCCCGGTTCGTAGATCGGGATTTTGCCGTCGGTCAGGTCCGCGATTTTCTTTTCGTCCACATCGACCCCAACAACGTAATTGCCCAGGTCGGCAAAGCAAGTGCCGGTTGTCAGGCCAACATAGCCAACGCCAATGACGCAAATTTTCTTCATGCGAGCTTATCCTTAGTTCCTTGTTTATATTGATCAGGTGATAAATGGGTTTCACATCGACCCCCACCGGCACGCCTTCTCCATCCAAAATGAGGGATAGTGTAACAGTAGATAGGGGTTCGTGGAATAATTAAAAGGCCAATCCGTATCAACCGTTACCCAAGCTGAACGTAGCTATTTTCTGCTAACACAAAGCGTTGCGCTTTGGGGTTATGGGTGGTGGCGGCTTCTACAGTGGAGTTATCCGCGAGCAGGCTAGAGTCGATGCGGCCTGGGATGTTACGCAGCGCACTTCCCCGCATAATGATGCTAGCTTCAATCTCGCTGCCAACGACAATGACATCATCCCCCAGCGCGGTATAGGGGCCCACATAGCTATCAATAATCTGAACGTTATCACCGATCACCACCGGGCCACGGATCACACTGTTTTTGATCGTGACATTTTCGCCGAGGTGTACACGCGGCGAGAGCTTTGAGTTAGAAGCGGTGGGGAGTTCTGGCGCGGGCGAATACGGTAATTCGCTCATCACCAGTTGGTTTGCTTGGATGATCGCATCGGGTTTGCCAGCGTCGATCCACCAGCCTTGGGTGACGTAAGATTGCACCGGGCGATCACCGCTAATCAACACCTGAATCGCATCCGTAATTTCTAGCTCGCCACGGGCGGAGGGCGTGATCTGGCCAATCGCATCGAAAATCGACTGACGGAACATATACACCCCGGCCACGGCCAGGTTGGAAGGCGGGTTTTGCGGTTTTTCTAGCAGTTGGGTCACGACACCATCTTCCACGACCGCCACACCAAACCGGGACGGGTCCGGCACTTCGCCCAAGGCGATAGCGGCTTCATAGTCGGAGGATTCAAAGTTCTGCATGAAGGCGTCCATTTTATCCTGGAAGATGTTATCCCCCAGGAACATTGCAAAGGCTTCGCCAGCGGTGAAATCTTGGCATAGGCTAACAGCATGGGCGAGGCCTTGTTGTTCTTCTTGGATGATGTAGGTCACATTGACGCCGAGCCAGCCCCCATCACCGATACGCTCGACAAGTGGCGATTCTAGGTTGTTAACAACGATGCCCACATCCGTCATGCCACCCGCTTTCAGCATATCAAGCGCGTAAGCGATCAGGGGACGGTTAGCGACGGGTACAAGTGGTTTTGGGGTGGTGAGGGTAACGGGGCGTAGGCGGGTACCTTTGCCAGCCGCAAGGATAATCGCTTTCATTGAAATTATTCTCCATGTTGTCTTTGTCGAGAAAAAGAATTTATCTATGTTAACAGGCGACAACACAAACCGACAGCGTTCACACGGATAAGACACAATAAGCACGCCGTTTTCGTACTTGCCAGCCATACGGCAGGTCGCTATAATGCCACGTACATATAAGGCGCCGTGGCCAAGTGGTAAGGCGACTCTCTGCAAAAGAGTTATTCGTCGGTTCGATTCCGACCGGCGCCTCAATACAGACAGGTAGCGATTTTTCCAGCAAAGATCGCTACTTTTTTGTAGTTGCTCATGGGCTTCACCCCCGAACCCCCACAAGCTTTTGCAAAAGCTTGACCAAAACTTTAGCTATGAAAATCCAAGATTTTCACAAAAAAACGTCTAAACCTTCATCTTGGATGTCAAAATGGACGCTTTTTGCCCACTTTTTCTGGAAAAGGTGGTGGGGTGTGGGGTGGAACCCCACGATATCCTAATCTCTACCTGAGTAGTTACTTTTTTTACGCGCTGTGTGGTCTCCCCGTCAATTGAGATGCACCCAATCAGGGAGGGCATTTGTCGGATTGAGTTGTCTCGACATATAATTGGAAGGTAAAAGTATACGATACCAACAACGGGATAAATCGGCATGACGCATAGTCCTTCGCCTACGTTCAATATCACATTTCCTAACGGCAATAGCGCAACTGCTATTCTGGTGCCAACCTTCGCCAATGCTGCCGAAGTTGCTAACGCACTGCAAATCCCCCAGCCTAAAGGCACCATCTTTATATCTGGTGGGGCCTCCGCGATGGATGATGAAGCCATCGCTCGGACACACAGCCTGATTGAAGGTGGTATCGTTCAATTTGCCAAAGATCACGACATCGTTATTGTCGATGGCGGCACGGATGCCGGTATTATGCGGATGATAGGCCAGGCTCGGCATAAACTCGGCGCGAGCTTCCCGCTGATTGGCTGTGCGCCCCACGACAAACTGACTTATCCCGGTTCCCCTACCGCTGACGACCCAAATTCGCGAACGCCCCTAGAATCGCATCACACCCATTTTGTATTGGTGGATGCCGATTACTGGGGGGCGGAATCCGACATTATTGTTGATCTCACCCGCGCTATCGCCCAGAAAAAATACCCGAATTGCGGGATTCTGATCAATGGCGGCGGGATTGCCAAATATGATATTTACATCGCCTCGGCGCGTGGGGCATCTGCCATCCCGGTGATTGTGGTAGATGGCAGTGGGCGCACCGCTGACGAGATCGCGATGGCTTCGCGAACCGGTAAATTTGCTAATGCGATGATCCGGGCGATTGTGGAGGGTGGGCAGATCGATGAGGTATCGCTATCTGGCGGGCCAGGGATGATCTACGAGAAGCTCAAGACATTGTTTGAGGGTGGGTCGCTAATACCTAAAGCGTAGCGAGCGAAACCAAGAGAAGCCACCCTCGTATAAGTAGTAGGTGGCTTCCCCTGGTTAGAAGGAATAGGGAGAGGGTGTTACGCAAAATCTATGCCGTTACTGTTTGGTAAAAAACATAACTTGGTGATAGATTTAACCTAATGATAATGCTACTGAATGCTACAAAATAGTGATCCGTGTCATATGAAAACATGATTCTATCATTTGTCATCGAAACGCAAGCTCAAGTTTCGTTTGCCTGCTTTTGTTTTTGGTTTGCGCTCGCTTGACGGCGAGCGTGTTGTTTTTCTTGGGCTGCTTTCGGGATACGGGTTGCGAACACATATCCGATAAAGATGAGAACGACGCCGATCAAATCGGCAGTGTATTTGAACTCGGTTAGCCCAATACGGATGAAATAGCCTCCGGTAGCTGGCAGCACCCCTCCGAGCGCAATAAACCAATTGCCAATCGCCCGGTTACGCATAATCCCTTTCTGACCAAATAACCGTGCCGAATAGATCGCCCCCCCAACCAGCATTAAGGTTCCCAGGCCGTTGGTAACGGGGACAAAAGCACGGACGCTGCCACTAAAGGGCGGCATAATGTCAGCCGTCAGGCCGACCAAATCCGCACCGACAGGCCAGGGGACCGGGGGCGTAAGCGGGGTGATGAACATCCAGACGAACGTCATCAAGCTGACGATGAGCAGCGCCGCAAAACTGTTACGGGCGATGCTGCCACGTCGCACCAACAAAAACACCGTCCCCTGCCCCAACCACGGCGGGATCATCAACGCGCCGGACCAATACCACAAGCGGTATAGTGTGGGGTCCCACTGGAATTTAAGCCACACCTGCGCGAATGATGCCATAAAGTACAACGTCAGCCCGACCCCCCACGCGAACAGATGCGGACGCCGCTTGCGCCACCAGTTCCCCATGACAATCACTGAAAAAATGCCGGAGACGACCATCATCACCACCGAGGCAAAGAAGGGATACGTCAGGATGTTATTTGCCATAAGTAACCTGAATCTCGGATAATATCTCGACGTTTAGTGGGCGGGGCTTGGCCCCGCACCCACTGTTTTTTCTGGAAAAGGTATCAAAAAGCGGTAGCGTTTACCAACTTTGGCCATGAAATGAGGTTATCACATCATGCTGCCAAGATAACGGGTTTTGGTCGCTAATCTCATCACGCAGCAATCAGGTATTGCCACTGACATAACGTGGTTTGAGTTGCATAATCTCTAGCAATAGCCGCCGGAACATCTTACCGGGGCTTTCACGATCAAAGACAATGCGGGTTGTTTTGGCAAGCTGGAAGGGTAACTTTTCCACTGGGCTGTAATCGACCAGGATGATCGGCTTTTCTCGGTTGTAGAAATACCGATAGACATCCTTCACGTACTGGGTTTTCATCGCCTCTTCAGACACAATCACCACCAGTAACCAGCACTCGGTTTGCGCTTGATGAATGGCGTTACGCCACCCATCGCTGTTTGGGCGCAGGTGTTGATCGACCCATACTTTTTGCTTGGCATCGTCCAAATTAAGCACGATTGGCGCGACGATATTTTCCCAGTCCTCACGCGCATAAACGAGCAGAATATGGTCGTTTAGCTTCCCTTCGTCATAATCCATACCAAGCTCACGGGTGCGATCTTTGTGGACTGCCGCCGCAAATGGCATGGTGTGTTCGTCGGTTTCGCGTTTAGATTTATCGACACCGTCTGGGGTGATCGGGTCCCATTCGCTAGGGAGATCGGCGCGAAAGACAAAATGTAGGTTAGTAGAAGCCCCCAAGCGGATCACGTCGCTGTGGGTCAGTTCGACATCTTCGTTTTCGCTGACAGAAATCTCGTTCAGGAATGTCCCGTTGCGAGATTTCATATCTCGCAGCCAGAACCCGTTTTCTTGCCAGATAAGGCGAACGTGCGTCCGGCTGATGTCGTTCGCCTGGATGACAATATCATTCCCAACTGACCGACCGATGGTAATATCCTCGCTTTGGAGCAAATAGGCTTCTTTAATCTCGCCATCATCGACCAACACTAGGCACGGCTGAGACCCCGGGTCATTCTTATCAAGAAAAATCGGTTGGGTTTCGACTTCTTCACCATCGACAACAAGCCGATATTCGATGGTAACCTGTGCCCCAAGCTCGATGATCGAGCCACTTTGCAGCAGCCACTTATCATCGCTGCCCAGCTTTTGCCCGTTAACATAGGTGCCGAACCGCGATTTCATTTCCTCAATATCATAATCTTTCTCGATGCGCATTAAACGGCAATGATTTACGCTTACGTCATTGTCCCGGATAATCAGGTCGTTGTTGCGCCCACTCCCGATGTTGATAATATCCTTATCAAATTCATAAATCTTACCGTTGTTCGGACCCCGTAATATGGTCAACTTAACTGGCATGAGTACACCTTGCTGAAAGATAAACGATACGAAGTTATAATCTGCACCCATCTTATCTTAACAGAAAAAATACGGATCACGAAAAGATTTCGCTCAGGTTATGTAAGTCTTTTGTAATTTTCTGCACCGTTTCTTACGTATTTTTCGTTATAGTAGGCAATAAATTGCTGTGAGAGGAGAATTTATGTCTGGTTGGGGGCTCATCACGTTGATTTTGATGGTCGCTGCGGGATTTGTATCATTTTTACCGTTTATACCCGGCCCGGCTTTGGTGTGGGCAATAGGCATTATCTATGCGATTGCTACTGATTTTCGGGAGGTGGGGATCGGGGTCAGCTTGGCGATGACGGGTTTGATGATCGTTGGTAGCACCGCCGACTGGTGGACACGCTTTTTCGGCCTTAAAGCGGAAGGCAGTTTGAGTTGTGGCACGCTCATCGTGAGTATGATTGGGGCTATTGTGGGGACGATATTTATCCCGGTGCCGGTGATTGGCACGCTTTTAGGTGCGGCGGGTGGGGTGATGGCGCTGGTGTTTTATCAAGAAGCCGACTGGGAAAAGGCGTTCACGGCGGCACGGGGCATTTTTAGCGCGTGGGTAGCTAGTTTTTTTGTGGAGTTGATCATTTCGGTTTTGATTGTAATTTTATTTACACGGGCGCTCTTAAATGCCTGGGATGGAGGGATGCCATTCTAGGTTTTAACGGGCCGCTTCGTCGGGTGCGGGGGCATTTCAACCGATTTCGATACCCCACCACTTTTTCCAGAAAAAGTGGACAAAAAGCGTCCATTTTCATTTAAGATACCCCCTCATCGCTTTCTTTGCTTCTTTCTGTCCAGTAAAGAAAGAAGAGAAAAGCATCAAAGTTAAGAAAAAACTGTTATTTCACATTAGGCGTATAATCAGAGAAAAACGAGGAGGTGAACCATGCACGCCGAACCGATCAACGACGACTTACCGCGTATGACCGAGGCGGAGTATCTCGCCTTTGCCGATGAGCAAGAGTTCAAGCACGAGTACAGCGACGGGCACGTCTACGCGATGACGGGCGGCAGCGTGCGGCACGGGGTCATCACCGCCAGCACCAGCACCCATATTAACAACCAGCTCGGCGAGCGCGACTGTAGCGTCACCAGTTCCGACGTGCGGGTATTTATCGCTCACAAACAGACCTACCGCTACCCGGATGTCACCGTGTTCTGTGATGATCCGATCTATCGGGAAGGTCGCACCGATACTCTTACTAATCCCGTACTACTGGTGGAGGTTCTGTCTCCTAGCACTACGGGCATTGACCACACCGACAAACTAGCCGAATACACCCGGCTCGATAGCCTGCAAGCCTATCTGCTCATTTCCCAAGATGAGCCAAAGGTCGAAGTTTACCAGCGTCACACCGAAGGGCAGTGGCTCTATTACTATGTGACAGGGTTAGAGGCCGAGATCGTGATTCCGATGTCCGGCGGTGAGATAACGCTGTTGCTATCGCAACTTTACCGGCGTGTGCGCTGGAACGACCCGGAAACATCTGAATGACTCATGTTGTACGAAAATCAGAAACGTTCTATGTAAAATTCAAAATCTGTCAGGTTTGGTGGGATTTCACCCCACACCCCACCACTTTTTCCAGAAAAAGAGGACAAAAAGCATCCATTTTCATTGAAAATACCCCCTCATCGCTTTCTTTGCTTCTTTCTTTCTGGAAAGAAGAGAAAAGCATAAATCCGCTATTTCACATCAGACGTGTAATACGAAAGGTGTCTGTGAAATTTGCAACGATACGCCTAGTATAAAAGGCACATGAGAAAACGCCAAGCCTGT
>DAOTUA010000133.1:0-2251 GCA_034437355.1 Anaerolineae bacterium | reverse complement strand
GGCCGAGGACGACATGCCCGAGGAATTGTCTCCGGCGGAAGAGCGGCGGCTGCGGCGATACGTAGAGCACCGTGTCAGTGACATTGACGCCGAGATTCGCCGCGCGAGGGAAAAGATTGAGGTGCAGTCAGCCGAGCGCGAGGAGATCGAAGAGCGGCGAGAGGAGCTGCCGGGTCAAGCGGTGGGATTGTGGGGTGAGCCGGGGACGCTGTGATGCTTGCGACAGCGGGCTTCGTAGCGTTCGGTGGCCCCGACAAGGATGATCGGGTCGTGGTAGTTGGCGGGTTGCCCGTTGACAAGCCGTTGTGAGTGCGAGGCGAGTTCCCCGCAGACGGTACAGATGGCGTTTAGTTTGACGACTTCTTCGGCGAGAGCCATTAGCTGTGGCATGACGCCGAAGGGTTCTCCGCGAAAGTCCATATCCAGCCCGGCGACGATGACGCGGTAGTGTTGGCTGGCAAGGGTGAGGGCGACGTTAACAACGGGCGGGTCGAAGAACTGCACTTCGTCGATGGCAACGACGGTTGTTTCGGGTTTGATGTGGGCGGGGATGTCGGCGGCGTGGGCGATATTTTTGGCGTGGGCGTAGCGTCCGTTGTGGGTTTGGACGTTGGTTTCGCCGTAGCGTGTATCGACGGCGGGTTTGAATATTTGAACGTGTTGTTGGGCGATCTCGGCGCGGCGGACGCGGCGCAGCAGTTCTTCTGTTTTGCCGCTGAACATGCTGCCGCAAACAACCTCAATTCGTCCGTCCCTGTGTTTCATGATGTATGTTCCTTTTGACGGTAGGCAAAATAAAAAGCGGGCATGTCGGATGGCTATACATGCCCGCTTATGGGTGTGATGTGGTGCGGCCTAGGGGGTTAGGCTTCGGTTGCTTCGGTTTCTGGGATGTCGTAGCCGGCGTTCTTGAGAGACTTTTTGATCTCGGCGAGCGCCTGGCGTCCGATGCCTTTAAGTTCTAAGAAGCCAGCGTCGCCGTCGGCCTCGAAGCGGTCCAGGAAGTCTTGCACGATCATGATGTCGTTTTCGACGAGGACGTTGTAGGTGCGGGTATTGAGGCCCAACTCATCAATCGAAAGGTTGAGGGGCGTCTTGGAGGCTTCGCGTTCTTCAGCAGCGGTGTGAATCTGGTCACGTTGGCGTAGGCGTTTCATGAATTTATCGACGCGGCCTTCGGTGTCGATGATGCGTTGTTCACCGGTATAGAAGGGGTGGCAAGCGGAGCAGATGTCGGTTCGGATTTCTGGGATAGCGGCTCCGGTATTCCAGGTATTGCCGCAGGAACAGATAACGGTTGCTTGCGGGAACCACTCTGGGTGGATGTCTTTTTTCATGGGTAGTTTATCCTTCGTTACGTGGCCGTATGGCGTCAGTCGGTCCATGCGGCACTTGGTGTACTGTAATGGGTAACGTATGTGTGGTGCCGGGTGTGGTTAATCCCCGGCGGCGATGTTGGCTTCGGCTGGGATGTTATCATGGGCGGGGTAAACGCTGATTTTCTTTTGTCCGTTACGCCCGCGCATTTTCTCGAAGGTAACGAAGCCCTCGGCAGTGGCGAAGATGGTATAGTCTTTGCCCATCGCGACGTTTTCGCCGGGGTGGAATTTAGACCCACGCTGGCGCACGATGATATTACCGGGGATGACGTATTCGCCGCCGAATGCTTTAACGCCTAATCGTTTTGAGTGGCTATCGCGACCGTTGCTAGTCGAGCCACCACCTTTTTTATGAGCCATTGGGTTTTACTCCTTTGTTTTGATTTGACTTAGACGGAGATCGAATCGATCATCAAGCGTGTGTAGTGATGGCGATGGCCTTTCATACGGCGATAGTTGGTGCGCTGGCGGTATTTGTAGACCACCTGCTTTCTATCGCGCCATTGCTTCATCACGGTTGCTTTAACGCTCGCGCCCTCGACGGTTGGCTGCCCGATAACGGTACTGTCGCCGTTACCGATGAGTAGCACGTCGTCTAGGCTGATTTCCTCACCTTCATCGTAGGGGAGTTTTTCAACATCGAGGTAACGCCCTTCTTCGACGCGATACTGGCGACCGCCAGTACGAATAATAGCATACATCGGGTTTTCTCCAATCTTCGCTTGCCGCCGCCGACGTCGCCGTAGGGCACCTCAGACGGGGAAAATTGGCTCACGAGTTTATTGTTATCAAATGGACACAGAAAGCACCCCATTGGATAGGGGCGCTTGTGTAGGGTCATATGTTAGTGATGTGTGGCGGGGGTGTCAACG
>DAOTUA010000132.1:0-2378 GCA_034437355.1 Anaerolineae bacterium | reverse complement strand
TTCAAATCTGAATTGACGTAAAAAAAGCATTTTGTATTGTTAAAAAGTATAGTGGGGGCTTTGCCCCCACACCCCCACAAGGATTTAGCAATCCTTGACCGGCGCTTTTTGGCGCAAAGCGCCAAAAATATAAAGTTTTGGTCAAGCTTTTTCAAAAGCTTGGCAGGGTTTGGGATGCAATCCCAATAAATGACACCAGAAAATTTTAAGGCGATTGCCCTGTGAAATGCCGCGCAATTTGACGTATCGGTGGCATCTAGGGATAATATAGGCAACCAACAATAAGCTGCGATAGACGAGGCGCTATCATGACCGACCAACCGCGTAAGCTCAGTTTACCGAGCGCGTTCACCTTTGTTGCCGAACAAGATAACTGGATCGCAAAGTTGCTGGTCGTGCTGCTGTTTACCGCGTTAGCCGGGGCGCTGGTGACGGTACCGTTAATTGTGGGGATGCTCCCGCTTATCCCAGCAGATATTATGCAGCAGTCGCTTGTGCCGCTATTCCCGGCCCTAGAAGGGCGTGTATTCGCCTATGATGCGGGGTATCTGGCGCTGATCGCGGTTGTGCTGGTGGGGGGCATGTTCGCAGCGTTGCTATTGGGCTATTATATCGAAGTGGTGCGACGGGTACGCCACGACGCCGAGGTGCTGCTGCCGGCCTGGGAAAATTGGGGCGTGCTGTTCATAGATGGGATCAAGATGATCGGCGCGTATGCCGGGTATTTGGTATCGGCGGCGGTATTGTGGTTGCTCGTTCAGGGGCTTTTGATCGGGCTGGTGAACCTGGGGCAACCGCTTTTCGCGATGCTGGCGCTAATCTGTTTCTTCTTGCCGCTGCTGTTTGCCTACGGGATATTGGTCATCTTTCTGACCAGTATCAACGTGGTGCCGTTTAGCGAAAGCGGTCGTATCCGAGATTTTTTTGACTTGCGTTGGACCTGGCACCAGGCCAGAACACACGGCACGCTTACGCTCAACTGGTTTTCGTTGGGCGTGGCGGCCAATTTGGGCTTTTCTGCGGTGCAGTCGTTGCCGGTGGTGGGGGTGTTGGGGTGGGTGCTATCATTGGCGATGTCGTCGCCGGTGCAGGGGCACTTGTTAGGGCAATATGCCGCTATCCTGGATGAGCGCAACGCGGAACAACTGGTAGCCGAACAGATCGTCAAGAATCTATAGCGCCCGATTCACCTTCATCCACCAAAAACCCCCACGTCGGGCCAAGGACTGCCGCCACCGCTTCGATCACAGCCGCGTGTAGGTGCCCGTTGCTAGCGACAAACCCGTAGTGAGGGAGTGCTGCCCCCTGGCTGTAGTCTAACGGCTGACCGCGTAAGTCGGTATGAACCCCGCCCGCCGCCCGCAATAGGGCCGTCCCGGTCGCATGATCCCATATATAATGCGGTTCGGTGGTTGTATCGCGTGGCAGCCGCACAAACAGGTCACCATACCCCGCCGCGATCATCCCGTATTTGAGTTGGCTGTCATATAGTTCTAACTGCGATGAACGAACGCCAGCCCGTTCACGGATTGCCGCGTTCACGTCCAGGTCGGTTGGGGGTAGCTTGATGCTATCTAAAACACGCAGGGCCGCCCCATCACGCCGATCCGACACGCCTACCTGCCGGATGTGCCCACCGTCTGCCGCCATCGCGGTTACACCGTCCGGTGTGGTATGTAAGACCGTGCCGGTGGCATCTAACGGCGAACGGGGCAAGCCCAACACGGCATGGCGCGGTTGATAATCTTCCATGGCTGCGACGCAGATCGCATAATAGCGCCCATTCACATACCCGACCGTTCCGTCGATAGGATCGATCACCCAGGTTCGATTGTCACTCGGCAGATGCCGCCCATGGTCTAACCAGCGCACGACATCCCCTTCACGGATGCGCTCACCGAGTAGCGTTTGCAATAGCGCCACCACCCGCGCCCGTTCTGCTGCGGGCACCAGGTCGATAAACGCCGTCCCGTTTTCCTCTGCGATAATCGCATCACCCGGAAAGTGAGTCGCTATCGCCCGGCAGATAAGCGCCTGTGCGCCGTAATCGGCGAGGGTCACCGGGCTGTGATCGGTTTTCTGGGCTGGTGCGATGTCCTGGACAGCCACGCGCCGCGTTAGCGTAATGGCAAGCTGCACCGCCTGGATTATGGGGTTTAAATCTAGCATAATAGCTCCAATTGAGGTTTGACTTACGAAAATCTCGTCGTTGTTTGTACCATGGGGCACGCTAGCTCACTACAAAAATTGTAACTGCTCAGGTACTAAACACATCTTACGGTATCGCACCCGCCCTCACCCCCTAAATCCCCCTCTCCCACAGCTTCGCGGGGAGAGGGGGACTTCTCATCGCGTGATTTAGCCCCTCTCCCAGTGCC
>DAOTUA010000131.1:0-3665 GCA_034437355.1 Anaerolineae bacterium | reverse complement strand
TGCCTTTGGCACTGGGAGAGGGGCTAAATCACGCGATGAGAAGTCCCCCTCTCCCCGCGAAGCTGTGGGAGAGGGGGATTTAGGGGGTGAGGGCGGGTGCGATACCGTAAGATGTGTTTAGTACCTGAGTAGTTACTCAAAATGGACGAAAAGCACCCATTTTTCTGGTTTGATTGTTATGAAAGGGAACCAAAAGGCCCGTTTTTAAGTTTAATGGCTACGGCAACGGTCATTTTAGTGTATAATAAAACAAAATATGAGAGATTCCTGAATAAAAATGACACTACTCAATAAAAATGGGTATAAGCCCAACCAATTTCACCCACCACCCCAAAACGAATTGCTGTTGCAATCGGCAATGGACGCCCTACCATCGCATATCGCTATGCTCGATCACCAGGGGGCGATCATCAGTATTAATGCCGCGTGGCGGCGTTTCGGGGCGAGTAACGGTTACGAACATCAACAAGACGGCATTGGTAGTAATTACATCGACATTTGCGAACAATCAACCGGGCGGGATGCGGATGAGGCCGGGCTAGTGGCCCAGGGCATCCGAGACATCATCAACGAACAAGCGGAAGTTTTGCGGGTCGAGTATCCCTGTCATAGCCCTAAGGTGCGGCGCTGGTTTACGCTGCAAGTCGCGCGGTTTGAGTGGGAAGGCGACCTGCGGGTCATTACATCTCATCAGAATGTGACCGACCTCAAGCTATCGCAACGTGCCTACGCCCAGAGCCAATATCGCTTACAAACAGTCGTTGATACGGTCGTAGACGGCATTTTCACCACCGATGAAAAAGGGATCATCGAATCGGTTAACCCGGCGGTGTGCGACATCTTCCGCTGCCAGCCAGAAGCACTGATCGGCAAGTCGATCCGAACACTGTTACCGGCCCCCTACGATAAACAGTATATGGATTATATCCGGCGGCATCGTGCAGTGAATTCGCGGCGTTATGCCCAAGTCGGTCATGCGGTCACCGGTAAACGCGCCAACGGCGACACCTTCCCGATGTACCTGGCGATGAGCCGGGCGTATGTGGGCAATCGCTGGTTGTTTACCGGCATCATGCAAGACCTGACACCGCGCAAGCGTATTGAGCGCGAGATGATTGAGAAAGAACGCCTGGAAATGGAACTTCAGAAAGAGCGCGATATCAACGAGCTAAAAAGCAGCTTCATGTCCATGATTTCACACGAGTTGCGCACCCCCTTAGCGGTCATCCAGCTTTCGAGCGACTTCTTCCGGCGTTATGCCGACCGCATGAGCGATATTGAGAAAGAAGACGCCCTGGCCACCATTCAAACGCAGGTGCATCACCTGGAAACGCTGATTGATGATGTCTCCGCCCTTAGCCGAGCGGATTCGCTGGAAAGTGCCATCCGTACCGAATTGGTGGACCTGATAGACCTGTGCCGCGATGTGGTCGCCAACACGCAGATGCTCGCAGCAGATACACATCAGATTGAATTTGAAAGCGATGCGGACTATCAGGTGATCCTGGGCGATAAGAAACTGCTGCGGCAGGCGTTGTCTAACCTGTTGGGCAACGCGGTAAAATACTCTGCCGAGGGGTCGTGCGTGAAACTGCATTTAGGCTGCGATACCGAGCAAGTTCGCATCCGTGTAAGCGATAACGGAATCGGCATCCCGGAGGCGGACCAGAACAACCTGTTCGAGCCATTCCATCGCGCCTCCAATGTCGAAGCTCGCCACGGGACCGGGCTTGGGCTAGCCGTCACCAAACGGGCGATAGAACTACACGGCGGCACGATCAGCTTTGAGAGTCTCGTTAACGTCGGTACGACCTTTACCATCCAGCTACCGTTAGCCGATACCCTCTCGTGACATTGGGCGGCATCTTGCTATAATGCCGCCTATGTCCAGAACAACACATACACACCCTAACCCCCTCAAAGACCGTATCACCCAATATGGGGCCTTATTGCTGGCGGCCATCATGATTATTTGCGTGCCCCTGTTGGTGCTGCTAACGTTGTTGGGTGCCCCCGGTGGCCTTTTCGCTTTAGCAGGGATCATTTTATTAGCACTTGTCCCCCCCGTATTAATGCTCACCGCCATTAGCCCGGCAGTTACATTAGATGATGACGGCGTGTTAATCCAACCGTTGATCTGGCGCGAACGGTTCATCCCCTGGGATCGGATCGCTGCGGTGAAAACTTACCCGCTACTCCCGACCGAATCACAAGAAGTCAACCGACGGACGCTTGTTGGGCGGCGCAATTACACCACACCAGACGGTTTCATGCTGGTGATCCCCGCCCTACCGCCCCAATATCGGTTGGCGGCCTTCTTCGCCGGGGAAGGCCGCGCCGGGGTGGTCGCGCTGACCAACCGCACCCATACCAACTACGATCACTTAAAGCAAACGGTGATGCGCCACAAAGGGGCAATACAGCCCCATGCTTAGCGTCATCGCTACCGTTTACAATGAGGGGGACGACATCCGGCGGTTGATGACGTCGCTTGCCCGGCAAACTCGCCTACCAGATGAGGTCGTCATCGTGGACGGCGGCAGCACCGATCAGACAGTGGCGGTGATGCAGAGCTACCAGGATCGACTGCCATTACGTGTGATCGTTGTGCCGGGGGCCAATATATCCGAGGGGCGCAACCGGGCAGCAGCGACAGCCGTTGGCGATATTCTCGCGATTACCGACGCCGGCGTATCGCTACCGGATGATTGGCTAGCGGCGCTCACGGCTCCGTTTGACCAACCGGCCCCGCCAGATGTCGTTAGCGGCTTCTTCCGTGCCGACCCGCACACCCCGTTTGAGGTCGCGATGGGGGCGACGGTCTTACCGCTAGCCGATGAGATCGACCCGGCAACGTTTTTGCCGTCTAGCCGGAGCGTGGCGGTACGCCGAACCGCATTTGAGGCCGCCGGGGGCTACCCAGAGTGGCTAGACTACTGCGAAGATTTAATCTTCGACCTACGCCTGAAAGCTAATGCCCGGTTCGCCTTTGCGCCGGGGGCCTGTGTCGCTTTCCGGCCCCGTGGCAGCCTGGGCGCGTTTTTCAAACAGTATTACCGCTATGCACGCGGCGACGGCAAAGCCGACTTGTGGCGCAAACGTCATGCGATTCGATATATCACGTATCTGGTGGTTGCGCCGGGTCTGTTGCTCGGTGGGATGGCCTGGCCGGGATGGTGGCTGGCTTTGCTGGTAGGTGGGGCGCTTTATATGCGCCGCCCATATACCCGGCTGCCCCAGGTGATGCGCTGGTACGATGAGCCGAGCGTGCGAACCTGGGTTATCGCAGTCATGCTTATCCCGGTGATCCGGGTGGTGGGGGATGTCGCTAAGATGATCGGGTATCCGGTGGGGTGGCGCTGGCGACTGCGAGAAAATCCCCCAGATTGGCACCCCTGACCGCTTTCTTTCTGCAAAGGTAACTACTCAGGTACTAAACACATCTTACGGTATCGCACCCGCCCTCACCCCCTAAATCCCCCTCTCCCACAGCTTCGCGGGGAGAGGGGGACTTCTCATCGCGTGATTTAGCTCCTCTCCCAGTGCCAAAGGCACGTTTGGGAGAGGGGTTGGGGTGAGGGCTGAGTAGTTACCTTAAATTTGCTATTTCATATCAGGCGTATTTACTAACTCACATTAGCCGTATAATCTACGCTGTTATGTCG
>DAOTUA010000130.1:0-11873 GCA_034437355.1 Anaerolineae bacterium | reverse complement strand
AAGGAATAAACCAATGACAGCGAAAAGAAAAAACTGGAAGCTCGTGCAGCACATGGATCAGATCGACGACATCGTTGTTTTCTCTGGCGGGGCGTGCAATATCCGTGGTGCGGATGGCGAACTGCTACGTAACCGTGAGCGCGACGACATCAACGACTGGCTTTCTCGGAATGATATTCTCTTTTACGACCCGCAAATTCACCCAGACACACACGGCACTCACTACGAATTCGACATTCATCAACCGCTAGAAGTTGCCGCCCGGCATAAGGCGAAGATCAACCTATTTGAAATCTCGCCGCGCACGTTTGGCGGCTCTACCGCCTTAGAAATCGCGGTTGATGAGTTCCGTTACGGCGACCCCACCATTATCTTTTTCTCCGATGGTAACTTCCGGCAGGATGTGATCCCGGCGCACTCGTCAGACGGCTATCCGCTGTTTATCCCGCATAGCATGTACCAAAACGATACCACCCGCATGACACATTACCGCGAGTTTGTGAAAGCGGCTAACCGGATGCGCAAATACTTCATGAAATTTGCGGAGGACCTCCAGGCGCTTACCGTTACTTTTGGATCAGAGACGTTCGACGGCGACATTATCATCACCCCAACGCGGATGCACGCGGCGGACCTGTTCCGGGCGGTGGTCAAATCGGCATCCGGGCAGCGAACGATGGTCAACTTCATCGGCGGCAGCGAAACCCGTGACGAAAACGGCTATCCGATCTTTACTGCGCCGGAGTCCCCCCTACAAGCGGACCTGATGACGCTACTCGATCAATACACCGATGAGGGCAACGCGCTACGCCGTGAAGTTGCCGAGTTGGTGCGGATCAATGTGTTTTCGCGGGTGGTCTATACCCAACGCGCCGCCATCGACGCCCTGCGCGACCTGCTCACGGTGACGGGCGTTAAAAAGACCTTTGTTGATTAACCCATCGTGACAGCGTTTCGGCAACAACCGTATGAGACACAAGTTACGCACCTGACGGCCTACGCTCGCCGCGCACTCGCGGCCTGGGGATGGCCCAACGCGGCGTTATCGCTGGTGTTATATGCCAACAACGCGGTTTTTCGCTTCCAAACGCCGGAAACAACCGGCGGGTTACGGGTGTATCGGCCTGGGAAGCGGCCCCGCCCCGAAATCGAGGCGGAATGGGCCTGGCTAGGCTACCTACAACCGCGCTTGGCTGGTCAGGTCCCGCGCCAACTCACACCGATCTACACCGGCCATTTACCGGATGAGCCGAACCCCGTCTATGCGGTAGCGTGGGCGTGGCTACCGGGGCGGGGCGTCCAGCCAGCGGAACTGACACCAGCCACAGCCGCCCGCTTTGGCGCGTTCCTGGCGCGGCTGCACACGGTCGCTATCGGGTGGCGCGAGGGTGCATCCCAAACCGACATCGACCGCCCCCGCCTGGATTACGCCGGCTTATTCGGGAAAAACTCGCCCTACAACCCCGGCGACGGGGCCGTGCATATCTCCGAGGCGAGCCAGCGCGTTTTAGATGCGGTGGCGGCACGGGTCGAGCGCGTCATGGCCACACTGGATACAGCCCCAAACACGTTCGGCCTGATTCATGGCGACTTCATCTACAAAAACACGCTGTGGGATGGTGAACGGGTGCGCGTGGTCGATTTTGAGGACTGCGGCTACGGCTATTACTTATACGACCTGGCAACCCCGCTGTTGTTCTACAAAGCGTTACCCGCTTACGCCGCTCTCAAACAGGCGCTATGGGACGGTTATACCGGCGTGCGTCCGATCCCGGCGGACTATCGGCCCGATCTGGAAACGCTGATCGCCGGGCGTTACGTTGCGTCTTGCCGATGGGTAGCGGGGAACGCGCAGCACCCGTCCCTACGCGGTAAAGCAGCGGACATCATCGATCAACGCGCCGCCGAATTACAAACCTACCTGGCAACCGGGGTTTTATAGGTCGCTCGTTCGGGCCATGTGCTAGATGGACGTGAGCGCACGCGGGAACGTCGTTAACGATTCGGCCCCATCTGCACTAACGACCATCACATCTTCTAAGCGCACCCCACCGACCCCCGGCAGATAAACGCCCGGCTCGATGGTAAACACCATCCCCTCAGCTAATGGCATCGGGTTGCCGCTGGCGATCTGTGGCAGTTCATGGACTTCTAGCCCTAGGCCGTGCCCAGTGCGATGAATGAAATAATCGCCATACCCCGCCGCTTCGATCACCTCGCGGGCCGCCCAATCGACCGCATCACAGGTGACGCCGGGCCGGACGATAGCGCGGGCGGCCTCGTTCGCCTGGTAGACCACCTCATATAAATCACGAATTTGATCGGTGGGCAGCCCGTAAACGAACGTGCGGGTAATATCCGCCGGGTAGCCGTCCACGGTGCCGCCGAAATCGATCAAGACAATATCCGTCGGGCGGACCTCACGCGGGCCACTGACGCCATGCGGCAAGGCGCTATTTTCCCCGACCAGCACCAACGGCGAAAAGGCGTGTCCGTGCGATCCGTTGGCGCGGAGGTGGGCGCTGAGGGCTTCGGCGATCTCGCGCTCGCTCATGCCTTTGCGTAGCGTGTCGAGTGTCTGTGAGAGGGCGGTTTCGCTGAGGGTGATCGCCTGCCGTATCAGGTTGATCTCGGTGGCTGTTTTGATGGCGCGTAACCCTAAAAGATCGGTCCCCATCGGTTTGGGATGCACCCCCGGCGCGGCCTCGCTGAAGGCCAACCACTCGAATACGCGCATGGTGTTATCGTCAATGCCGAGCCACCCGCCCGCCAATTGCAGCGAGCCGGCAGCCCCCCGGAAAGCGCCCATGTAGCCGTCGGCGTCGGTCCACTCGTACACGTTATCAACAGCAAAAGGCATCTGGGTTAGCTTGGCACTCTCCAGGGCTGGCAGGATGAAATCCGTCTGGCCATCGGTGCGGATCAGCGCCAGCGTGGGGCGCTCACTGAGGTGAACGTGCAATCCGGTAAAATAGACCATATTCGCACCAGGCACGAGCGCCACGGCGGGCACGTTGGCCTCGGCTGCCAGCGCACGTAAGCGATCCTGACGGGCAGTGTAGTTAATCGGGGGCATAGCGGGCCTTTCGTTTGTGAGTAGGTGAACGGTTATGCTCAGTAGTGTAGCGTATCGGGTGGCGCTTGCGCGGATCAAATATCATTAAGAAACCATAAAGCCGCTAAACCCAAATTAAGTAACGGCACGGATGTAACTTAATAGATAACATACTTGATCGGTACTTAACATCTGTAGCAGATATTATGCAACGCTCGATCTAAGCCTAAATATATCCCAAATTGAAAAACGCCGTGTGATATATCCCAAACGATATATCCCAAAATTTGGGATATATATCCCAAACAGAACTGCGTAATAGCTCAATTAAAAGAAGTTGCCTGTTCAAAACCTGTTCATAACCTGTTCATAACTCGCCTCAGCCTGTTCAAAACCTGTTCATAACTTTCGACAGATGTTTGTAGGCAATAGTAATTTTTGGGATAAAACCGTTATAATGCACGTATTTCACGTTTTGTTCTGTTTGTTCTGTTCATAACTCAAGCAAAATGTTCAAAGTTATGAACAGGGGGTGTTCATAACTTTTATCCCACATTATCCAGCCTTAACATAAAATTTGGTTTATTTTGGGTTATTTAAAGGGCAGTTTGGGATAAATATCCCACATTACAAAGTGCCTTAACGAGTTTTGAACATTTTGAACAGGCCCTACTACTACGGCTAATTAAATACTCTCTACTCCACATGAGAAATTTGAACAGGGCTTGCTCCGATGTGACGAATACGGTTAGAGTTCTCCAATCAAGATGCCAGGAATCCGAGGTGATGTTAAACTATGAAGAACAAGCCACACCTCTATAACCATTAAGACGGGTAAGCACAATCATGAACGATATAACGTCACAACAAATTAAAGACCTAGAGCATAAGGTGGAAGTGCTATCGCAGTTGATTGAGGTCAGCACGCAATTGAACTCCACACTTCAGTTAGATGAGTTGTTGCGGTATATCATGGATGCTGCCGCTTCAATTACCGGAAGTGAAGCGGCTTCGGTTTTGCTGTGGAATAACAACACACGCGAATTGTTCTTTGCCGCCACCACCACCGATAGCCCGTTAGACCTAATCGGCAAGCCGGTTCCGTTGGAGGGGAGTATCGCCGGGACCATCATGCGCGAGCGTCGTATCGTCCAGGTGGATAACGCCCAAGACGACCCCCGCCGCTACACCAAGCTAGAGGAAAGCGAAGACAACAGCAGCGGCTTTATAACGAAGTCGCTGCTCGGTGTGCCGATGACTGTCAAAAACCGTATGATCGGCGTGCTAGAAGCTGTGAATAAGCGTAAACTCCCCTGGACGGAGGACGACCGTAGGTATTTGTCCGCGTTGGCGGTGCAAGCGGCAGTTGCTATCGAAAGTGCCCAGCTTGTGAGCGCTCTCAAGAAAGCAAACGACGAGCTTAGCCAGGTCGATAAGCTGAAAAACGATTTCATCGCGATTGCCTCCCACGAACTACGCACCCCCTTGGGTGTGATCCTGGGTTATGCCAGTTTCTTACACGAAGAAACGCGCAACACGCCTCAAACATCTGGCCACGCACAAAAAGTTATGGATAGCGCCCTGCAACTGCGTAAAATTATTGAGGACTTGACGAACCTGCGCTATTTGCAACAGAACCCGTCCGATTTGCGACAGGAGCCTATCAGCATGAGCCAACTGTTACAGGATGTCCACTTTGACATCATGACCCTGCTAGATGCTAAAGGCCAGGACTTAGAGATTAAACCGATTGATGACGATGTTCATGTGCATGTGGATCGCGCTCGGATGGCGATGGCTATCACAAACTTGTTGGCCAACGCAATTGAGTTCACCCCGAATGGGGATCGGATTACCATCCAACCGGAAAAACGTAACGATGAAGTCTGGATACGTGTCATTGACCGGGGGATCGGCATTGAGCCAAACCAGCTTGACCGCATCTTTGAGAAGTTCTATCAGGTTGAAAATCACATGACACGCCATCATGAGGGCTTAGGCATTGGCCTTAGCATCTCTAAGGGGATTGTAGAGATTCATCAGGGGCGCATCTGGGCAGAAAGCGACGGACTCGGTAAGGGGACCACGGTCACGATCTCGTTACCGCTTGTGCAGCCGTGAGCGCGTTCTGGCGGCTGTTAACGCGCATATGGGGGGTAGCGGGCGTTGGCGTGGTCGTGGCGCTGCTAGCGGCGGACTGGGGCCGTTCTGGTGGGGTGATCGCCTTTCAGCGCACGTCCGCTAGCGCCGTTAGCGATATTTACTTCTTAGATGTAACAACCCGCGTTTTATTCCGACGGACCCAGCACCCCGGTAATGATCGTTATCCGGCCTGGTCACCGACCGGGGATCGGCTTGTGTATCAGGCTTTCCGGCCAGATGATTACCAGACCGAAACGCTCTACACCATCCCATTTATGCCATCGGACGGCCCCACCCGCGTGTTGCCTACGCCGTGGGTTGGCTTTCAACCGGATTGGTCGCCGGATGGCTGTTGTATCGCCTTTACCACCGCCAACGATAGCTATGTGAACAACATCTATGTTTTTGATCTCTTACAGCGCCGCATCTGGCAACCGTTTGCAGATGCGGACATGGATCAAGTGACCCCGGTATGGTCGCCATCGGGTGAGCGCATCGCGTTTGCTGGCGCACGCGATCTCGGCCCCATCGCCCAGGATCGTTACCAGATATACACCGCCGCCGTTACGCGCCCCCCGCCGGATAACCCCGCTACCCGCCCGGAGCTAGCCCAACTTTCGTACCAGGGCGATAACTCCGCCCCGGCGTGGTCCCCCAACGGAGATCGCCTTTACTTTGCGGATGTGTTCTCGCCGCAGTACGCGCCCAATCTGTGGTTTGCTACCGTGGGCCAGCCGGACGTGCAACAACTCCCCGGCCCAGCTAATGCGCGTTTCCCGGCAGTATCGCCGGATGGCAACTGGCTCGCCTTCAGCGCCCAACATCACCGTGACACCAACAGCCGAGTATTGTACATTTCTCGTATCGACGGGACGAATGTCCGACCGCTAACGGTGAAGCAGCGTACCGAACGGATCGAAGATAACGCCCCGGCGTGGCGTCCGGTAGCAGTGGATGAGACATCTTGAGGGCTTTTTTACGTGGGATTATCGCTGTGGGGGTGCTGTGGGGCGGCAGTGTCGGGCTGGCGGTGGGGCTTGGTCATTTCGCTTCGGCGGATGTACTGGCATTTGATAGCAACCGAACCGGCAACTATGAGATTTATCTGTTAGACCTGCCAACGGGCGTCATGCTTAACCTGACGCATCACGCCGCCCAAGATCGGCACCCGGCCTGGTCTGCCGATGGGCGTTTCCTGGCGTTTGAATCGGTGCAGCGTGGCACCGGGACGGGCATCTACTTGATTGACCTGCAACGCCTGGATTTACCCCCATATCGGCTGACGCCGCCAACGATCCGGGCAGTGCAACCGGCTTGGTCCCCCAACGGGAATTACATCGCATTTTCTGGCGCGATGGATGATATGTTTAACAACGAGATATTTTTGATCAACCTGTACGATAAGCAGATGATCCGGGTGACGAACAGCCCGTTTGTGTTCGATTACGGCCCGTCGTGGTCGCCAGATGGCGCTCAGATCGTCTACGGCGTGTACGATTCGTCGGTGGTGACGCCCTCCGACGTGATGGTGGTCGATTTTCAAGAAATTGCGACCCAACTTGCCCAGGCACGTCCCCAATTTGTGCCCGTGCGTGTATCGGATGCGCCGCGTTCAGCAGACCCCACCTGGACGCCGGAGGGGGTGGTTTTGTTTGTCTATACGCAGATGCTCTGGCAAACCGAACCGACCGCCGATCACATGGATGCCCCGCTAGCCGATTTTGATCGGATTATTGATATGCCGGATGTATCATCGGATGGGGATTGGGTGGCGTTCGCATCGGCCAATTCATCCGGGGATTTGTGGCGCGAGTTGTACGTGGCCCGACGCGATGGATCGGTGATCTTCCCGGTTACATTCGGGGCGGCGACGGGCGGCTTCTGGGATAACTCGCCCGCCTGGAAACCACGCTAGCCGAAGCGCAGGCCGGATTGTACCCGCATCGCGAATATCTGCGAGACGCGCTCGAATGTTTCGGTATCGTCAATGGTGATGGTATCCAGGTAGGTATTCGGGTAGTTCTGGCGGATGGCCTGTTCCGCCTCGAAGCGGCGTTCGGTGGTGACCAATAGCGTGATCGCCAGGCTCTTTTCGTAGGGCATCATCGCCAGGAAGTCTATAGATTCGGTCACAATCGGGCGGAACATCTCCCAATAAGGTTTGGCGGTGCGGAAGAACCAATCCGATGAAAGCCGATTGTCGATAATCACCATATGGAAATCGGCCTGCCCGCTGATCGGCCCTGGCCCGCGTAGCCCCTCACCTGGTGGGAAAATCGGAATACTGCCGTCTGCCATGACGCTGATCGGGGGCACGCTTTTCAGCGTTTGCTGGACCTGTGCCAGCCGCCCTAGGGTCGGGCCGCCTTTGTCCTCGTATACGTCCTCTTTCCACAACGTGACGCCAAACATCCAGGGGGGGCTGCTGGTGGCGATCCAGTTGAACATGGCGGCGGTGGCCTCGGCGTGGCTGGCGTTGGTGTAAGGGGGGTAACGGGTGTCTGGTTGCATCTGCCCACCCCCTGGTGGGGGGAAGTCCCAGATGCCGCCCTCGGTCCCGACGACCGGGATCGCCTGTGTGCCGAATAGCGCCTGGCACCGTTGGTTGAACATCAGGCCCATTGCTGTTAGGCCGGACGGATCGCCGTAAGGGGTGAGCGCCGTCCCACCGTAGACGGTGCGCCCGGGGTCGTCGTCCTGGCCGATGGGATCATACGGGTATTCAAAGTGCCAGCCGCCTTCCTCTGCGTTTTGCGTGCTGGGTGGGCGGGCGCTAAGCGGGCCGCCGCCCGGCCTTTCCTGGTAGAAGTGATTGAGGATGTACGGGTGGGTGGCGCAGTAGGCCCCACCCCGTAGCACGTTCTGGAAGCGCAGATATTGGCGGTTGGCCAGGTAGTTTAACATGGCGTCCATCCACTGCACCGCCCCGACTTCGGCTTCTGCCGATTCCGCTAGAGGGATAAAACCCGGATACCCGCCCAGGCTAATGATGAACTCGGCCCAGTTCAGCCAATTTTCGCATAATTGCGCGATCATCTGGGTGTTGCGCCAATCGACATTGGTTGTGCCGACGGGCCATTCAATATCCAGGTTGGGTTCGTTGTAAAACTCAAACCAGCGGACGCCGGCCCGTGCGTAAGCGATGTAAAATGTTTGTTCGGCGCGGCTCATGGGGCGGGCCCCCGCACGCGGCATATATAACCGAACGATAGGCGTGATACCCAGGTCGTATAAATCCGGCAGGAACCGCAGATATTCGTCCTCCGCCGCGACAATCTTAACCCAGCCCATATTCGTTTGCTGGTACATTTCCAGGCCCATTTGATAGTCGAACACGCCCCGGTTGTGCATCCCACGCGGGTTACGCGACCACTCGTAATCGGTTAGCAGCATCGCCGTTAATCTCCTGTGATGGGGACGGGGGTGGGGGTTTGGGTGATGAAGCCGGGCGGGGCGGTTGGCACTTGGGTGACAAAGCCGCTGGTGTTGGGGGTCGGCGTGGGGAACTCGACCGGCCCTAATACGGACCCCGGCGACGGCGTGATCGGCTCGCGGGTGGGGGGGCTTGTGTGGGCCGTAAGGGGACGCCGAAGGGCTGATTGGCCTGTGCGCGGGCGTTAAGCGCGGTGGCCGCCTCGCGCACGGTGTTGTAGATGAGCGCATCCAGTAGCGCGTTCGGGCGGTTTTTGTAGACTTCGACGGCGAAGGTCTCGAACGCATCGCGGCGGGTCAAAACGGAAACGGCGGTTGTCACATCTTCCGGCAACAACGCGAGCAACTCGCCATCGCTGATTACGGTTGGGCGGAACGTGTCATAGTAGCGGCGGGCCGCCTGGAACAACCAGTCGGCGCTCAGGTTGGGGGCAATCAACAGAAAATGATAATCTGGGAGGGTATCGGGGGTTATTTGAGTTATCATGATTGAAATTATAACAAAGAAAGCCGTCGGGTGGCATATCTTTAATCTAAGCAACTGCTCAGCTTGCCCCCAACCCCGGCGCTAAAGCGCCACCCCTCGCCCACTATCGCCGTTTTATTGGCGGGAGGGAGGGGTTTTTACCACTTTCGGCCATCTTCACCCTACTCTGATCTGGGTGTGTTCACAGGTTAATCGCATCAAATTTTTCTAGTGGCATAGCTTGGGATTGCATCCCAAACCCTGCCAATCTTTTGAAAAAGATTGACCAAAACTTACCCTTTTTGGCGCAAAGCGCCAAAAATTGCTGGTCAAGGATTGCTAAATCCTTGTGGGGGTAGTGGGGGCAAAGCCCCTGCTATACGTTTCAACAAGATATGATGTGCTTTTGACTTCGATTCAGTTTTGGTGCGATTACCCTGTGGGGTGTGGGGTGAAATCTCACGATATTCTAATCTCTCTCTGAATCGTTACAACTCAGGGACTTTGTTTCAACACACCCAGATCAGAGAACGGTGAACATGGCCGGTTGTGGTAAAAACCCATCCCTCCCGCCGCTAAAGCGGCGATATTGGGGGAGGGAGGGCACTTCTAGCACCGGGGTGGGGGGCACAAGCTGAGTCGTTACTGTTGACGCCATATGCGATTACCCAGCCCCGCTTAACCGTTTTAGTGGGGTTATTCGCTGCCGTTTTTGTTCTTCTGCGGCAGCGGCGTGACCGCGTCCAGATCCGTAATATTTCTCGAAAAACGCTGCATCATGCTGGTTAGCTCCATCGGCAAGACAAATTTGGTCGAATCACTCTGCCCGACCTTCTGCAACATCTGGAAGTATTGCAGCATCATGGTCTTATCGTCTAGTTTCTTGGCTTCCTCGTAGATGGCCTTCAGCGCGGCGGCGTACCCCTGGGCGCGTAACGCCTCAGACTCGCGGAACCCTTCCGCCTCCAGGATCGCGGATTCTTTCTTGCCCTGCGCTTCTAAGATAGCGGCTTGCTTCATCCCCTGCGCCCGTGTGATAGCCGCATCGCGGGCACCGTTGGCGGTGATAATCTCGGCGCGGCGTTCACGTTCGGCGCTCATCTGGCGGTTCATCGCATCCTGAATCGCCTTGGGCGGCTCCACCTCTTTGATCTCGACACTGGTGATCTTCAAGCCCCACCGATCCGTAACTTCATCCAGCTTGACCCGCAGAATATCGTTAATCTGTTCGCGCTTCGATAGCACGCCGTCTAGCTCAATATCCCCGATCACAGCGCGGAGGTTGGTCATCGCAATACTGGTCGATGCGTTCACCACGTTATCCACTTTGATGACGCTTAACTCCGGGTCGGTGATGCGATAGTACACCAGAAAGTCAATCGAAATGGGCGCGTTATCCTTGGTGATAGCTGTTTGCGGTGGGATGTCTAAGAAGGTCTCGCGCTGATCAACTTTCGTGGCGGTCTCTATAAATGGGACGATGATCACCAGCCCCGGCCCGCGCACACCGATCCCCGGTAGCACCCGCCCTAGCGTATAAACCACCAACCGTTCGTACTCTGCCACGGTGCGAAACATACGAAAAAACAAAAACAAAAGCGCGATAATCCCAATCACTGTCCAGAATTGGCCCGTCCCAATAAATGAACCTACTGTTCCATCCATGAGTTGCTATAGCCTCCAGCTAAAAAGTTGCTTGTTATCCGTCAACAATTTCAAGTGAGATATGCTCAACGGTCGATATGTTCAGCAGGTGTCGGCAGCCGCTTAGCCTTGACACGCTCCACGCGGGCCTCTAACCCCTTCACATCAACCACCTGCACCAGATCACCCGGTTCTAGCGGCTCGCCCGCGCGGATGGTCCACGATTCGCCGTTAATGTGTGCAGACCCGGCCTGCGGCGGTTCTAAGGCCGATGTCACGCGGCCAGTGGCCCCTAACAGCATCTCGCTTTCGTTGCCAGCCGCTGGCATTTCTTCCATACGGTTGATTAGCGGCATGAGCAGCACCCGGTTATAGGCAAAGGCCGTCACCATCACCGCACCGATAGCAACCGCGCCAGCCGACATCCCATCGAATAAAAAGAAACTCGCGCCGCCCTGCGCCACCAATGCAAATTCGGCATACGGGGCCAGGCGGGGTCGTAACAACGGCAACAGGATAAACACCGCCAACCCGCTAATAAGCACTAACACCGCCGACCAATTTGTCGGCAGTTGTGCCAAACCCCAGAACGCCCCACCCAACAACACCACCGCACCGAGTTCTGCCAGCCCAGTACCCGGAATCAAGAAACTGGTTGCGCCCAGCCACAGCCCGACCATCAATAGTAAGTAAATTAAGGTAGGGTCCATCTATATGTGTCCTCATTATCGTGATACACCATCATTATAGCGGAAAATAACAGCGGTTGGATCAACTTATGAGTAGCCCCCCCATAATTGGGGGGGCAGCCAAACCACGCTATAGCTGTCAAGTTAACGTATCTGCAAGGGTGCATTTCACTTCAGTGCGGCGTTGTTACTCTCATTTGAGTTCGGACTCAGATTTCGGGAGCATTTCATGTTGGTGGCAAATGTGTTGTCCACATGAGCAGGGCAATCGCGCCATAGAGCCGAGCGCGTCCCAAGAACCCAAATCCGACGTAGGGAAGGATCGCTGTGCCCTCCCGACAGGCTCATCCGCCCCGGAAGTGGAAAACATCTCAGATGTCGGTGATTTGGGAGAATATTTTAGTAAGGATGTTACAATTTTAGCTTCACATCCGATCAAAGTCAT
>DAOTUA010000129.1:0-3852 GCA_034437355.1 Anaerolineae bacterium | reverse complement strand
CCCCCTAAATCCCCCTCTCCCACAGCTTCGCGGGGAGAGGGGGACTTCTCATCGCGTGATTTAGCCCCTCTCCCAGTGCCAAAGGCACGTTTGGGAGAGGGGTTGGGGTGAGGGCTGAGTAGTTACAAAGAAAGCCAGACTATGTTATGCTTATGATGTTTTGTCTTATTTAGATCATGCCGGGAGTGACTGCTAATGCGCCGACCCATTTCTTGGATATTTCTTTCGCTGCTGCTCAGCAGCGGCTTGATAGCGGTTCTGGTCAATGCACAGAACACCACCAACGATACCCTATTCGACCAGTTGCCCATCACGGAGGATGTACGTTACCTTGTCGGGACGGGGGATACCCTGGATGGCATCGCCGCCACGTTTGATGTCGGGCTAGCTTGCCTACGCCAGACAAACGAGCTAGCCCCTAACGCAAGTCAAATCTTGGTCGGAGACATCTTGACCGTATCTGTTGCTTGTCCGCCGTATAGCGGCTTGGCCCAGGTGCCAGTACCGCGCCCCGGGGCGCAGGAACAGGGCGGCGGTGAAGGGACGTATACCGTTCAGTTCGGGGATACGCTCTCCGCGATTGCGCTGCGATTTGATGTCGCGGTGCAGTCGTTGCAAGCGGCCAACAACATCGACACGCCCGGACAGTTACAGGCGGGGCAGGTACTAACCATCCCAACCGACGCCCCACCCTTCAGCCAGACGCCCCCGACTGGCCCGACCCTGCAAGAAACCGATGGGGGGCTGGTTTATACCATGCAGCCCGGCGACACGTTGAGTTTAGTCGGCGTATTTTACAATGCAAACCCGGCCTGCCTCGCGCAAGTTAACGAGATTACCAATACCACCCGCATCCAACCGGGGACGCAGATTCTCGTCCCGCAAGCGTGCGCCCCCTTTGAAGAGCCAACCCTCATCCAGGGACGCATCCTTTCAGCGGACGGGACCGGGCCACGGTTGCAAACATCTGTCCCGACCGATTCACCAACAGATGCGCCCCCCGCCGCCACCAATACCCCAGCACCGACGATGATCCCACCATCCCCGACGATGGAAGTCTTACCGGCGACGGCAACCCCGGCACCAACGGAATCTGACCCGACGAGCGCATTAGAGGGCTTGTCGATTATTGATGCGCTACAGGCATTGAGCGAATTAAACGAGTAAGTGGAGCAAGATTATATGGCAGATGAACTCAACGACAAAGTTGTTGTGATTACCGGGGCCGGTGGTTCTGTCGGCAGCGTTGTTAGCCCGATGGTTGGTGCAGCCGGGGCCAAGCTCGCGTTATGGGACTTACACCCAAAACCAATGGAGGCGGTGGATTGTGGTCCGGCGAAGGTGCTACGGGTGCCGGTTAATCTGACCGATACGGATGCGGTAAAAGCCGCCATCGAGCAGACCGTCGATCACTACGGGCGCATTGATGCGCTGATGCACATCGCCGGTGGCTTTGCGATGCCCGGCCCAGTTCATGAGGGCCATCTGGACGTATGGCACAAGATGATCGCACTCAACGCGACTGCCGTCTATATCACCTGTGGGCAGGTAGCCGCGCATATGGTCGAAAACAAGATTCAGGGCAGCATCAGCTTGATTGCGGCGAAGGGCGGCCTGGCCGGGGGCAAAAACAGCGCGGCCTACTCCGCGAGTAAAGCGGCGGCCCTACGTGTAATGGAAAGCCTGGCAGCGGACCTCAAAGCGCACCGCATCCGGGTAAATGCGCTGTCCCCTAGCATTGTCGATACGCCCCCCAACCGTGAAGCGATGGGGGCCGATAACGCCGAGAAGTGGGTCAAACCGGAGGAGATCGCCAGCACGCTGATCTTCCTGGCATCCGATAAGAGCAGCGCCATCACCGGGGCGAACGTGGAAATATATAAATGGGTCTAGGCCGGGCGCAACGCTGGCAGGCCGGGCTGGTCATGCTGGGCCTGTTGGTGCTAGAGGTGGTTAGCGTTGGGGCACAGGGCGGCGACACCATCCAGCAAATAGGAAATAGCTCGGTGTCGCTGGTTAATCCATTTACCGGGGATCAACTCACGGTCACCGTCTTACGGTTGATCTATATCGTCGGCGGGCTGATCCTGTTGTTCTTCGGGTGGAGTGCGTACCGCCTGGCATTGGGGGCTGCTGGGTTCGTGGTAGGGGCCAGTTTTGGGGCCAGCCTGACGGCGAACGCCGCCCCCGCCGTGGCGCTGTTGGTGACGATTATATTGGGGGTGCTGGGCGGGGTGCTGGCGAGTTTTGTCTATCTGCTGGCGGTGGCGCTTGTTGGCGGCTATATGGGTTTGTTACTCACCGGGCAAGCCCTGGCCATGGCGGATGTTGCGACCGGGCGCAGCAGCCTACTGCTCATCTACGGGATCGGGCTGATCGTCGGGGCGGGGGTGGCGTTGGCGCTAGCAGTCGAGCTAACGATTATCCTGACATCTGGCTTAGGCGCGATCATGTTAGCCGGCGGGACGGGCTTATTAGATCGCGGGTACGGTATCTTGTGGACGGCGCTTTTGTTCGCGCTGGGGGTGGTCGTGCAAATGCGGATTGCCCGTTCAGGCGGACGTAACCCGTTTGAACGCCGGCGCTAGGTCAACCACGCGGCGGATCATCGGCCTGCAACACCCACGCTACCCCACGCAGGCCCATCTGCCGGACGGCGGCGACGGTCAGCGCAGCGGCGAACAGCACGCAGCCGGCCACCAACGCCGCGGCGATCCCCAAAGCCCCCCACAAGAAGGCCCGGTAACCAGGGAACTGATCGACATACAGATAGGCTCCAAACGCGCTTAGCCCAACTACGGAATAGACGCTATAGCGCACGCCCCGCGCCAACCACCCCCGCCACCGATGTAACCGCGTCATAACTCTGGGAAGCCCGCTAGCGACGTTTCGACGTAGTCCGGGTTTTCTCGCACGATTAACGCCGCGCAGTTATCCGAACGGGGGTCGGTAATGTGATCGTAGAGAATACCCCGGACTTTGAACCCCTGTTTGAGTTGGACGGTCAGCGTCGGGTCGGTGAGTTTGCCGGCTGCGACCTGGTTGACGTAGGTTTCTATGGTGTGTTTTTTCCGGTGGCGGTCGTAGCCGGGGAGCATCCCGCCGGCGATCTCGCCGCGTAGGTTTAAGCGGCGGGTGAGGTTCATCCGAACTTGATACAGACGCCGGGCAATCCCACGTCGCCGGAACTTGGGATGAACGGACATATCAATGCCATAGAGCCAATCGCCGTTTGGATCGTGGGTGGTCAGCCAGCCGTTATCTGTGATGTGGGCGAAAGTATGCTGGATGTGGTCAAAGTCGAACGGGCGGCGGATCGCGCTACACGCGCCAACCACGATTGGGCCGTGTTTGGGGTGGCGCACGACGGCCATATACTGCCCATCCGGGAATATTTCCATATGTTTTTTATAGTTGGCTGCACTGAATAGCTCATCGTCGGTGAGGGTGGGGAAGATGATTTTTTGCAGGTCTGCGAGTTGTTCGGCAAAGTCCGGCGTCATGATCCAAGTTTCGATGGGTAATGGGCGCAGGGGGTTGTTTACCATGAGAGGCATCCTGAGTCTGTATTTTTCGTGAGGATTATAGCGTGTGTTGCAAGGCTTTTGCAAAATCCCCGACCCTACTCGCAGGGTAATCGCATCAAATTTTTCTAGTGGCATAGATTGGGATTGCATCCCAAACCCTGCCAATCTTTTTCAAAAGATTGACCAAAACTTACCCTTTTTGTAACTACTCAGGTACTAAACACATCTTACGGTATCGCACCCGCCCTCACCCCCTAAATCCCCCTCTCCCACAGCTTCGCGGGGAGAGGGGGACTTCTCATCGCGTGATTTAGCCCCTCTCCCA
>DAOTUA010000128.1:0-4293 GCA_034437355.1 Anaerolineae bacterium | reverse complement strand
GGGGAGAGGGGGACTTCTCATCGCGTGATTTAGCCCCTCTCCCAGTGCCAAAGGCACGTTTGGGAGAGGGGTTGGGGTGAGGGCTGAGCAGTTACAAAAAATGTCCATTTTGATTGAAAATAACTCCCTCATCGCTTTCTTTGCTTTTTTCTTTCTGGAAAGGAAGAAGAGAAAAGCATAAAGTTAAGAAGAAAACTGTAACTACTCAGGTACTCGCCTGAATACCCCCATCCCCTAGCCCCTTACCCCCATAAAAGGGGAAGGGGAACAGTTATATACCACTTAAACCCCTCCCTCCCGCCGCTAAAGCGGCGATAGTGGGGGAGGGGTGGCGCTTTAGCGCCGGGGTGGGGGGCAGGCTGAGCAGTTACAGAAAACTTCTATTTCACATTAGACGTATCTTTAACCTCGTTACTTATTCTAACACAAAGACGACCAAACCGAACACAAGGAGCAACCATGACCACCTTACAGGGCAAACAGATCGTGTTAGCCGTCACGGGGAGCATCTCCGTTTATAAAGCGGTAGACCTCGCTAGCAAGCTCACCCAAGCCGGGGCGCGGGTCGATGTGGTCATGACGGACGCCGCCCAGCAATTCGTTACCCCGCTTACCTTCCAGGCGGTGACGGGCCGCACCGTCTATACGAGCATGTGGCATAGCCCAGATACCGCAATGCCGACCCACATCGCGCATGTCGGTTTGGGTGAAAGCGCGGACCTGATCGCCGTTGTGCCCGCCACCGCCAATACATTGGCCCAACTCGCACACGGTGCCGCCACCGACCTACTGACGGTCACAGCCCTGGCAGCGCGTTGTCCGTTATTGCTGGCCCCGGCCATGGATGGCGGAATGTATGCCCACGCCGCAGTACAAGCCAACCTGACTACGCTCTTAGAACGTGGGGCGCACCTCGTGCCACCTGAAGAAGGGCGCTTTGCCTCCGGGTTGGTGGGGGTGGGCCGCCTGCCCGCCACCCCGACCCTGATCGGCCACATCCGGCAGGTGCTAGGGCGTGATGGCCGGCTGGCGGGGCGGCGCGTGGTTGTCAGCGCGGGGGGGACCCGCGAACCGTTGGACCCGGTGCGTTTTATCACCAACCACAGCAGCGGTAAACAGGGCTACGCTATCGCCCAGGCCATGATAGATGCTGGGGCCGAGGTGGTGCTGGTCACAGCGGCGCAGGGGATGACCGCCCCGGTCGGGGTGACGCTTGTCCCCGTCACGACCGCCCAGCAGATGTCCGCTGCCATATTGAATCACACCCCCACCGCCGATGCTTTGGTCATGGCGGCGGCGGTATCGGACTATCGCCCGGCGGTTCGTGCCGATCACAAGCTCAAAAAGGGGCTGGATGAAACCGAAACGCTATCGCTCGCGCTGGCACGCAACCCGGATATTTTGATGCAGGTCCGCCAACAGCGCGAACAAACCGGCTACCCGCGAGTGGTGGTCGGCTTTGCTGCGGAAAGCGAAAACCTGATCGAGAATGCACAAGCGAAACTCGCACGCAAACAGCTAGACCTGTTGATCGCCAACGACATCACCGCGCCCGATGCCGGTTTCGCCGCCGAGACCAACCGTGTGATCGTGCTGTCGCCCGGCACGGACCCTGAACCGTTGGCGCTCCAGAGCAAGGCCAGCGTCGGTGCGATAATCGCGGATCGGGTGGCGGCACGCTTGGCGGTATCCGATGCAAGCTGAGCCGATGCGGGTTGTTCACATCATGAAGGTGATCCTGGTGGCCGGGGCCGAACGTCACCTGCTGACGCTGTTACCCGGCCTGCGTGATCACAATGTTACCCCGTCGATCTTACTCTTGACCGAGCCAGATAAGCCGATGGACAACTATATGCGGATGGCCACCGAGCGCGACATCCCCATTACCCGCGAGATCATTCACGCTCACCTGGACCCGACGCTGACGGGCCGTATTCGCGCTCATTTGCGCCGTGCCCGGCCCGATGTCGTGCATACGCACCTGCTCCATGCCGACTTGTACGGCGTGTTGGCGGCGCGGTTAGCGGGGGCCCCGGCCATTGTGACCAGTCGCCACAACGATAATACCTTCCGGCGGCGGCCCCCGATGCGGACGCTCGGTTGGGCTTGGTGGCGGCTGGCCCATGAGGGGATCGCCATCTCCGACGCGATCCGTGAATTTTGTATTGAGGTCGAACACGCGCCCCCAGCCCACATCACCACCGTTCGCTATGGCGTGCAAGCAACAGACCTCACCCAAGACATCCCCGCCGCCCGTGTCGCGCTGCGATCACAACTCGGCTTACCCCCAGAAGCGGTCATCGTCGGGACGATGAGCCGCTTGATCGAACAGAAGGGCCTGACGTATGCGTTACAGGCTTTTCGTCAGGTGCAGACAGCGCATCCGACGGCGCATCTGGTCATCGCGGGCAGTGGGGTTTTAGAGCCATCGCTGCGGGCCGAGGCCGGTCAGCTTGGCGTGCGGGCGCATTTTATCGGCTGGCAGCCGGAACCGCTGCGCGTGCTGGCAGGCTACGATCTGCTGCTGATGCCGAGCTTGTGGGAGGGGTTCGGGTTGGTAATGCTGGAAGCGATGGCCCAGCGGGTGCCGATCATCGCTAGCCGGGTGAGTGCGATCCCGGAAGTGGTGCAAGACGGCGAAACCGGGCTGCTGGTTAGTCCGGGGGATGTCGATGGGCTGGCAGCGGCGCTCGTTGCGCTGTTGGGTGATGCGGATCAGCGGGCGGTGTTCGGGATGGCGGCCCAAAAGCGGCTACAAACGGCCTTCAGCGCGGCACGGATGGCGGCTGAAACGATGGCAGTCTATCAAAAGGTGTTGCGGACGGCCTAACGCAAGCTAAGGATAAAAGTTCGGTTTACCCGTAACGGCTCAGGGGCCTCACCCCCGAACCCCCTGAGCCGTTACAGAAAGATAACGTATGTCTGATGTGAAATACCGGATTTTTGCTTATCTTTATGCTTTTCTCTTCTTTCTTTCCAGAAAGAAAGAAGCAAAGAAAGCGATAATGAAAATGGACGCTTTTTGCCCACTTTTTCTGGAAACAGTGGTGGGGTGTGGGGTGAAACCCCACCAAACCTGACAGTTTTGGAATTTCACATAGAACGTAACGTATTTGTTTTTTAGAAGGATTGTATTTCGCTAATTTCAAAACTAAATACAATAGGATTTAGCAACGGGCCAACGACAAGGATAAAACGATGCAACCCAGCGCCATTCTGAACTTGTACACACATCACCACCGCCGCGCTGCCGACCTTCCCGGCTACCAACGGCAAGACGTGCCGCCGGTGGTGCGCTATATCGACGACCACAACGGGGTACATAGCTTTATCGGCTATACGGACCTCTCGCCGGCAACGCTGACCGATACCATCGAGCGCGAAACGCTTTACTTCCGCAATATCGGGCATAACTTCGAGTGGAAGGTGTTTGCTTACGACCAGCCCGCATCCCTGAAGGACAGCCTGCAAGCCCACAACTTTGAGATCGGTGAAGAAGAAGCCCTACTGGTATTGGATTTACAACATCAGCCGACGCGCCTCCAGCAAGATATTTCCAGCCACGACATCCGCGAGATCACTGACCCAAAGGCCATTAACACCATCTTGCAGGCGGTGCAGCAGGTTGTTTTCGGGCCGACATCCTGGCATAGCGATGCCATCGGCGAGCAGAAGCGAACCGCGCCGCAAACCTTGCGTTTCTATGCCGCGTATGTGGATGATCGACCCATTAGCGCCGCCTGGATGCAACTTGAGCCGGGCGACTCTCCGTTTGTGGGGTTGTACGGCGGGGCAACCTTACCGGCCTACCGGGGGCGTGGGTTATATACCGCCCTGATCCAAAAACGCGCCCAGATCGCCCAGGCCGAAGGCCTCCGGTTTTTGCATGTGGAAGCCAGCCCGATGAGCCGTCCGATCTTGGAAAAGAACGGCTTTATCTATCTCACGTCAACCTGGGCCGCAACATATACTGTCACACCCGCCACCTAACCAGCGCAAATTAGGTTCTGTTGACGTTTACCCAAAAAACTTGTGATTGTAGGGGTTCAGCGTGCGGAACCCAGGGCATAGCGTGCTATGCCCCTATGTTTTGAGCCGTTGCGGTCTTCAATGAGATCGAAATTTCAAATGTCAACAGAACCTAAAATCCGAACAGGGCAATCGCACCAAAACTGAATCGACGTCAAAAGCACATCACATCTTGTTGAAACGTATAGCAGGGGCTTTGCCCCCACTACCCCCACAAGGATTTAGCAATCCTTGACCAGCAGTTTTTGGCGCTTTGCGCCAAAA
>DAOTUA010000127.1:0-20085 GCA_034437355.1 Anaerolineae bacterium | reverse complement strand
CTAAGCGTAAAAGTTTTCGACCCCTTTACAAGCGTTTCGGGCGTTGCTTGTATTGTTTGCGGGCCGGCCCGTCATTGCGCGTAGATGACGACCCGTGGTGGCCCATCACCGCATCGTAGAAGGCTTGATCGTAGGTGCGCGTTTTAACCACAACCGGCATCGGGACCGCGTGCCCCATGATGATCGCCTGCTGTTTGGTATCCAGCCGGGCCAACACCTGCCGCAGCGACGCCGCCCCACTAATGCCCGTCAGCACCGCGTTGATGTCGCGCTCGTTATCGAGTAGGGCCGTGACCCGCGTCCCGATCTGGCTCATTACCTCCTCGTCAATCCCGCTAGGCCGCTGGTCCACCACCAACAACGTTACCTTGTACTTACGCAACTCACGGGCGATCTCTCCGAAAATTGTCTGTGAGGCGATGCGCGGGTCTAAAAATTTATGAGCCTCCTCAATCGTGATCAGCAGTTGCGGCGGTTCTAACGTTGGGTCGCCCAGGGCTTCTTCTACTCGCTTGATGTACTCATGGTGGATACGCCGCGTGATGTAGTTCGCCACCAGCATATACGCCTCTAGCGAGTTGCCGTAACGCCCAAACTCCAGCACGACGTTTTTCTCCTCTTTCACCAGCAGGTGGATGATGCGCTCGACGCTATCCCCCATCTTTTCCCGCGTAAGGAACTTCCAGCGTTCAAAGCGGCTCAGGCGGCGCTGCAACGCGCTAACCGTGCCGGACCCAATCGGCGTCTGTTCCGCGATTTGCTCGGCATCGTCCGCGCCGAGTTCGATCAGCGCCAGAATCCAGTTCGGCTCGCCGCGCCGTGCGAACCACTTTTGCAACGTGTAGGCCGCATCGACCATCGTATCGGATAACCCCATCGTTTCGCGCAGCATATTCAGGTCATCCGGCTGGATTTCGCTATAGGCGATCTTCACTTCGCTATCGAACTTCGCCTGCCGCCGCCTGGTCGATTCTGCGTCTAACGTCAAGATTTCGACCTGATCGCTAAACAACTGCTTGAGGCCCTTCGCCTTCGGGCCGCGCTCGTCGGTCACCTCCCAGCCGTAATCGTTGTGCATATCGAAAATCAAATTGACACCCTGCTTGCGGTTGATAACCCCAGACAACAACACCCGTGTTAGAAAACTCTTGCCGGTGCCACTCTTGCCGAACACGCCCACCGAACGCTCGACCAGCCGTTTCAAGTCCAGGTTGATCTGCGTCTGTTCAAGTTCCAACGGCACCCCGACATTAAAGTGTGTCTCGTCCTCCTCCCCGAACACGTTATTCACATCTTCGACCGAAGCATTATAAACCGGGGTAAAGTGGCCCGGAATCGTCTTGACGGGCAGCGGCTTGGCCTCCGTAGAGATCGACAGTTGCGGCGCGACCGTCACCGTCGCATAGCTGGCGGTCCCGGCATAAACCGCCCGCAAAAACGGGTCCTGAAAGTCCGGCGGGTCGGCTTCAATCGCCGGGTTGGTGCTATTCAGTTCGACATCGGTCACCATGCAGAAGAAGCGCATATCCGTTGCCGTACTGTGGACAACCACATACCGCCCGACGGCCAGGTCCTCTACATTCACATGATAATCTAGCCGCACCCGCAGGCCCTTGCTCAACGACCCGCCCACCACCACCCCAAGCCGTGCGCCGGGGGTGGTCAGGCCGTTTTGCTGATCGTTATCGGGGAACCACACGTCAAAATCGTCGGGGCCGGGTTGGTTGGTCGCCATAATGGGCACTCCTTTAGAATGAAATGTCGAACAGAATAACACGCCCTGCGCCGGTTGCTTGTAGCGGCGCACGTTCACCAGTAGCCCAATTATACACGACCGCGTACACCTCATAGTCCCCACTGGACGGTAACTCCTCCAGCGGGAAGCGGACTAGGCGGCAGGCTTGGGGCGTATCTGGCAGCGGGAAGTCTTGCTGATAGACCAGTTTTTCTTCGCCAGCAGGCGAAAGCTGTACACTCACAGAATACGTGTGCGGTGGGATATTCTCGGCCCGTTCGGTGATCACAAAGAACGTCAGGTCCCCGGCATCGGTGCGGGCTGGCTGCCACTGATGCGTCCCTACCGCCAGCCCACCCTCAAGCGGCTGCACCCAGCCCGGTCTTGGGCGGGATGCGTATAAATCGACTGCCACGTTACCCATCTGTAACCGATAATCGCAGTTGAGCAAGTCGCCATATTCGACCAGCCAATTACGGATGCCCAGCGCGTGCGGGCTAGGGGCATAATTGGCGCGGGTATCGTGCCCGATCCACAGCCGATCTTGTGTGGTCGCCAGATGTTGCAACTCGCCGCGAAACTCGTTAGGCGTCTTGTTCGGCGGCGATTCGATCACGGTGATAGCCAGGGGGGACGCCGCCGCGTAGAAGTCCGCAACGGGCTGATGTATCCAGCCGGGGTCCGGTTGGGGGGCCAAAAACGCGAGCGTATCGTAACGGGCGGTATGCGGCTCGACCACCGTCAGCACATCATCCCAGGGGATGTAACGCCGTAACACTTCCGGCTCTGGGGGCGCAGGGAACACGATCAACCATAACCCAACCACCGCCCATCCACCCGCAATGAGATAACGCCCACGCGGGAAAGCTGCTAACCCACCACCGACCAGCACCGCCAACAACGGGAACACCGCCAGCAAGTAGTGAACATTTGTCAAAAAACCGATCTGAATATTGGCCACACTCGCCAGGATAAGCGTCATCAGTGCCAGCCACGCCACCAACCGCCCACGCGGGAGCGCGAACCCCACCACCACCGCTACCAGTAACGCGCTCCCGTTGCTGAACTGATTGAGCGTGCGTGTCATGACCGTCAACGGTGCGAGCGCGAAAAAGTCGCGGGCGCTGTCGTTATCCACCTGGCTGAGCGCCTGCGCCGCCCGCAGCGCCCACGGCAGAAAAGCCGCCCCCGCCAACAAGACCACCCCGCACACAATCCACCAGCGCCGCGTTTTACGGGCAATCACCAAGTGATACAGCCCCAACGCCGCCAGCGTCATCACTGCCATATAGTGCGTATACAATAACCCCGTCACGCCCACCCACAGCAACCCATAGAACCACCGGGGCGTCTCCTGCCCAGACATCAACCGCCAGTAAACCCACACTGTGAGCGCCGTCAGCGCGGCAAGCTGCATATACGCTCGCGCCTCGTGGGTATAAACGACGAAAAACGCAGATACCGCCAGCCCACCCGCAGCCAATAGCCCGGCCTGGCGCGAATACAGGTCTGTTGCTAGCCGATACACAGCCGCCACCGCAACCAAGCCCATCAACACCGACCACCCCCGCAGCACCAGCGGCGTACCCCCAACCGCCCGGCCCCACAGGTTCAACACCATATAATAACCGGGCGGGTTCAACTCATGGAACTCTGCCGCCACCCGGCCCCACGTCTGCGCTACCGACACATCCGGGTATTGAGCCGCCGCCCCCGCGTAGTACACGCTCCACCACTCATCATACCAGAGCGCATCCGCCCCGGCCCCGCGCAGCCCCGCCCACGCCACCAACAGCAATAACGGGATCATCCAGCCCCAGCCGCCGGCCCACGGATCGGGCGCATTGGCGCGGGGCTTCGCCTCAGACGAGGACGACGGCGGCCTGTGCGTTATCTTCTGGGATGGGGGCATGGTAGGTTTTTAGCTCCGCTACATACTGATCAATAGCTTCTTTGATCGCGTCTAGGGCGTGGGCCTTGCTTTCCCCCCGCGCACGACAGCCGGGTAAGCTGGGGCACTCCGCTAACCAATCCCCCTCACGCCTCTGAAAAACGATAACCTGGCGCATTGTCAGCTCCTCTCGCCGGTAATCGGGTTCACTTGCGCCTGTTATACGACAGCTAGCAGGGGCACTCAAGGGACGCTTGCCCTACGCTACGGGGTATCCGCTGGGCCGATGTGGATCAGCACCTCATCTAGCGGCTTCTTGGTGATGGCGGGCACGGTGGCATCCGGTGCGGGGTAGCCGACCGGGATCACCACAAACGGGCGTTCGTTAGTGGGGCGCTTCAGCACTTCGCGCAGAAAATTCATTGGGCTGGGCGTATGTGTGAGCGTCGCAAGCCCGGCAGTGTGCAGGCTGGCAAGCAGCATTCCTACTGCAATCCCGACCGATTCCGTCGCGTAGTAGTGCTTGATCTTGCCGCCATCGGCTGCGACCCCGTAGGACTGCGTAAAAACCACGATCACATACGGAGCATCCTCCAAATGGGGTTTATGCCAGTCTGTGCCAAGTGGTGCAATCGCATCGAGCCATTCCTGGCTCATGCGGCGTTCGTAACTCTCTTTTTCTTCGGCTTCGGCTGCTTCTCGCATTTTCTTTTTTAGCGCCGGGTCGCTGACGACAACAAACGTCCACGGCTGCTGGTTGGCCCCACTGGGGGCAGTTGCCGCTGTTGCAACCGCGTTTTCGATCAGCGCATAGGGCACTGGCTCCGACGAAAAATTGCGGACAGTGCGCCGGGTTCGGAGCGTGTCGAGCATCGCCCGTGAGCGTTGGTGCTGTTCGTCTGCTGGCAGCCGTTCAAAGTCTAGCGGATGGAAGGTATGCGTATCATGTGTCATGGTGAATTAGGTTTGATCAAGTTTAACAGGTGCGATAGCCGCCTCAGATCGTTGGTGAGCAAGCGTGAGACCTGCCGCCCACTGGCAACGAAGAAGTCGTAGCGTTGGGTATCATCGCCGTAAAAAGCAGCCGCATAACGGATCGCTGAAGCCAGCAGATCATCCGATGGCACTTCGCCCGCGTTCAGCACCATACGGAAGAAATCTTGACGGGCAGCGAAAGCCAGCACCCCATCCGGCGGCATCAGGTAGACGGGCGTCAGGCTGAGGGGTGGGCGCGGCGGCATACTATGCACGATATCCGTAAAGCGGTCGTCCACAAACGACGTATACCCGACATTAATCACCAGCGTTTCTATCGGGATGAGGCGGTTTTGGCGTTGGTCCTTCAAGGTCGCCTCGTTGACCTCGGAGGCCATCACCAGTTCCCGTACAAACGGGTCGTCGGTAATGCGGATCGCGTAGATCAGCCCGACCGCGTAACAGGGCGTGTCCTCATTCCCGGCGATCTCCGCTAGCACAAACGACCCGAACGAATGGCGCACGCCGATCTCGTTGCCGCGTGTCCCGAAGTCGAAGCCGTTGGTGCTGGCCCGTAAAACGTGCCCGATAAGGATCGGTTCTTGTGTCGCCATGAGCTATCCGCCTAATCTGTGATCAGTTTTGAACGTGTCGCGTGCGAAATCCTTAGAGCTGGCCTTGGCCGATCCTTCCCTGGAGCGCACGTTATTCTTCATCAGTTCGCGCCGGACCAGGCTTTCGACCTGTTCTTTCTCGCGGCTGCTGACGTAGGCCAGTTCATCGGCGCGGGTGAGGACATACGGATAAGGCCGTAAGCCCTGCATCCGGCACTGATGCAGCAACAGCGCGTGCAATGTCTCGACCGCCGCCGGGACCTTCGCCACCCACATCGGCATATCAACGCGGGCGATATGGGGCGTGCGCGTGTCGGAAACGTTGACGTAAAATACCGCGATCTCGTGGCTAGGGTTGAAGCTCTTATACTCGTAATTGGTGGGCGAGTTCTGCACCATAATAGCGGATCGCTCGCCCGGCTTGAGGAGACGCTCGAATATCAGCGCGTCGGTTAACCCTTCTAGATCGCCATCCGTGCGCAGTTCGGCATCGGTGATCTGATGCGGCTCTAGTTCTAACAAGTGCAATAGGCTGATCAGATAACTGCTGCGCGGGGTATCCACATAGCCCATCAGCCACACCCCGGCATCTTGCAGCGCCACCAGCAAACCCATGTAATCATTGATCAAGCTGTTAGAGTTGGTGATGTCTTGCCCGCCGAAAAACTTCAACAGGTTACCGTCGTGCATCGCCACCGTCGGAATATCCGGCTGGCTGTGTGCCTTAGATTGCCGCCATAACGTTTTGATCTCGGCAATCGTGCGCCGTGAATTGACCGTCCGGTTGCTGACCAATTGCCGCATCGCATCTAGCATATCCGTATCGTGATAGTGGACACTCGGCAGCGTATCTTGGTGGGGGAGTGTGTCGCTACCGTGATAGTAGATCAATACGCCGATATTGAGCAGATAGTACAGGCTGCTAGCGTTGTAATCTGGGTAAACCTGCGACCCGTCCGCCGCCACAATCACCGCGTAATCCGGGGCGGCGGGCACCGGGATCGTCTCATGGAAAGGCGTATCGGTCGGCATCCCGCCCGTTAAAGGGGCCGCGCCCCGGTAGCCGCTTATATCGGACTCGCGCACCGTCTGTATCCGTTCGCGCACGAAGGCCGGGTCGCTGCCCTGTTCGCGCAGGATACGCAACGCCTTTTCGATCAGTTCTTCGCGGTCACGGTATGCCAGGTAACGCCCCATCTGTTGGATGTCGTTGATAATTTTCGTAAACTCAAGAGACATGGGTTAGCCATCCGCAATCTAAGCTAGCTCATAGGCTAGTACGGGCGTTCTAAATTGTCAAGCGGTTAAGGGAAACAAAGCCGGGCAATCGCTTCAAATCTGAATTGACGTAAAAAAGCATTTTGTATTGTTAAAAAGTATAGCGGGGGCTTTGCCCCCACACCCCCACAAGGATTTAGCAATCCTTGACCAGCGCCTTTTGGCGCAACTCAGTTCCTTCGCTTGAACATACCCAGATCAGAGCAGGGTAAACATGGCCGAAGGTGGTAAAACCCCTCCCTCCCGCGATAGTGGGGCAGGGGTGGCGCTTTAGCGCCGGGGTGGGGGGAAGGCTGAAAGCCCCCTGGGAAATAAAAAACGCCGATATTGATCAGCGTTGACGGTTGGGCCCACCAGGATTCGAACCTGGAACCGAACGATTATGAGTCGTGCGCTCTGCCGTTGAGCTATAGGCCCATGGGGGTTGTCCAAGCGGGTAACCAGATTTGAACTGGTACTGAGACCTTGGAAGGGTCGCGTGCTACCATTACACCATACCCGCAAAAAGCTAGATTAAGGGGAGGATGTCGGGGCGACCGGATTTGAACCGATGACCTTACCGTCCCAAACGGCACGCGCTACCAGGCTGCGCTACGCCCCGATCTATATGAGTTTCCCAAAATCTGTGTGGTTTTGCAACTCACGTGAATCATTTTACTTGATACCACACAAAAGCCAATACCCTATTTGCTCGCAAGCCCCATAGCGCGGCATCTCCTCGTCAATGAGCGTTCATTACCCCTTGTGACCCATTAAAATTCTTTTAAGATGATTCTAGTCTCTTGACACACACTATGGGCTGTGTTAGATTTCTATATGAAAGCAAAGAAAGGCATCATCAATGGATATTGCAAAAAAGCTCAAAATTGAACGCGGTGCGGTTTACTCGCGCCGGGAAGCAGCCGAGGCACTCGGTGTAAGCCTGAGTACGCTCAAGCGGCTGATCAAAAAAGGGCATTTGCAGGCGAGCAAGCCGGAAGGAATGCGCCGGGTGTTTATCACCGGGGAAAGCATCCGCAAGATGCTCAACAAAACTGCTGTCGATGAGAGCGCATAGCACCAATCACACCGGTAGTCCGTTAACAAAAAAGACGTAAGACCAAGCCAAAGAAAGCGAGCAACATCATGCGTGTGGTACGCGAACATAACCACAACTGCATAGCCGACAAAGCACAACATGCCATGTTTGGTATGTATGCCGCTTGGTATAGCACGTCCGACAGTCGGTTGTGGGTGGGCCGCATGGCAAATGGTAATCCATTTGTGAGCGAAACCATCCAGAGCGATGCGGGCTTGGCCCTAGCAGAGCGACTATTGCCGAACGGCCTGTCTCACGGTGTGATCACCGGTCCCTTCCGATGTTTGCGAGAGCATCCGCAGGTGAACCTGGTGTAAACCAACCCCTCTCTATCAGAAACCAGAAGGGCGTGAGACTGGCAAAGTCTCACGCCCTTTTTGTTTGTAAATTTTTTCGCCAGAGGTGCAACCATGAATAACCAGCACACGCACAACTTTCTGACTACCGCCGCGCAACTGAGCGACGCGCTGCATATGTTGGACGAGACACACACCGCCGTGATTGACCACCAGATCGATACGGTCAACCGGGGCGGTCGGGCCGAATTGATCGGCATGTTACGCGAAATTGCGTATCTCGCCGCCGAAACTGCCGACGAACTCGACCAACAGACGGATGAGCCAGCTTTACGGCTTATCAAAGGAAGCCCCCGGCAAGCCCCCCAGCGCGGGGATACCTTGCCGGGCCGCGATAAACGCGACCTAGCGTTGCTGGCACACACACGCACCCCAATCCCGTTTATTGATGTGAAACAAGCGGGCGGGTAGGCACGAGCGCCACCAACCCCAAAGGAGGTGATAACCATGCTTGCGAACGATACGCCAGCACAGGGTCCCAACTGGATAACCGATTATCCGCGCCCGCTTGAAGGTGGGTGCGGACCACCTAACGAACTGCATCGGACAGAGATACAACAGACATCAACTCGTGTGGGCCACGCGCAAGGCCCAACCCAACGGGTTTTCTGGCAGATAATGAATAGAGGACAACAAGATCATACCCAACCCAGTCTATCAGGATCAGGATGAGCCTAACGGCAATCGTCTCTTGGCTTTAGCCCACAGGCCAACATAGGCGGGCAGTTGTCAAAAAAATAGATTCCTGCCCGCCCGATAACCAAATCTTAAAGCAAAGATACGCATATTAAGTTATAATTTGAACAAATAGCGCGTACAGGTTGTGTCTATGGCTATCGTGCAATCCATACGCTGCTAGTGTGGGTCGTTTAGCCCACACGGGTAACAATCCGTTTGAGAAATTGAGAGGCATTACTTGTGTCGGCATTGCAAGGCAGAGTCCTTCTCTTAAATGGTAGTACATGGGAACCGCTTTCGGTGATCACCATCCCACGGGCAATCAACCTCTTGCTTAGTGGCAAGGCGGTTCCGGTTGAAGAAAGCGGCAAATCACTGCGTACCGTCAGCACCGAATACCCGATACCGTCGGTTATCGCCCTTCGCCGTTACGTGAATGTGCCCCGCCGTCGTGCCCACTGGAGCCGCCGAGGGGTGTTGGTCCGCGATGCGTATACGTGCATCTACTGCGCTGTGCGCCCCGGCGATATTCAACGCGGTAAAGTGCTTACCAAGTCGAACTTTACCGTCGATCACATCGTCCCGAAATCGCGCAATGGTAAGGATACCTGGACGAATACGGCCTGCGCGTGTGAGGCCTGTAACCATCGTAAAGGCAGCCGCTTACCCAACGAGGCCGGGATGAAACTCCGGTGGGAGCCGAAAATCCCACGGACAAGCTACCTGGTGATCGCCGTCGGTACCGGGCCGGAAGTCTGGAAGCGATACATCGAGATCGACTAACACCCAGGCGCTAACGGCAAGCTACAGCCCCCTATAACCACTACAATATCGTGATGCACATCAGGGTATCCGGTATGTTTACGCTTAAAACACGCCCCCTACTCACAACCTCAATCGGTTCATCTGTAGCCTACATGATCCAGACATAGCCAACCAAGCATGCAGCAAGAGCAAACATTTCATGACACAAACGTTAGTTAAAGTACGCAACCTGACCAAAACTTTTCAAACACGCGACAGCACATTGACAGCCGTCAAACAAGTAGACCTGGATATTTACCAGGGTGAGATTTTCAGTCTATTAGGCCCCAACGGAGCCGGGAAAACCACCCTGATCTCGATGATCAGCGGCCTGCTCTCCGTTACCAAACGGACCGCACACATCGGGGGCTATTCGATTACGGATGAGCCGTTACGCGCCAAGGCTTTACTAGGTGTCGTCCCCCAAGAGATTGCGCTTTACGAGGGCTTCAGCGCCCGTCAAAACCTGGCCTTCTTCGGGCAGATGTACGGCCTGGGCGGTGCAGAGTTAAACCGCCGAATTGACGAGGTGCTAGCATTTATCGACCTGACCGAACGCCAGCACGACTGGGTGCAAACCTTCAGCGATGGACAGATCGGTTTACTGTCCCCGGTGGGGTGGGCAATGTCCGGCTTTAGCAACCTATTGATCTACGGGCGCAGGTTTGAGGCCGTGATAACTCCCCTGCTGGGGTTGTACACGGCGGCAGGGCTGTTGTTTGCGGTCGCGGTCTGGCGCTTTCGGTATGAATAGAGCCGCGCCCGCTGTGCTACCTAGCTTGTGGGCCGGGGTGCGGCGCGTGGGGCGTGTCGTCCGGTGGGGGCTAACGTTGCTCGTATTGGCGCTGCTGCTAAGGAACTCCACCACGCAGTTTGGCGAGCCGTACTACGCGCTATCCTGGTATGTGAAAGAACAACATTTCGATTACATCGGATGGGAACTCGGCGCGATTGGGGCCAAGGTCGGGCAGTCGGTGGCGGCTACACACGCCTATATGCCCGAAGCGGACCGCAGCGCCTATGTCCGGGCGTACTTCGATGATCTGGCGCGGGTGCGGGCCATCGAAGCGGAGATCGCCGCCATCTATACCGACCCAAACATGACCGATCCCGACACCGCCAGCATCGAACAACGCACCCAACGCGACACGCTACGGGCCAGCCTCAGCCAACGCCAGACGATGACCGAAGCGATCTTAGAAAGCCAGGTCTCGGCGGTGCTGGTCGATCACGGATTCAGCATCGGCGGGCAGGTGTTCCCGCCGGTGTGGATGCGCTTCACCCAGCCAATGATGCTGCTCGTCACCTCCCCCCGTGACACCATCGAAATGCAGCACGTCTACACGGTTGAGCCGATCCCGATTGACGAACGCGAACAGATCGAAGCAGCCATCTTAACCGAAGAAGATGTCTCCGCTGTCATCGTCCCGATTGGCGGGATGGCCCTCTACCCGGCGATGATCGTTGAGTCTAGCAGCATCCCCTGGATTGTAGAAACCTTCGCCCATGAGTGGTTCCACCATTATCTGATGTTTTACCCGCTAGGCTGGGAAACCGAACTGTTCAACAACGCGCAGGCCCGCATCATCAACGAAACAACCGCGACGCTGTTCGGACGAGAGATCGCCGCCCAAGTCTTAACGCGCTACTACCCGGACTTGCTCCCGCCCGCCCCGCCGCCATCCCTAGATGCCACACCGCCCCCCCGAAAATTGGCCTTCGATTACAACCGCGAGATGAACCGAACCCGCGTTATCACCGATCAACTGTTAACCAAGGGCGAAATTGATGCCGCCGAGCATTACATGGCGGCGCGGCGTGAGTTGTTCGTGGCGCAGGGGTACGGTATCCGCAAGCTAAACCAAGCGTGGTTTAGTTTTTACGGGGGTTATCAGGTGTCGGGGATTAGTGCCGGTGGCGCAGACCCCATCGGGCCGAAGGTGCAGCAACTCCGGGATGAGGCCGCCAGCCTGCGCGAGTGGGTGCAGTTGATGCGCGGCCTCACCACGCGGGACGCGCTGCTACGGGCAGCAGAATAACAAAGATACGGGGTAACCCCCGTACCCGAATCGAATCGTTGAGGGGCCGATTGTCATTACGCCTGTGGGCGTTTGACTTCGCCACGCCATGCGCCAGTTGCTTCGCCGCGCTTTTCGATGAAATCCTTAAATCTTTTCAGGTCGCCGGATAAACGCATTTCGACTACGTTCAGGGCTGCGCCGACGTTTTCGATGAAACCTTCCGGTTCATACTGAATCTGAAGTGTGACGCGGCTGGTGTTGTCGTTCAACCGATGAAACGTGACCACGCCTGCGTTGCTTGCACCCGTCGTATTTTTCCAGGCGATGCGCTGGTCCGGGATTTGCTCGGTAATTTCTGCATCCCATTCCTGGTCCACGCCTGCGATCTCTGCTTCCCAGTGCAGGTGCGTATCATCCAGTTGATCGACCGATTCGATTCCTTCCATGAACGCCGGGAAATTCTCGAACTGGGTCCACTGGTTGTACGCAGTTGTGACGGGGACATTCACATCAATAGTTTCTTCATAAGTCGGCATATGAAATAGATACCTCGTTTATTTCGTTTTATCTACTTTCATGATAGGGCCTGTTGATCAGAATCCTATAAACAAAGCTATAGCGACGCATAACCCCGATTAGAATGACCAATCACGCAGCATCGCCGCGATGTGCGCGGCGCGTTCTGGCAGGCTGCGCAAAATGACGTATTCGCTGTCCGTATGCGGGCCGCCGCCGCGTGGCCCCAAACCATCTAACGTCGCGATGCCAAATCCGGCGGTCAGGTTCCCATCGCTACCCCCACCCACGCTATCCTCATAGACCGTCAGACCGATTGACCGGGCGATATGCTGCGCCTGCTTGAACGTTGCAATCATCTGCTCGTCGCGCTCCATCGGGCCGCGCATGTGATGTAGCTCTACCTCAACCTGTGCGCCGGGGATACGCGGGCGCAAGTTAGTCAGCGCGTGGTGGATGTTGTCCATATCCGGTTGGGTGACGGTGCGCACGTCGATCTCGGCTTGCGCACGCGGCGCGATCACGTTAGAAGCCACGCCGCCCTCAACCGTATTGACCGCCACCGAAATACCGCCGCGTAAGTCCTGTAACCCGTTAATATGTACGATCTGCTCTGCCAGTTCTAACACAGCATTGACCCCGGCTTCGGGGTGGTTCCCGGCATGGGCGGCGTGCCCGGTGACACGCAGCGTATAGGTTGCCACGCCCTTACGCGCCGTTTTGAGTGCGCCCGCGTCGGTCGGGAACTCCATCACCAGCACCAGGCCACACTTAGCCGCGTTCGCTTCGATGTGCGGCATAGCGTGCAGGCTGCCGGTTTCCTCATCACTGGTGAACAGATACCAGATAGGGCGGTCGGGGAGTTCGTCACGTTCGGTAAGCCCCTGCATAGCTGCCAACGCCACCGCGATTCCCCCCTTCATATCGACCGCGCCAGGGCCGTATAAACGCCCGTTGTCGTCCGTGCGGATGGGCATCTCGTTGATCGTGCCGATAGGGTGAACCGTGTCGGTGTGCATCAACACCATGACCGGCTCGCCGGGGGCAGTTTCGTTCCACTTGACCAGTAGAATATCCCCAACCGTTTCTTGTGAAATACGGGTGACAGATGACGGACGCAGCCGTTCGACAGTCGCGGCGATAAAATCCACCAGATGATCGACGTGGGTTTTCTCCGGGGTGAACGACTCGTGCTGAATCAGGCTGATGAGTAAGTCGGTCAGGTCATCTTGCCGGGCTTTGAAATGGTCTAGCATAGTAGGTCCTTATTGCGGGTTAGAACGGGCATAGGCTCTGGGCCGTATAAGTTGGGTTGCGGGTCCCGTAGCGGTTGAGAACGTCCAGGGCCAGCGGACGTTCTTCGATGGCGGCTAGCACGGCGTTACACGCGATATTCAGGTTATTTGATTCCTGGTAGCTGCGCCAGTAGACATCCGCCAAAAACGCGAAAACGGGCGCGTCCGTTTGGAGTGCGCCGTAAGCGTCGATTAGCTCGTTATAGACGGTCAACGGGTCGCCGTTTTCCGCGAAGGTGTACGTCAACAGCAGCCGATACCGGGCATACGTTGCCAATAGCCCGACCTCATCCCCGCCGAACCAGTACGCTAGATCGTCATTTTCCAGCGCGGTTCGGTACAGTTGGGCGGCGGCGTCCATGCGTTCCTCACGGAAGGCGCGGTCGGCCTCGTATAACACCTGGATCACAAAGCGGGGCGGGGCCGGCTGCGCAACGGACAGCACATAGCTAACGCCGTTCCAGTCGTAAATTTGCGACCCGGTGATTAGCGGTCCGGTCTGGGATGTGCCGCGCCCTTCTTGCACCGTGATCACCTCTAGCACGCGGTCGTTATCGACATCGCCCAGGCGGGGGGGCACGTCGCCATCTGGTGGCGTTAGCAGTAGATTGACGAATTGCCCCTGGCTGGCATCCCAGGTGATCATGCTGGTGCGGTACTCGCAGAAGCCGTCTAACTCGCTACACTGCGGTGATGTAAGCAGCACATCGCCCACGCCATCGGCGTTCATATCGCTAACGCGCAACACCTCCGGCGCAATATCCCCCAGCGCCGCCCGGTAGCGTGCTACGTAGCGGCGGTTCTCGCACGTCAACAACACAATAACGCCGCCCTCGCCGGGGTCGGTGAATGTGATCAGCAGTTCCGGCACTTGTTCCCCGGTAAAATCGTACTCATCCGCGACAGTCCCGGTTTCGCCCAACAGATCGGCGGCTGTTAATCCCTCGCGTAGCGCATCCGGCGGGCCGCCCTCGTTCAAAAACGCGACGATACCGTTGGCGATGGATCGTCCGCTTTCCACTGCTGCCACAAACGATATATCGCTGTCAACGGACGGGCACGCGCTGTAATCTGGCGTGGAGGTAGCACGATTAGCCAGCGCGACGGCGGTTGCCGGGTTCGCCATGGTATCCGCTGCGGCAGCTGGGGTCGGCAGGCTGCCGGTGATCTGTTGGCCGGGTGTCATAGTGGGGAAGGGGATCGCAGTTGGGGCGACGGCCTGCGGCACACGCGGCCCACAAGCTGCCAAGATAAACATCGTTAGCCAAACGTAGAGACGTTTTTTCATGGGATGCACGTTGCGGGGCAACTCCACGGATCGCCCCGCCCGATACAATTTATTCGTCCTCAGCCAGTTGTTGGATTAGCTCGATGTCTTTTTGCAGGTTGCGATACCGCACAAAAAGCGTTCCGATGTAACCCAATGTGAACAGCGCCACCGAGCCTAAACCCAGGTAAAGAAAGTTTGCGGTTTCTGGTGTGGTGAAGTTATCCATATCGCTTAGCCCTCCAGTAACTTAGCTTTCATCATCTCGACGTTTTCGGAAAAATGCTCCATGCGCATACGGAACCACATCAGCGTAATTGGCACGAGCAACCCCCACACCGGCAGGTTGAACAGCAGCGCGGTCGTCTGTCCGCTGCCCATGCTAAAGCCGCCTTCGGCGTTCTGTGGGCTAGGCCCAACCACCGCCGGGTGGATCGTGTCTGGGCGGATGCGGATAATAACGAGCGTAAGAATGGCGGTGGTGATCGCCAGGATGCCGTAAACCGACGCAAAGCGGCGGCGCTGTTCCGGGTTTTCGACGCCGGCCCGTAGCATCAGGTAGGCGGCATACGTCAGCACCATGATCGCAGCCGAAGTCAGGCGCGGGTCCCATGTCCACCAGGTATTCCAGATCGGGCGTGCCCAGATCGAACCCGTTGCGAGATTGATCATCGACAGCATCAACCCGACTTCGACGCCCGCTAGCGCCATCCGATCCCAGAACAAGTTACGGGTGCGCAGGTAGGCGATCCCACCGATGACGGCCCCAATAAAGGCGGTAAATGCCCCAAAGAAAGACGGCATGTGAATGTAGAATATGCGTTGGACTTCCCCCTGTTCGAGGTCGGTCCCAGCGTAGAACAAAGCCAGATACAACCCGGCAAGCACCGCTAACACGGTTACGATAGTCAGGCCAAGCAGGGTAACCGGCAAGCCGGCTTCCTGTTGTTTCAGTTGGTCGCTTATGGGCAACTCTTTTGTAAGGCTCATCTTCTGTATACTCCTTCAAACAGGCTTACAATATTTTATCACATCAATCTTCTATGATGAACTCAAACAATACATAACACAGCGCAAAATATAGCACATCAACCACAACGATGATTTGCAGCGGATCGCGCCAATCGGCAAACGGTCTACCATCAATGATCTGATTCGTCGCGCTGACCGTCAGCAACAGCAGCGGCAACGCCACTGGCAACATGACGATTGGCAACAGGGTTTCGCGGGTGCGCGTCTGCACGGTCATCGTCGCCAACAACGTTCCGACGGTTGCGATCCCGAATACGCCTAACGCCAACACCAAGATCGCCCCCCAGTGAACCAGGTTGACGTTAAACAAAATGGTCATCAACGGGAGCAAGATCAGCCCGATAACGGTTGAGAACAGGAAATTGCCCAGCATCTTACCGATGAAGATCGCGCCCCGGCTGACCGGGGCCAGCAACATCGCTTCAAAGCTGCCGCCCTCGCGTTCGATGGTGCTATTTCGGTTAAAGCCAAGCACCACCGCATAGATCACCGTCACCCATAGCACACCGCTAACGGCCTCCTGCCGTGTTAGGCGGTTGAGTTGTAACGCAAAGCTGAAGGCTAATACGCTCAGCAACGCAAACAACGCCATCGCGCTGACCAACTCGCGGCTGCGGAACTCCGCGATTAAATCTTTACGCAAGATGGTTGAAACTGTGTGTAAGAAGCCGGTCGTCATGTCGTCACCATCCCCGTGACATCGGCATAAGTGCGTGCCAGCGTCAGGCCATCTAGCCCGGCGGCTGGCCCGGTATGCACGACATCACCACGAGACATGATCACGATCTGCTCGGCAAGCCGTGCCGCCCGTTCGATCTGGTGGGTTGCCATCAAGATCGTGCGGTTTGCGGTATGTGCATCGATCAGCATCTCATCCAACATCGAACAAGCATCTTGATCTAGCCCGGTGAACGGTTCATCGAACAGCAGCACCGCCGGATCGTGCAGTAGCGCACGGGCGATGCTCAACCGTTGCTGCATCCCCCGTGAGTAAGTCCGCACGGGTTGGTCGGCGTGGCGCTTCAGCCCGACACGCGCCAACTGTTCCATAATCCGATCTGGCACCACTGGCAGGCCATATAGCCGCGTGAAGAACTGTAGATTTTCGCGGGCGGTCAGCGCCTCGTAAAGCAACGGCTTATGCCCAACCATCCCGATCTGCGAGCGCACCGCGCCCGCCTCGCGGGGGATCGTCCACCCCCCAACCGTGATCGTCCCGGCGCTGGGCTTGGCTAGCCCGGCAATCAACCGCAGCAGCGTACTTTTGCCGCTTCCGTTCGGGCCAAGCAGCGCCACGAAATGACCGCGTTCGACCGACAGCGAGAGCTTTTTCAGTACCGGGCGGTAACCGTAAGTTTTGACCAACCCCCGAATTTGAATCAGCGCATTATCGCTCATGCAGTCTCGGATTTCCCTTCCATGAGCTGGCGCAGTTCGGCCTTCAGGTCCGCCCGTTGCCGCTGGTAAACATCGTGGTTGATCTCCCCGGCTTCGTGGGCGTTATCGAGTTGGGCGATCTGCGTGACAAGCGCGTCTATCGCCTTATCAGTCGTGTCGGTCTTACCGGACCTGCGCCCGTAGATGAACAGCCCAACTGCCAACAGCGCCGACGCGCCCGACAGCACAAATAACGTCGTCGGCAACCAGCCCATATCACCCGCCGCCCCACCGATATTACCCGGCATACGGGCCAATTCGTAGGTGATCGCTTCGCCAGCGGTCAGGTCGATCTGCGTGCCGTACTCAAAATAGTTAGACTGCCCAACCGTCACCGGGCCGAAACTATCCAGCGTATCCCCCTCAACCCGCACGGTATCCGTAGACATCAACAAGCGGAATAAACCGTTCATGTCGTAATCTAACGGGTGTTCGATGATCGCGTCGCGGTCGAACGGGATGAAGTATACCAACTGCATCAGGTGGCTATCACCCGGTAAGATCGGTTGCGTGTCGGTGACGGTAAAAGCCTCTTCGTCGATAATGTAGCGATCCGGGTTGGCATTGAAGCCGCCCACAACCGACCCCGGCGGCAGGCTCAGCGTGGCAGATTGCACCACCGTTTCGCCGTCTGGGGTCGTGGTTTCCACACTAAATAGTCGATCCGACTCGTTATTGAAAATCACAAACTGCACCACCTGCAAGCGGTTCTCTTGTGGGGTGACCTGAATCGCCATGCTATCAATCGAAAGCACGCTTTCGTCGGGCGTCACATCGTACACCAGTATAGGCAGGTTGAGCGTGTCATCAATAACACCGCGCCCCGGTGTCGGTTGGCTGATGAACTCGCGCCCGGCATGTTCCACCAACGCGACGTAAGTATAAGCCGGGTTGATCGTGACGCCATTAAGCGCGTACATGCCATCCACCACCGGAGCCTGCAACACGTCAATTTCCTCGAACGACTCATCAAAGACGTGTAATTCCGCCATCGTATCCTCGGAGATCGTGCTGCCCTCGGTGCCGTTGTCCACATTCCCAGTGATCGTCCCACTTTCTATAATCGTGAACGCATCTTCCAGGTTGGCGGGGGCGGTATCGTCGGCGGGGATGCTGGCCTCTCGCTCCGCAGGCGCTTGCCCGATAATTTCGCTCCCCGTCAGCGAAAGCGTGCGCGTATAGGCCGTGACATCGCGCATGTCTTCCTCAGAAAGATCGCCGGCGAAAGTGTGCATCGGGTTCTGAGACCCAGCCGCCAACAACGTATAGATGGCCTCATCCGAAAGTTGAACCATCGTTGCCGGGTCCGACAGGTCCCCCGCTTCGACCGCCAACGGCCCATCCCCCGCCCCGCTTTCCCCATGACAAGCGGCGCACTGCTGCTCGTAGATAACAGCCCCACGCTCGAATTGATCCAGGGTATAGCTGCGGGTGTAATTGTACATCGCCACCGACCACCGTTCCTCGACTGTCAGCGACCCGGCCCAGGGTGGCATCAGGTTGGCAAGGTTGCCGTTGGTGATGATGTCGTACCAGTCAGTCGGCAGGTCCACAGATACCGCTTCCCAATCGGTCATATCACCAGGGTGTGGCACTTGCTCCGATAAAACCAACTCGCCGTTACCGGCCCCGTCGATCCCGTGGCAACTTGTGCAGTTCTGCGCGTAGATGGCGGCCCCGACGGAGAGGTCCGGGTGTTCAACCGGTAGCAACACGTCTTGGGCAGGCGGTTCGGTCGGGCGTGGGGGGAGTGTAGCGACAACACCCGGTTCCCCCGCCAGATCAATCGCACCACATCCCGCCATCACGATACCGAGTAAGAACAAAATTGTAAAAGATAGCAAATTTCTAGATCGCAAGACGTATCCTGACTGTTCTTGATTATTCATACAATAAATCAGATTGTAACGACTTGATCAGACATCACAAGACCGGGTAAAAATGCCATGTAGGGATATAATGCAGGGGCGCTACAAGAGGTGACAGCGAACCGGGCGACCAGCGCCACCCGGTTATGGTAACGTTAGGCGCTAGGCATACCGATTGATTCATCCGGCCCAGCCTCTTCAAACCGACTTGGGCACTTGAGCAAGAGTTCATCCGCATGGAAAACCCCATTCTCATCTAACGCCCCCGTCAAGATGGCCTGAGCCTCATGCTGAAGTAAGTCCGGCTTTACCTCGTTCTCGACCCGTACCGACATACGCGCCATATTCGGGTCGTTGACGGAATCATGCAGCGCGGTTGCCAGGTCGTCAAATTCGTCGGGGATGTGCGAAATGGTAAACTCGATGATCAGGTTTTGTTCGTCGTATTCGATGCTTTCCCCCAAAACAGCACCAGAAACACGGACAGTCTCACCGATATATGTCGGGTTGGTCACCAGTTCATCAACGGTGATGAAGTAGCGAGCGCCAGTCATGGTACTAGAGATGATCAGATAGGCGACAGCTGCCAAGATGACAATGCCCCCGATCAAGAATTTGCGCCGATCAACCGAAGATGTCAGTTGGGCAGCCTTCTGCTGTTTATCCAGTGTGTGCGTCGGTTTTTCCCACTCAGAACGAATTTGGGTCATTAGCCGGGTATACCTCGTCATATTAAACTAAAATTGGCGAGTATGTTTGAACATTACGTTTAAATCATTATAGCGATGTTGTAAGCAAAAAAATAGTACCACTCACCCCCCGGCTAAGCGTCTTTACCGCCGCCCCGCATCACACCCATCACCAAGCCAACGACAACAATCGCCCCAATTCCGATGATCAAAATCAGATTACTGATGCCAATAACTGCTTCGGTACTCGCCTCTGCGGTTTCTTGAGCAGCAAAAACGACCATCGGCGAGATCATCATCAGCAACGCAGCCACCGTCATCATAACTTGGCGCATAGGGTTTTCCTTCATTTCTTTAACTGTCAATACATTCAGTTTACCAGAAGATGAGACTGTCTTGACATACTCCCCACAGCTAAAGCCGGGGGATTCTTAACTTCAAGCAAGGCTGCGAGATTCGGAGGCACTTTGCTTCTCGTCGTCTCGTCTAACGACCTCTAAGTCGTGGGTTGATGCCCCAACCCCTGCCCGTAGAATATTAATGGCCGCGTT
>DAOTUA010000126.1:0-9607 GCA_034437355.1 Anaerolineae bacterium | reverse complement strand
AACAGCATCGCGGTGGTGAAACGTATCTTGCCGCCCCAGATCGTGCCGATCCAGCCGAATACTTTGATCCCGGTCGGGACGGCGATAATCATCGAGGTGATCATAAACGGGATGCGCAGCGCGGGCGTGAGGCTAGTAAACATATGGTGCGCCCACACCGTAAAGCCGATCAATGCAATCGCCATGCTAGACATCGCAATCAGCCGATACCCAAACACGGGCTTACGGCTGTGAATGGACAATACCTCACTGAGAATACCCATCCCCGGTAAAACCATGATATACACCGCCGGATGGCTGTAGAACCAGAAAATATTCTGCCACAACAACACATCACCGCCATTTGCCGGGTCAAAGAAAGCCGTCCCCGCCACCCGGTCTAGTAATAGCAACGTTAGCGCCCCCGCGAGGAAGGGTGTTGCCATCACGATGATCAGGCTTTGGGCCAGCATCGACCAGCAGAAAAGCGGCATCTGGAAGTAGCCCATCCCATCGGGGCGCATGTTCTTGATCGTCACGATAAAGTTAATCGCGCCGAGAATGGAGCTAATCCCCAGGATATGCAACCCAAGAATCCACATGGTTTGCCCGTCCGGGCTGTATTCGACACTCAGCGGTGGGTAGGCCGTCCAGCCGGCTTCAGGTGCGCCCACAAAATAGCTCGCCAGGAACAGCACCCCTGCCGGCGGGATCAGCCAGAAGGCGAAGGCGTTCAACCAGGGGAAAGCCATGTCTTTTGCGCCCAATTGTAGCGGTACAAAATAATTGCCGAACCCGGCCCAGATCGGGATCATAAACAGAAAGATCATCGCGGAACCGTGCAGCGTCAGCACGGTGTTATAGGCGGTGCCACTCGGCAGGAAGTCTTGGGCGGGTGTGAGTAGCTCGGCCCGGATGAGCATCGCAAAGGCCCCGCCCACCAGGAAGAAAAAGAACGAGGTCACCAGATATTGCACGCCGATGATCTTGTGATCAACCGTCCAGCGTAGATAATCGCTCACACGCAGGCGCTTTGCCGCTTGCGCCTGTCCCCCACCAAGTGGGGCGCTTATGGTAGCCATTGGGTACTCTCTTTCTGTGATAACTAACTAAGGTTTGTGCTTGCTGTTCATTGTGGGCCGGCCTAGCGTGCCGCCACTTCGACCTCATCGGTATAAGCCGCCATCACATCATCAAACGGTGTAATCGGGCACATCTCCATTGGGTCTTGTGGTTGGTAGTCCGGTGTTTGCGCTTCTAAATACGCGGCGATGGCGGCAGCGGTTTCGTCCGGCATCGTCTCATCATCCCAGACGGGCATAGCCGCCGCATAAGTGGGTACAATGTAGGCGTTAGCGTTTTTGATGGACTGATACAAGTACTCGTAGCCGCTTTCGTTGCCAGCCGCCGCCGCCCGCGCTGCTGCTCGTTGACCAATGTTATTCAGGGTCGGCCCGACCTGCCCGTTCCATCCGAACTCATCTAACACATGGCAGCCAGAACAGCCCCACACCCCACTCTGATTCGCCAAGATTGCCGCGCCCTGCTGCACCGGGTCCTCTGGGGGGTTCAGGCGGCAATCCAAGGATGTCTCGAACCACTGCATATAACTTTCTTCGCTGGGGTAGACCAGCACTTCGGCCTGCATCCCACCATGGCCGCCACCGCATAACTCGGTGCAAACGACCGGGTAGCGCCCTGGCTTGGTCGGGGTGAAGCGGAGTTCGGTCATGCGCCCCGGCAACATATCCTGCTTGACGCGCATACTCGGTATCCAAAACGAGTGGATCACATCGTTACCCGTCAGTTCTAACCGGACCGGGCGCGTGTTCAGCACCTCGCCATTTGCGCCCATCTCGACATAAGTTCGCAACACGGTATCGTTGATGACGGTATCGGTGGCGGCGTCGTAATACTCGAAACCGAAGGCATACCGTTGTGCCGCCACACTGACAACCAGTTCGTTTTCCTGAGGGGCGCGGGTGTTCAAATAGACCTGAAAGCTGTAGATCGTCAGCACAAACACCACAATCGACGGGATCAACGTCCAGACGAACTCTAAGGCATTGTTACCGTGGATCGCCGGGCCGTCGGTGTCATCCCCTTCGCGTTTGCGGTAGAAGATCACCGCCCAAACAAGTAAACCCTGCACCAGTAAGAAAACCATTCCGCCGATATACATCATGGTGTACATCAGCCCATCGACCAACTGCGCCTGCGCCGACGCCTGTTCGCCCATCAGCCAGGGCGTCATCTCCGCGATGAAGTACCCGCCAACGAACAACAACACCGTCACAACCGCCGATGCGCCCAGCGTTCTGTTGCGCTCCTGTTTTGAATTAAAGTTCATAGAAGTTAGACCTCTTCCAACAACCTGCCCATGCGTTATCAAAAACCGGAACAGTTTGCCCTGGTTCGATTGACTGTCAATCACGTTTGCCTTTTAACCGAGTGATCGGGCTATGAGCCACGCACACCCGCTAGCAGATAGGCGGCACATCCTCCCAATGGATGGCATTGATTGCAGGTTTTGCTGTAACGGCAGCAGAAACACGCTTCATTGCTTATCTGTTGCATCTATCATAATACAACTGTTTCGGCTTGACGAGGGGGTTTGGGAAAAATTCCACAAGCCCTTATCAATCCGATGCGTGTAGCGCCTGCTCGTATACCCGCAGCGTGGCCTTCGCTGTTTTGCGCCAGGTAAAATTCGACGCCCGCGCAATTCCCCGGTTAGATAGGCTGTCGTACAGATCGCGCTGTTCTAACAACGCCAAGATCGCCCCGCCCATCTTGGTTTCGCTGCCGTCCTGCACCAAAAACGCGCCGTCCCCGACGATCTCCTCGAATACCGGAATCTCGTTAGCAACTGCTGGGGTACCGCTTGCCATGGCTTCGAGCAACGGCAACCCGAACCCCTCATACGCAGTTGGGTATACAAACACCTCCGCCAACCGATATAACGCTGGCATATCGTCCTCATCCACATAGCCGATCCAGCGTACATCATCCGGGTGAATCTTGTGGGCGGCGATCACTTCGTGCGGGTCCGGGAAAAGCGGTTCGCGGTAGGTCGGTTGCTGCCCGGCAATCACCAGCGGGATATATTCGCCATGTGCCCGGTAGACAAAGCTATAAGCGCCGATCAGTTGGTCTAGCCGTTTACGGACATCGAAGCCCCCCACATACAGCACAAACGGGTCATCGGGTAAGTTGTACTTGCGGCGCACGTCGGGGTCGTGTTGGCTGCCCATCTTAGGGTGATACACCGGTTTGGGGGCTAAGTGGATCGGCGTGATATGCGCTGATGGGTAATTGAAATGGGCGGCGATGTCTTGGGCGCTTGCTTCGGAGAGCGTGATCAGGCGGGTGCTGCCCTGGGCGGCGGCGCGTACCATCGAGACATACAAGCGGTTGAAGAAACCGCCCGCGTAAGCCGGGAAGATCAGCGGGATGGCGTCTAGCACGCTTGTTACCAACGGCACCGGCGAACGAAGCGGCGGCCCCCAGTACGGTACATGGGCCAGCCCCGCGCCCGATGTCGCCACCGCCGCCGGGAACTGTCGCTGCTCGAACCACACTTTGCCGAGCTTGCCGGGCAGCCCGCCGGAGGTCGTTAGCACCTGCACGCCATCCGGTATGGCCTGGGGTGCGCCGATATGCGAGGGCAGCACAAGCGTAAATTGGGTTTGTGGGGCGACGCGACACAGCGCCGCCAATAGGCCGCGCAGGTATTGTCCGCTTCCGACATTCGGCTGGTCCCAGAACCAACCGTTGATCGCAATGTGCATGGGGGGTTACTCATTCCGGTAACGTGCAAGTCAGCGATCCTAATTGTGACGCAAACCTGCCGGGGTGCAAGGGGCAACGGGTGGTGCTGCCGGAAAACGCGATCCGGAACCACACGTTACCCGCCCGCACAGGGCTAGCTAATGAGCGTGCCAACTGATAGATCGCCCTCAATCGCACGGCGCAGCGCGTTCTCCGCCCAGAAGTTCAACACCAAGATTGGCATCTTATTTTCCTGGCACAACGTGAACGCGGTCAGGTCCATCACCCGCAGGCGCTTCTCCAGCACATCGTCATAGCCGAGGCGCTCGTAACGCACCGCGTCGGCGTTTTCTTTGGGGTCGGACGAGTAAACGCCATCGACTTTGGTCGCTTTGATGACAATATCGGCTTTGATCTCTGCCGCCCGGAGCGCGGCAGCGGTATCGGTCGTGAAAAACGGATTGCCAATCCCCCCGGCGATAATCACAACGCGCCCTTTTTCCATGTGGCGCATCGCCCGCAGCCGGATGTAAGGTTCCGCGACTTCATCCATATGGACCGCCGTTTGCACGCGGCTATCAACCCCAGACCGCTTGAGCGCGTCTTGCAGGGCCAGCCCGTTCATCACGGTGGCGATCATGCCCATGTAATCGGCGGTGGCCTGGTCCATGCCGCGTTTGACACCCATTGCCCCGCGCCACAGGTTGCCGCCGCCGATCACAATCGCAACCTGGACGCCGGTTTCGTGAATATCTTTAACTTTGGTCGCGATGTCTTCGGCGCAGTTCGGGTCTATCCCCATGTTACCCCCAGGTGGGGCCAGGGCTTCCCCGCTAAATTTCAGCACGACACGCTTGTAATTGGTTGGCATTCGGCAGAACTCCTTTCAGCATACATGCAACAAAAAAGGGATTGGCAAATAGCCAATCCCTTGAGGGTTAGCGAAACAAACTCGCTAGTCGTTTGAGAAGCCGATACGCCCTATTCATCGTCGCCTTGGTCGTCGTCGTTTTCACCGACGCCGAAGCGGGCCATCTGCTTGATCTCGACGTTGTGTTCTTTGAGCAGGTCCGCGATGGTCTTGCTATCGTCTTTGAGGAAGGCTTGCTCGACCAGGCAAATTTCTTCGTAGAACTTGCCCATTCGCCCCTCAACGATTTTGTCGGCGATATGTTCCGGCTTACCTTCTTCGATGACGCGGTTTTTCTGGACCTGTTTTTCGTGGTCTACCACGCTCGCCGGCACCTCATCGCGGGTGATGTACTGGGGCCGCAGGTTAGAAATGTGCATGGCGATGTCGTAAGCTAGTTCATCCTGGCCCGCCTCGCTCAGTTCGACCAGCGCGGCGATGCGCTTGTTAAAGTGTTGGTAGACGCCAATCGTGCCGCCGTTGGTCTGGACGTTTGCCAGCCCGCCAACCTGCATTTTCTCACCAAGCTCGGAGATAACGACCTTAAAGCGTTCTTCGACCGGGACATCGGCCCCATGCAGCGTTTGGCTCATCAACTCATCCACATTGGCCGTGTTTTCGTGAGCAATATGTGCGGCTAACGCCTCGGAAAAGGCCACAAAACGCTCGTTCGTGCCGACAAAATCCGTCTCGCAGTCTAGCTGAACCAGCACCACATGCTGCGGGCTTGCTTCGCGGTCCTGCCAGACGGCCACCGTGCCTTCGTTCATGGTGCGCTCTTTGCCGAGCTTCTTTGCGGCTTTGGCGATGCCCTTCTCGCGCAGGTAGTCCATGGCGGCCTGCTTGTCGCCTTCGGTGGCTTCCAGTGCCTTTTTAATATCCAATGGCCCCGCGCCGGTCGCGTCGCGCAGTTCTTTCACCATTGCTGCCGTAACTTTTACCATATTGTCGTCGTCTCTCTCTTTCGCTCAATGCACAGTTAGGGGCACCGGGGGGCCTTGGCTGGCACCTCCGGCGGGAGTTACTGGTTTACTCGTCGGTTACGTCGTCGTCGTCGTCGTCAACCAACTTCTGGCTACGGATTTTCTCTAGTGTAGACTGGCCCAGATAGGCTTCGTCGTTGCTCGCGTCGTCGTCATTGTCGTCATAGCGGCTGAGGTCGACTTCGGTCATATTATCGAAGTCGTTCTCGTCCTCAAATTCGCCCTTACGCATCGCACGCCCGGCCAGGACCGCATCTGCAACGGCCCCCACCATCAGTTTGATAGCTCGCATCGCGTCGTCGTTGGCGGGCAAGATGTAATCGATCTGATCCGGGTTACCGTTAGAATCGAGCAGGGCCAGTACCGGAATGTCCAGGATGTTACACTCTTTAACGGCGGTGTCCTCGCGGACGACATCCACGATAAAAACCAGGTTGGGCAGGCCCTTCATATGCCGGATACCGCCTAAGCGCAAGAGTAGTTTTTCGATCTCGCGTTCTTTGGTGAGCTGTTCTTTCTTGGTGAGCAGGTCAAATTTAGGGGATTCGCGTTCGTTTTCCAATTCCTTGAGCGTGTCAATCCGGCGGCGGATCGTCTGCCAGTTGGTGAGCGTGCCACCTAACCAGCGATAATTGACGTAGGGCATACCGCAGCGTTCCGCTTCACGGCGGATCGTCTCAGCAGCTTGGCGTTTGGTCCCGACAAACAACACACTGCCGCCGCCTGCCACCAGGTCGCGGATCATGTCGTGGTATTCGTGCAGGTTCTTGATAGTTTGTTGCAGGTCCAGGATGTGAATCCCGTTACGTTGGGTGAAGATATACGGACTCATTTTCGGGTTCCACTTTTGGGTACGGTGCCCGAAATGGACCCCGACTTCAAGCAGATTCCGCAGGGATACTTGGGAAGGCATGTTTTCTCCTATGTTGTCGCTGTGTTTATTCGCGTGCTTACCCTTCTTCCCCGACTGGAATCTGCAACTTGGCAGACAACACGCATCAGGTCCAGGTAAGTGGGATTTTGGCGCACGTATTGCAAAGTAACTGTATACCGGGAAAGATTTTATCATAGCGTGGGGCGTGGTGTAAGGCATATTTCCCCATTGTTTGCTATTCGGCTACAATACGCTCTATGTAACATTCAAAATACACAGGGTTTTGTGGGGTTTTCCCCCACACCCCACTACTTTTTCTGGCAAAAGTGGGCAAAAAGCGCCCATTTTGATTGAAAATAACACGCCTAATCGCTTTTGCATCGGGCGTACAATGTAAACCCTAACGATTTATAAGCTGGAGAGCCGCCTATGCCTACCCCTGCCAACCTACCACCGCCGATCCGAACCGATAACAGCAATCCGTTTGCACATCACACCATGCGCACCCGGCACCCCCGTATGATCGCTCAGCTATTAGACGCCAATCCAGATTACCCGCCCATCATTGCCGAAGAACTGCGGGCGCTCCAGCGAGATTTAATCGAAGATGCTCCGATTGTAATGCTCAACTTATACCCCCCCCCCGCCCCAGATTACATCGAATGGGCATCGGCTTATGTAGACCGCGGCGGTAACAGCGACAACCGCCCCACCTGGCAGCATATCGACTGGTTTTTTGCCGAAACGGTGCTGTTCCGGCTGATTATAGAGGCCGTCCGCTGGTGGGAACTGCGCCGCGACCCCTTCGCCCCTATCAAACAAGACGAACTTCAGAAGGATGAGTTATGGGAATTACTAGAAAATGCCCTGGACCCCCACCCCGGCGCTTATGACCATCTGCCACAATTATTGCGTTGGGCGACGTTCGGCAACCGTATCGACCTGAGCTATACCGATGCCGCCGCCCGTGGGGCCGCCATCGAAGCCGACGACATTCTCACCGACGACGCCGAGATCGTGCGCTCGCACCTGTTGAACGCCACCCTAGCGGACTTCCCGCAGCCGGGGCGGGGTATTGTGCATCTTGTGCTAGACAACGCCGGGACCGAACTTGCGATGGACCTGGCCCTGACCGATACGCTGCTCACCGGCTTCTGCGATGTGGTCATCCTACATACCAAATATCACCCCACCTTTGTGAGCGATGCCACCAATACGGACGTGATCGCTATGATCGGGCGCTGCCAATACGGGCCACACGGCACCCGCAAGCGCGAGCCGATCACAGCGATGGGCCGCCGCCTTCAAACCGCCTTCAAAGAGGGGCGGTTACGGCTGGCCCCGAACTTGTTCTGGACCAGCCCGTTATTCATGTGGGAGATGCCGCGCCAGCTCCAGCACGTTTTCCAGGATAGCCAACTCGTCATCATCAAAGGGGATGCGAATTACCGTCGCCTGGTGGGGGATGCCATCTGGGATTACGACATCCCGTTAGAAGACGTGGTAACGTACTTCCCCGCACCGATGGTCGCGCTACGCACGCTCAAAAGCGACCCGATTCTGGGGATTGATGCCGCCCAAGCTGCGCAGCTTGATGAGGTGGACCCTCACTGGCACACCAACGGGCAGCGTGGCGTCATCCAGATGGTGATCAAAAACCAGAACACGGTGTCTTTTGGTTGGTAACTCGAATCTTGGTATAAGTACACGCTATCGTGTATTGCATAGATTATTGCCAGCGGACGTCTAGAAAGGCGTCTCTACTGGTCACATGGGTTTTGTAGGGACGGGATTTTTCCCGTTCGCCGTCTAAATCCGATCACCACGTTATTCTGTGATCGTACCTGACTTTGCAATTGCCCTGGTAATCAAACCGAATTTGTTGTCAGCCGCAACATAACCCGTTACGATGATACCAAAGTCATATAATAATTTTAGAGAGATTGCCAAATGACCAAGCTAGTGACGATAGAGCGACATATTCAGGAACAACAGCGTATGTTCCCACAAGCAACCGGGCGTTTTACCCGCTTATTGCAGGATGTTGCCCTGGCAGCAAAAATTATTGCAAAGGAAACCACTCGTGCTGGCCTAGTCGATATTCTTGGGGCTACCGACGGTGAGAATGTTTTCGGAGAACAACAACAGAAGCTCGATATGTACGCCGACGATGTGATCTGGCGGATGAACGACCATACTGGGTTGTGCGCCGGGGTGGTATCCGAAGAACACGCACATATCCGTACGATCCCAGAAGAATATGAAGCGGGCAGCTACGTGCTGATCCATGATCCACTTGATGGGTCATCGAATATTGATGTGAACGCCTCTATCGGTACGATTTTTTCGGTACACCTCAAGTACACGAAAGGCCGGGACGCGACCGAAGACGATGTGTTGCAAGAGGGTAAACGCTTGCTCGCTGCTGGTTACGTGATTTACGGAAGTAGTACTATGTTTGTGTACACCACCGGGCAAGGGGTTTTCGGCTTCACCCTAGACCCGGCACTCGGTGAGTTTATCCTCAGCCATCCCAATATCCAACTCCCCCAAAACCCGCGCTACTACAGCGTGAATCATGGCTACGAGAAATACTGGACACCGGGCGTGCGGCGGTATGTCAAGCAATTGCAGGGCATTGAAGGGGAGGGGGGCGACTCTATCTCGAATCGGTATATTGGCTCAATGGTGGGGGATGTCCATCGCACGCTGCTGAAGGGTGGCATATACATCTACCCAAGCGATGTACGTAAAGGGCGCATGGCAGGTAAAATCCGTTTGTTGCATGAGGCACAGGCCCTGGCATTTATTGTACAACAAGCTGGTGGCTACTCCTCCGATGGCGTCGGCAATATCCTGGATATTCGTCCACACTCGCTCGATCAAACCATCCCGGTTTACATGGGCAATACGGAACTGGTCACGATGGCAGAACAATACATCAAGGATTACGATAACGCCTGGTTGAAGAAATATGCTGTCTACCGTAGCGGCGTAGAGCGCGACGCTAGTGATATGCAACTGGCACTCGAAGCGATGCAAGACGAACAACAGGCTTCCAAAAAAGACGGAAACTCCTCTTGAAAAACC
>DAOTUA010000125.1:0-13867 GCA_034437355.1 Anaerolineae bacterium | reverse complement strand
GGGGGGGATGGCCTGCCGGGGGTAGCGAGCCGTAAACCGGGCACTCGACGGTTTCCGCCAGTTGGGGCGCGAACCGCGCCGTTGTGAACACGGCTTTCACACCGGAGGCGGCGACCAGTTCTGCCATATTCGCCGCGTAAACCGTTGGGTCTAGCTTTTCCGTTAATGTCGGGAACATCGACGGCAACGCCCCCAGGTAGAGCGCCCCCCAGAACAGGTAAACGCTTTCCAGGTTTTGCGTATGTGCCAGGATCACCAGATCGCCGGGGCCGATGCCGCGTGCTGCCAGCGCCGCCGCATGTACCCGCACCTGCTCCACAAACTGATCGCGGGTGATGTGAACCGGGTCGGCATCTGTTGCCAGGTAGATAAGCGCGTCCCGGTCGCCGCCCCCCAGTGTGACCGCATCGAGTAGCGTATCGAAGCTGGCGCGGTCGATCACGATAGGTCCCGCACCACACGCGCCGTCATCTGGTCGAGCGTGTCCATCTTATCGACCGTTAGGTCGGGGTCCGGGATGTAGACGCCAAACTCATCTTCGACAAATACGCCGAGTTCCGCCAACGAAAACGAATCCATCAGCCCACCGGAGATAATGCCCTCATCATCGTCTAGCGGATATTGTGCATCGCGGACGAGTTCGCGCAGCACAAACGCCCGAATCTTAGCTTTCACGGTTGCTTGGTCCATCTAACGAAACCTCCTCAAGTATCAGGTCTAACAAGCGTTGGGCAATCGTCCCGGCGGCGTCTGGCGTGACGTGAACCGGGGTATCGGTAAATTGTTGCGGGGGCAGCATATCCCACCAATCGGCATAAGTCCAACCGTTTTCGGTGGCAAGCCCGGCTAGCAGGTCGCGGTATTGGTCGTAAGCCCAGCGCGGATAAAAGCTGTTATAGCGCAAGTCGCTGTTATCGCCGTCACTGATGAAGATCGGCTGGTTGACCAGGATCACCGGGATCGGTTGTGGTTCCGGCGATTGCATGACAAATATCCCCGTTTCGATGATGTCGAACGCCAGATCGTCGCGGGTGATGTTGGTTGGCCTGTCGAAACCGCCCCACGCCACCGAATCGGACAAGTCCGTCCGGCGCAGGTCGTAATCTGGCGGGATGAAGTGATCGATCCCGGTCGCGGCCCAGGCGACACTGTAGACTTGCAAGCGCAACAGGTCCGCTAGCGAGCGTCGATCCCCGACCAGCGTGCGATCCGACCAAGGCGTGGCCGGGCGCGGTACGAGTGTCTGCGCGAACGGGTCGTTCCACTCGGTGACCGGGGCGGCGGCCTGCACCGATGCGCCGTTTTCGTCCGTGTAGCGCATACTCTGCGCCGTCACCAACCACACCACCAGATCGGGATCGTAGCGGCGGGCATAGTTGAGCAGCACCAGGTCTTTCGTCACGGAAAGCACCGGGTAGCCGATGTTGTAGGCCACCACCCGCCGCCCATCGGGGAGGGCCGCGCCCGCCGCGTTGATCTGGGCGGCATAAGTTTCGTCCGGTTGCAAAAACCAGCCCCAGGTCGCGCTATCGCCCACCAGCAACACGCGGAACTCGTCTGGGGCTTTGCGTCGAGAAATATCGGTCGCGCTGAACATCGCGTGCAAGTTGCCAACGCTCAGGTTGTAAGATTGAGCGGGGTTTTCACCGTAAGGTAAGCGTACCCGGTGCGGGGCCGCTACCCCATAGATCGATAGCTGCCCTAACCCTGTCACGGGGTACGCCAGCGCATAGATCAGGTTACACAGCCCAAACAGTATCAACGCCTTGAGCAGCACCCGCCCGATAACCCCCCAGGAATAGCCCTTGTCTTGCAGCCAGCCCCACATCAGCGCACCCCAAACAAGATTGCGAACAGGTTAAGCGAATCCGTCGGTGTGGGCAACGCAAACCACACCCACCCCAACACCACAAAATGGAACGTCAGCGCCCACGCCAAACCCATCCATAGCCGTAAGCGCCCCGGCTGTTGCTTCAGGTTGCGGTACCATTTGCGGGTGCGGTCGCTCCACTGCTTATGGACCCACAACCCGATGCCGTGCCATAACCCCCAGATCAAAAAGTTCCAGGTCACGCCGTGCCACAGCCCGATCACAACCATGGTTGCCACCTGCGCCAACAACACGATCAGCACCGGGGACGGGCGCGGCTTCCGCCGCAGCAGCGACCGCGACAACGGCGAAAACACATAGAACCGCGCCCAATCGCTGAGGGTGATATGCCAACTCTGCCAGAAAGCGGTGATATTCGTCTGCAAATACGGACGTTTGAAATTCTCCGGCAGGCGCACCCCAAACAATATCCCAATGCCAATCGCAATATCGGAGTAGCCGCTAAAGTCGAAAAATAGCCGGAGCGCGTAGCCGTACAACAACACCCACGCCCACCCAGTGCTATCCGTTTGGGCGGCGTTGGTCGCATTGAGCGCAACCCCTAGCGCGAGCGTATCGGCAATCACAAACTTCTTAAACAACCCCACCACGATCCGCCCGATCCCCTCCGCCCATCTATCCGCGCTCGCCCGGCCTAGATCGGGCAGGGCCGCCATATCCTGCTGGAACCGTTCGGCGCGGTCAATCGGCCCGGCGATGAAAGCCGGAAAGAATACGATATAGGTCATATAATCGCGCAGGCTCAGCGCGGGTAAAAGCCCGGTTGCGCGATCCCGGAGCGTGTGCAACAGCCGAAACGCGACATACGAAAAGCCGAGCCAGTTGAGGTCGGTTAGCGGGTTGGCGGCTGCCGGGTCTCGCCCACTAATCACCCGCCCAAACTCGCTGACAGCTAGCGCCAACGGCCCGGTTTTCAGCACGATAAACGCACCGAGGATCAGCGCGGCGGTAACCCACAGCGCGGCTCGTTTGTACCCGGCGATCTGACGCCGCCACAGCCATAACGGGGCCTGCACCACCGCCACCCCTAGCAGCACCCACAGCGGGCTCGGTGGGCGCGACGCCGTGAGCCGGAAGGCCGGGTCGATATACCGAAAACCAGCCATCAGCACCACCACTCCGACAATCAGCCCTAGCGCGATCCGGTCTTGGGGCCAGCTGGCCTGCTGCGCCTCGTCCGGCTGCCGTGTGACCCACCAGCCGATCAGCGCCAGCAGGATCGTTAGCGTCGGCAGGATGAAATCCATGTGCTGCACCCGTAAGAAGGGCTGCAACCCGTAGACCACAATTAGGCTGACGATCATCAGCGCCCAACCGCGCCAGCGCCCCGGTAGCAACGTATACGCCACCGCCAGCGCCGTAAATGTGCCAATGGTCGCTAAATCGAATGTCACAGGCTAGAACCCCTGGTAAATCCATTGGGGCGAGCTATCGCTGGTTACAATTACCAACAAGATCGCGATCAGGCATAGCCCGACAGCAAACAGGTTTTCCCTGGAGAACGGGCGCATCGGCTAGCCCGCCTCACCACACCAGCGCCACTCGCCGCCCTCTTGCACCACCCGATAAGATGATAGCGGAAAGGCGGTATCCTCCGTGCCGTAGGTGGCGATGATCTCGCCGTCACAGGCGACGGTTTCTGTGTCGGCGTCGAAGGTACAGGCTACCCCCTCCAGGCGGGCACCGCTGACGGTCGCAAAGCGCCGCCCCGCCGCTTCGATCTCGGCTTCCATCTCCGCACAGATCGTCTGTGCCAGGGCGGTTTCATCGGCATCAATTGACGCTTGTAGATACTGCTCCACCACGGCGGCGGGGTCCCCCGCACCATCCGTTGCACACCCAGCAATTGCCAGGGTCATCACACTCAACAGCGGCCAGATTAAAAAGCGCATCAGGTATCCTCGCCTAAATTTAAGGTTAATCGTATTTCGTGCAGGGTCCGCACGGCTAATAGGTTGCGTAGGCTCGTCCCATAGAAAGTTTCGTGCCCGGTATCGTATTTCAGGTAGGCGAACCCGCTTTGTTTCATATGTATCCGATCTTGGTCCATGCCGTAGTCCGGCATCACACGGGAGGCCGACCACAGGTTGATCAACGGCACCCGGTACTGCTGCGCGATAGCTACCAATTGTAAGTTAAATTCCACAGACAGCCACCAGTATTCATGATCAGGGTGATAACTAAACGTAGACAGCACCGGAATCACGCCCGCCGCTAGCGTTTCTTCCACCGCCCGCCGCATGTTGTCGCCGTATTCCTCATCGGACATGCTCAATACGTCATTCGGCCCGAACATAATCAGCGCCACGCTCGGATTTTTCAGATCGTATTCACACGTTAACGGAGTTGCACCGCGCCCGCACATTTCATCGTCGGCCCAGAATGGGTCGAACAGCACCAGGCTACTCAGGCCAATGCGGGCCGCCACGCTCGGCTCGGCGGTGGATGGCCCGTAGTAGTCTATAGTCTCGCTGAGGTAGTCGAACGGGCCAAGCTCGCGCTCGTCGGCACTCATCACGGCTAGATAGTTGCGATCCGCACTCAGGCTATCCCCCACCTTGGTTACGACGTTCGCCCCCCGTCCCAATTGCTGCCCACGCTCGAACACTTCCACCATCAACGGGTCGATCTCCGGGATCACCGGGACCGCGTACAATGCCCGCATGGATCGGCTATCGACGTTATCCAGGTCTGCCGGGGGGAGGTCGGTATTGACGGGGATTTCGCTAAAGCGCAGATCGTCTGTTAGATTCAGGTAGCCGAGTTGCAGCCAGCCGTCCTGAGCCACGTCGCCGGCTTCGGTAACACGCTGCACCCGTACCCAGGTGCCGATGGCGTCACGCTCGACCACTTGCACCGGTAGGCCGGGGTTGAGCAGGTCGGCGGGGAAGTAGGTATGCCCCGGCCCCAGATACAGCGCCGCCCGCCGGTTGGCGGTGATCTGGTGTTCATCAGCAGCGATCAGCCCAAAATTTAGTACGATTAATGCAGCTATCCATAGCTGTTTCACAGTTGAGAAGCCTTTATCCCTGTGCAATTTGCAGCTTGAGTTTAAAATATCTGGGGCAGTAGCAGAATACCGAACATAACAGGTAGGATAAAACATGAACAGTCTGCGGCGTATCTTGGGGTTTATCATCGCTATCATCGGCGGGATACTGTCGGTTTCGTCGCAAGCCGACCCATACCGGGTCTATTTCTCGTCCGACCGCGACACCGGCACCAACTGGCAACTCTACCGGATGAGCGCCGGCGGCCACGACATCCAACGCCTGACGAACACCAACACCTATGATTACGCCGCTGCTGTCTCGCCGGATGACACCCAGATCGCTTTTACCCGGCGCAACGACGGCGGTTATACCGAGATTTACCTGGCTCCCATCAATAACCTGCAAGATGCTACGCTGTTGGTTCGTGGCGATAGCCCCACCTGGTCACCGGATAGCGAGCGCATCGCCTACACGTTCACCAGTGGCGCTGCCGTCGATATTTACATGATCGACGCTAGCGGCTTCAATAACACCCAGATCACCACCCACCCGGCTAAAGATTACGCCCCGGCTTGGTCCCCAGATGGAACACGGATCGCGTTTAAATCACAACGTGAGCCAGGCCAGCCGACTGGCCTCTACACCGTCCACCCAGACCGGACCACGCTTACCCGCTGGACAGACACAGATCGCACGCATCACGCGCCGTCGTGGTCGCCGGATGGGGCACAGATCGCGTTCACGCGCCAGGTCGGGCCAGGCTACGCGATCCACATCATCACGTTACCCGATGGCGTAACCCAACGCCTGACCGGGGAAACCGCATCGGAGATCAGCCCACACTTCACACCTGGCGGCGATCTGTTGTTTGTGTCCGTCACAGGCCAATACCCAGACCTTTACCGCATGGCTGCCGACGGCACCAACCGCGCCCGCCTCACCGATTCCCCGGCCTGGGATTGGCTGCCAACTAGCGGGTCGTGACGATGACCGGGTATTGACCCCACGCGCCCACGCTAGACAAACCCCGGCCCGCCCTGTAATATTCTAATTTGCCTTTATCTGAGGCTCTTTCGCGTCATAAACTTAACCCATACAATAAACCGCCGGGGTAAACTGGCGGCCCTGATCAAGTCGAACAAAGGTAACCCAATGGCAAATCATAAATCTGCAATTAAACGTATTCGTCAGAACGAAAAGCGCCGCATCTACAACCGTAAATGGCGCAACCGGTCGCGCTCGCTGTCAAAAGACGCCCGCGACGCGATCCAGGCGGGCGAAGGAAACATTGATGAAATTCGCGCCCAGGTGAAGGAAGCCGTCCGCGAGTTAGACAAGTCCGTTTCTCGTGGGGTAATCCACAAGCGCAACGCGGCCCGTCGCAAAAGCCGCTTGATGAAGCAACTTGCCGCGCTCGAAGCCAATAAGTAAGCTGCCATCACCGGTTAACAAGTACTGTTATCCCACAAACCGACCGCTCAGGTCGGCTTTTTTGTTTGACGGTCTGTCCGCTTCCACATGAAAACGGTACAATAACAGCATCTTATGTCACTAGATGCGGTTATTGCCATGAAAAAACAGATTCGTCAGTACGCCCGTGAATACCCCGCCGGCAGCATGCACTCGCTGGCGGAGTGGGTGATAGAACAGAGTAAAGTCATCCAGCAGATACCCGCCCCAACCTTTGAGGAACAAGCACGGGCGGCCTATGTACAGCAGCAATTCGAGCAGATCGGCTTAGCCGACGTGCGGGCCGACGCTCTACACAATATCTATGGGCGATTGCCGGGGGCCAACCCCGCCCTGCCCGGTATTTTGATCATGGCACATACCGATACGGTCTTTCCCCTCCAAACAGACCTGACCCTGCGCACCGAAAACAACAAGATTAAAGGGCCGGGGCTAGGCGATAACAGCATCGGCGTGGGGGGGATACTCGGCCTGGCGCATTACCTCCAAACTCACGCGATTACCCCGGCCTGCCCGCTGTGGTTCGTCGCCACCAGCCGCGAGGAAGGCTTAGGTAACCTGGACGGAGCGCGACAAGCCTTCGACACGCTGCGCGATCAGATCGCGGCGGTGATCAACGTGGAGGGGCTGGCCTATGGGTATATCTACCATGCCGGGATCGCCGTCCGACGGCTACACATTACCACCCACGCGCAGGGCGGGCACAGCTGGCTACACTTCGGCCAACCAAGTGCCGTTCATGCGATCATGGCGTTGGGCGCAGCCATCACCCAACTTGACGTGCCAGCCACCCCACGCACAACCTACAACATCGGCATGATCGAGGGCGGGCACAGTATCAACTCAATTGCAACCGAGGCCGGGCTATGGCTCGATTTACGCTCAGAATCTCCAAACGCGCTCGCCGCCCTCGAAGCACAAGTGCGAGACGCCATCCAGCGTGTTATGCCCCCGGACGTATCACTACAGGTTGAAGTTGTCGGGGAACGCCCGGCGGGGCATCTTGCCCCCGACCATCCGCTAATTGTTGGCGCACTCGCCGCCCTTTCGGAAACCGGCACCGAGGGGGCCTTACAGATTGGCAGTACCGATGGCAATATCCCGCTTTCGCACGGTTGCCCGACGGTAACACTGGGTATCACACGCGGCGGGCACGCCCACCGGCTAGATGAATTTATCGAAATTGGGCCAACTTCACGCGGGCTGCGTCAACTGTTGTTAGTCACGCTGGCGGCTGCCGATTATCAGGCCAAGCTAGTGATCGAACCTTACGGCAAAGGGAAATAAGATCGGCTACACTATTCATTGAACTCATAGCGAGCTAAAGAGAGACCATAGCTTTATGCCAAAACAGGTTGAAATTCTGGTTGCAGTCCCCAAACAAAATGCCAAACGATACTTCCAGCACCTACGCGAACAACAGGACTTTCACGTTCGTATCGTCACGGAGATACAAGACGCGCTAGACGATCTATCGGACCGCGATACACAAACGGATGTGTTCGTACTCAACCAGGCTTTTGCTAACACCAACAAACTGATCAACCAGTTGCGCCTGTCTTACCCACGTTTGTTGATTATCCTGGTCGATGAAGAGGCTGATTTTGCCATCCCCGGCCAGGCGGACGCCATCAGTACCGACCCCTTCGACAATGATGACCTCGCCAAACAGATTCAACGCTTGATGTCCGACCGGCAACTCGAAACCCTGCGGGCCGATAGCCTGCCGGCAGTGCGCCATTTCGCCAAGAAATTACGCAACGCCACCGGCATAGTTGGGAAGTTACAGGCCGCCGCTGCCGCCTGCCTGGAGATGAACTACGATTATGTATCCGTCTACCAACAACAGAGCGAAGAACCCGTCCGTATGATACTTAAAGCGCAAGATGGCCCGCGCACAATTAAGGCCATCGCCCCGGATAAAGGCGATCAGAACGACCTGATGGGCTGGGTGTCTAAAACCGGGCAGAGCCGCATCGCCGCCCCAGAGGATGACCTGAACCACCCGCTAGTGGCACGCGGTCGGTTAGGGGCGGTCGCCTGTGTGCCGATCAACATCAGCGGGGTGCGCTATGGTGTGCTGGTTGCCTGCCGCGATATACCGGGGACGATCACCCAGGAAAACGTGCTGATGCTGGAACTCGTCAGCGCACAGCTTGCGGCGGCGCTCTCTAAAGAGGGGGCCTTATGAGTGGCGGCACAAAACCGAATCCTTGGCTACAATAAGGTCACAAATATTGACCGTTGTCTGACATCCAATGTAGGGAGCGTGGTACATGACATTAACAGCAACTATCCGTAATGCACCGGACTACCCGCCGGTTGGCGAGATCGCCGTTTATGACGGCCCCACCAGCGAAAAAGAGGTGTTTAAGTGGGCCAACGGTGCTGGCGGCCTCACCGTGCTAAGCATCAAAGAGGACCCAAACGGCGACAGCTTCAATAATCAGCCCTATCTATGGTTTAGGCTGCAATTCCCCGGCAGCATGGAAGGGTGGGTTCGTGATGATTATGTGGTGCTACAAGGGGATGCTACCGAATACGGGCTTGGTCAGATCGATGTGCCGATGGGAGCCTTTACCCTCGTTCACGGGTCCGCTAATATCCCGACAGATAACAACCCCCCGCGTGAGCCGGAACCGGAAATTAAAGAAGCGACCGGGGAAGCCGCCCCGCTTCAGTTTGACCGGGTGTTGCGGGCCGCGTTAGATATTACCGCCACATTTGAGGGCGGCTATAGTTCTTACCAGGCCAACCCCAATGACGCCGGAATCGTCAGCTACGGGCGTTTTCAGTTTACATTGGCACACGGGGCCTTATTCAAAGTGATTAATGAGTATGTCAAAACCTCAACCTCCGAAACCGCCAACAAGATCAAAAGCGATTACTTCGCACGGGTGGGCAACAAAGATGCGACCTTGCGCGAGGATGGCACATTCAAGCAACTGCTACGCGAGGCTGCCCGCGAAACCGCTATGCAGAACGCGCAAAACAAGATCGCTAAAGAAAAATACTGGGATATGATTATCAAGCTCTCTGCCGAGCCACGCGGGGTTATTACACCATTGGGCCGGGCGATCATGCTCGACATGGGGATCAATCATGGCGCTTATCACGATTACTTCACACTCGCGGAGGAAGCTCTAGGCGTGTCGGAACGCTCTAAGATGCCCGGGAACGGTGCGAAAGAGGCGGATTTCTTCCGGGAGGTGGTCACCAAACGGAAAGAGCGCATGTATCGGCTAGCGGATAAGCACGGGTGGGGTGGTCTCAAAGTCCGGGCCGATTTCTGGGTTAAGATGGTCGAAAGCGGCGATTGGGACCTCCAAGGCGATAGTAACGGTAAGGTCTATCCCAAACGGGGGCGCGAGGTTGTCGTGATATAGCCGGTGGCTGAGGGTAGAATAGGTTGCCCCCCCCCGGTACGCCGTTCTATCTTGAAATACCCCCGGCTTGTAACGTGCGCGTCACCTGGTCGATATGTGCCTTACAATGGTTGGCGTACATTTTTAGCAGTTCGTCTAATATCACTTCACCGCGTTCGCTGTGTATCCCGGATCGTTCCCACTGATCCGCTTGTACGCTCTGCCAGAGTTTCACCCAACGGCGATGCAATCCGGTTAAAATCATCAGGCTAGTGGCTATATCCGCGTCGGATGCGTCCGGCAAGACCGCCCACGCATCCGCGTTATACCCTTTGAGTGGCGGTCGGTCCTCGGTTAGCATGAGCTTCAGCCGGATGAAACTATTCATGTGTGAATCGGCCAAATGGTGAATATTCTGTGCCACGCTCCACTCGCCCGCTAAATACGGTGTCGTCAGTTGTTCGTCGGTTAGCCCGGCAACTAACGCGCTCATATCGTCCGGGAAGGTGGCGATGGTTGCGATAAATGTCTGTCGTTCCTGGTGTGTGTGCATGATGCGTTCTCCTTTGTTTTAGTTTCTATGCGCTATATGACGTTCAAATTTCTTGAAAATCGTAACGACTCAGGTAGAGATCAGGGTATCATGGGGTTTCACCCCACCCCACCCCCCACCACTTTTTCCAGAAAAAGTGGACAAAAAGCGTCCATTTTATCATCCAAGATAAAGGTTTAGACAATTTTCATAGCTAAAGTTTTGGTCAAGCTTTTGTAAAAGCTTGTGGAGGTTCGGTGGCGAAGTCCCCGCGTCGTTACAATTTCGCCAAGACCGCCGCGAAACGGTCGATCTCGGCGTGTGTGTTGTAGTGCGCTAGGCCAACACGTACCATGCCGTGTGCAGCTTGCCCTAACCGATCCATCACTTCGATAGCGTAATAGTCCCCATCCCACACGAAAATATGATGGGCGGCAAGATGAGCCGCAATCGCGGACGGCGTGTGATCGTCCATGGTAAATACGACCGTTGGCACGCGCTCGTCAAAGCGGTTGGGGTCGGTAATGCCAAAGATATTCGTTCCGTTGATACCGTTCAACACATCGATCAGGTGCGCCACCAAATCACGCTCATAGGCACGCAAGGCTGCCATCCCGGTATGAATCGCGAGCCGATCGCCGTCCATACCCCGGAACGCGGCGACATAGCCCGCGCCGTAGCTCTGCCCGATGTCTGCTAGATAAGCGACGGCCTGCCCGGTGGCGTGGATGGTCTCAAAGCTGGGGGTGCCTGTCTCCCACCGATACGGCGGTTCATCTTTGGCGGGACGGACTTTGTAGGCCGGTAAGCTGGCGAGCAGGTCGTATTTGCCCCACATCACCCCGATATGCGGCCCGAAGAACTTATAGGCCGAACACAGCAGAAAGTCGCACCCCAACGCCTGCACATCAAGCGGGAGGTGGGGCGCACTCTGGACGGCATCAACCACATGCCACGCGCCGACCTCATGCGCTAAGGCGGCGATCTCGGCAATCGGGTTGATCGTGCCCAGCGCGTTAGAAGCATGGACGGTTGCCACTAGCTTTGTCTTTTCAGAGAGCGCCGCCCGATAGCTTGCCATATCCAGGGTGCTATCTGCCGGGTTGATGTCGATCCAGCGCACTGTCAGGCCGCCGTCGTCGGCAATAGCCAGCCAGGGGGAGACGTTCGCGTCGTGGTCCATACGGGTTAGGATGATCTCATCGCCGGGGGATAGCGTCTTGCCGATAGCCCGGCTCAGGCCGTAGTTGAGCGTGGTCATGTTGGGGCCGAAAACGACCTCTTCGACGCGGGGCGCGTTGAGAAAATCCGCTACCCGCCGGCGGGCGGTGTTGGTCAGGTCGTCGCTCCGTTGGCTTGTCATGAATTTACCGCCAGAATTCGCGTTGGCGTGCAAGTAGTAATCGCGGACGGCCTCAATCACCTGTTCGGAAACCTGCGTCCCGGCGGGGTTATCGAAGAAGATCGCGTCGGTATCTCGGATGGCAGGGAATTGGGCGCGTAAAGCCTCAACATTAATCATAAAACCAGACCTTTTGTGATCGTTAAAATAGATACGCTACATACTATCGTAATGTACGGCAACATGCGAGCCGCTTGCACATGGCGGATAATGACATTAAACTTGCAAAAATAATGTAAACATATGAGGGGGTCCGGCGATGGTCAATACAGAGAACCTCATTAAACAAAATGAATACCTGACGGAACAGGTAAAACGCCAAACCCAAGAGGCACAACTCCACCTAGATCGCATGACCGCACTGAACCAGGTCGCAGCCACCGTTAGTCAATCGTTAGACCTCGATAAAACGCTAGAAACTGCGTTAGATGCGGTCACGCGGGTATGCCATGCGGAGGCCGGCGGCATCAGCCTGATAGACGAACGAACCAGCGAGGTGGTGCTACGGGCGCAACTTGGCTGGGAAAATGACTTTGTATCTGCTGCGCCGATGCGCATCCCCACCGGGGCCGGCATGTCTGGGATCGTCGTTCAGCGCGATGAGGTGCTGGTGGTCAACAACTTAGACGGCAGCTTCGACTTCGCCATCCCACGTTTTAAGGATGAGCCGTTTCAGTCGTTAGCCATGGCCCCCATGCACGCACGCGGCAAGATTATCGGCATCCTAAGCATCATGAGCCATCAAACGCACGCCTTCGATACGCCGACTATTGATATTCTGCGTACTGTTGCCGATACCGTCGGGGTGGCGCTGGATAATGCGCGGTTGTACAAGCAATCGCTGGAGGATCGTAACCGGTTAAAAGCGATTCTGCGCTCTAGTGCCGATGGCATCATCGCCACCGATCAATCGGGTGAGGTGCGCATGATCAACCCCTCGGCAGAGCGTATGTTAGGGGTTACATCACAAGCTGTTCTCAACGAAACGCTGCGCAATGCCCCCATCCCGGATGCGCTGCGCGAACCGCTGCGAGTGGCGTTATCCTCGCGGGATGAATCGCCGGAGAAGTCGTTCGAGGTGCGCATGGGCGATGATCGGTTTGTGCTGGTGTTTGTCTCGCCGGTGTGGGACGACTACACCACACTGACCGAAACCGACCAGGACGGCTGGGTTATTGTGCTGCACGATGTCACCCACCTGCGAGCCGCCGAGGAAGTCAAAGCGCAGTTCATCCAGGCGGCGGCCCACGATATGCGAAACCCGGTCGGTGTCACGATGACATCGCTTGGCACGTTGCAAAGCATCATCGAGGATGAGATGGCGCAAGAAGTGATCGAAGTTGCGCTGAGTGGGGTCAACCGTTTGCAAAAGCTGATCGATGATCTGCTCCACTTAGAACGCATCGAAAACGGCTATGTGTTCAATAAGGACGACATCGACATTACCGAGATCATCTATGAAGTCAAAGCGCAGATGGCTCCGCTTGCCGCCGAGCGAGACCAGTCCTGCCAGGTCGAGATTCAGAACGAGTTAGGTTACGTTTATGCGGATGCACATTGGATCAGCCGGGCGTTGATGAATTATGTTAGCAACGCCGTCAAATATACCGCCCCCGGCGACGAGATCATCATCCGGGCCTTCACTAAGCAAGATGTGGTTCACATTGAAGTTGTCGATCACGGGCCGGGCATCCCGTTGGATGTGCAGTCGCGGTTGTTCGAGCGATTTTATCGGGTTCAAGAATCGTCTGGCGAGCGCGGTACCGGCTTGGGCTTAGCGATTGTGCGATCTGTTGTTGAGGCGCACAACGGCGGGGTTTACATGCGTAGCCAGGTTGGGGAGGGTAGCACTTTTGGGATGGCGCTCCCCAACCCGATAGCCGAACAACGCAAACACGAACGCCGCCGTATTTAATTTGAAACGTAACTACTCGGCTTGCCCCAAAAAAACCCGGTGATTGTAGGAGTTCAGCGTGCTGAACCCATGGCATAGCACGCTATGCCCCTACGTTTTGAACCGTTGTGGTCTTTAACGAGATCGAAATTTCAAACGTCAACAACGCCTATTTTTGTGAAAATCGAAAATTTTCGTAACTACTCAGGTACTAAACACATCTTACGGTATCGCACCCGCCCTCACCCCCTAAATCCCCCTCTCCCACAGCTTCGCGGGGAGAGGGGGACTTCTCATCGCGTGATTTAGCCCCTCTCCCA
>DAOTUA010000124.1:0-10607 GCA_034437355.1 Anaerolineae bacterium | reverse complement strand
CAAACGTCAATAGCGCCGGGGTGGGGGGCAGGCTGAGCAGTTACGAAAAAGTGGACAAAAAGCGTCCATCACAGCGTGCCAGCCAATAGCCCCCGGTAGATGGTGACCGTTTGCGCGGCGACTTGCTCGTGTGTAAAGTGACTCAGCACGCGCTCTCGCCCGGCCTGGGCCAGTTGGCGGCGCTGTTGTGGGTCGTCCCGCAGGCAGCGCAGCGCCGCGCTCAGGGCGGTGATGTCGCCTTCCGGCACGACCAGCCCGCCGTTGCCGATAACACCGGGGATCGCACCGCTATCACTACCCACAACCGGGACGCCACTTGCCATCGCTTCGACCAACACCCGTCCGAATTGCTCTTTCCAGTTGGGGCGCGTCAGTGACGGTAGCACTAGCACATCTAGCTGCTGGAACTGTTGCGGCATGTCAGTTGACGGGACCTGTGGCACAAACTGCACGCGCTCGGTGATGCCGAGTTCACCCGTCAGAGCTTGTAGCGCGATTGCTTGCGGGCCACTGCCGATGATCCGCGCTTGCCAGTCGCCAGCTAAGGCCGCCAGCGCGTGTAACAGCAGATCAACGCCTTTTTCTGGGACGAGCCGCCCGACATAGCCGACGGTAAACGGGCGGTCGGGCCGTGAGGGGGGCGGGCGAAATAGCGCCGGGTCTGTACCGAATTGTGGGATCACCGCTAGCGGCCCGGTGTAGCCCTTGGCCCGCCACACGTCGGCGGCGCTGTCGTTCCCCGCGATGGCGGCATCCACCGCCCCTAACACCCAACGCTCACCCAACCGAAACGGTGGCGGGTAGGTCCGGTAGATATTCTGCCAGCTAAAAAACAGCGTTTTCGCCCCGGCCCGCCGCGCATAATAGAGCGCCTGCCAAGTGGCGAGATTATACGGCTCTTCATCTATATGGATAATGTCCGGCGCAAACTGCCGGATAATCCCCGGTAGGGCCGGGTAATAGTGCAGGTGGAAGTTCCCGTTAAACCATACAGGCGTGACATGCAGCGTGTAGCCATCGGTATAGACCCGTTCGAGTGGCGTGCTGCCGCGCTCATCGCGCCACGACGGGGGAACCACCGTCAGCAAGTCGATCTCGGCGGCCGCGATGTGTTCTAGTTTACGCTGATAGATTCCAACGATGCAGGCTTTTGAGAGCATCAGGACGCGCATAAGGTGTTCATAACCTGTTCAAATTGTCGAAACGTTTATATTGGCGCGGGTTTCGTAATGTTCGCCGGGCCGGATGGCGATTGTAGCACAGCTTGAGCAAAGCCGGCAGAACGACTTATCCGCCCTGGGCAGCGCCCCATGATCAGCCATGTATCTGTTATCGAACTATCGGCACATATCATGATGACAAAAACTAATTACGAACGTTTGTATTTTATATCCCAAAAACATCAATCCCTATGATAGAATATACGTGCGCATTAAATATAATGAAGACAAATGTTTTCTAATCTCAAGGAAAACGAACATGCAAACTTCTACCCAACAGCATCCATTGATTTTTTCGTTTGGGAAGTACCGGGTTTTTTTGCATATAGAAAACCCGCCGGGTGTCGTGACGGTTGGCCTGTACCCGCACGGCCCAAGAGACACTGCTTCGTTTTATTACAACTCGGAGCTTGAAAAGCTCACGTCCAACATCACGGAGGCGAAACGGTTTGCCCGCGCTTGGCTAGAATCGCTTGCAATTGATATTCACGACGAACTCGAAGAAACCCCCACCGCCCGCCCCTCCCTCTACGAGATTGCCCGCTGACATTTAGCGCCTCTGGCGGTAACGACTCAGGTAGCCTGCTTGAGTCGTTGCAACAAGAACGCAAATTCCAACCGACAACCGACTATGCTATGATGAACATACCACAAAACAACGATCTGAGGCTCTCCCCCTAACATGGAATCCGTCACCCCACCCCGCGCCCGTGGTCGGACGATCACCCAGCGCGACGTGATGATCGACCAGAACCTACCACGCTGGGCGCGACGCTCTAATCCGGTTATCCGCCGGGAACTAGGCGAGTTCTGGAAGTATTTACTGCCAAATGTGCGGTTAGTTGCAAAACTGCTCGGCCTACAGGCGATCTTGCTGTTGCTTATGCCGCTGGTACTGCTGATGAACATCACGCTACCGGTGGCGGTCGTTTCGGTGTTGGTGGTGCCGGCGGCGGTGTTGTTGTATGGGCGCACGCTGCTCAATGTGATCCACAGCACCGCCGCCGCCATCGTAGACGCGACCAACAATCACACCCTGGACCTGCTGCGCGTTTCGTTGTTGCCGCTGCATTATATCATCCTCGGTAAGATTGCGGCTGGCCTGTGGCGTCGGATGGAGGACCTCGACCTGATCTTGACGGGCTTGTTATTTGTTGGGATGCCAGTCGTCACCGCCTATTACCTGGCCCCGCTGTCACCGGATGAGATCACGCTGACGGCCCGCACGCTGGCCACGCTGGTGATCTTCGTCCTGCCTGCCCGCGTGATGCTAGAACCGTTTATGTTCGGGGCGCTGGCGCTGGCTATCGGCGCGAGTACCCACAGTCGCGCCGGGACGGTTGTCACGGTGACGGGGATAGCGGTTTTCTACTATGTGCTGCTGGTGCTGCTGCTGATGGCGAATTTATCCCTGATGTCAATGTACCTGACGGATGTGATCCTGCCGTTGGGGTTGCCGTTGGGGGTCACAGTGGGGTGCGTGCGGTTTACCGTCTGGCGAATACGCCACCCCGGTTAGCTTAACCGTCCGCTTGTTCTTTCAGGTATAAGTATAGGGCTTGCAGCGTCAGCGCGTCGGAGGTGTGGAATAGGCCCGGCGCTTCAATGCCGATGGTCCCGGCAATACCATGATCTACAAACGCCTGAAACAGATCGATAAAACGTTGCTTGCACTCTAATAACGGGATATGCGCCCGTTCGCCCTTGCTGGTGTAGTCGATCCCACTCATATGAAAGTGAACCCGCTGCATGGCAGCCTCACCGAGCCGATCACGCATCCGCGTTAGCGCTTCATCGAACGCCTCGCGGGTGTTGAACCCGCCGTTACCCGTCCGAGCGTAGAGGTGCGCCCAATCGACACAGGGCAGCACCCCCGGAACATCTATTGCTAGCTGGATATTTTCTTCTAGGGTACCGAACACGGCTTTTTTGCCCATGGTTTCTGGGCGCAGCGTGACATCAACCCCTTCAGCGTCCAATTGTTGGCGGATCGATGCGAGTTGATCGCGGATGATCGGGTAAACGTCGTCGGGGGATTGCTTGTGATAGCTGCCGGGGTGGAACACAATATCGGTTGCGCCGGCTTTGTACCCGGCGCGGGCCGCGGCCAGTAGTCGTTCATCGCTGCTGGCCATTTTCTCCGGGGTTTGGCTGTTCAAGTTGATGAAGTACGGCGCGTGAACGCTCAGCGTGATGTTGTGTTGGGTGGCAGCGGCTTTGATCTCCGCGCAGGTTTCGTCACTGACCCGCACGCTACGGGTCCAGGCGATTTCGAGATGATCGAGCCCTAGCTGGCGGGTATGTTCGATGGCGGCAGGCGTGCCGCTGCCGGGTGTCGTATGGGGGGACCCCACTGTGCCAAAACGTAATTGTGTATCAGTCACTCTCTATCCTTTTCGTTTTAGTTGATATAATGAGTTTGTTATCTTAACACAGTAACTCCTCAGGGGCTTCACCCCCAAACCCCTACAAGCTTTTGCAAAAGCTTGACCAAAATTTTCGCTGTGAAAATCGAAGATTTTCACAAAATAGGTGTTACATACTCAGGTAATTCGCTTGAACACACCCAGAGCAGAGCAGGGTGAGCATGGCAGAAGGTGGCGCTTTAGCGCCGGGGTGGGGGGCAAGCTGAGTCGTTACTTAACACACATGATGCTGGCGGGAACGATGTTCGTAGATTGGCAACTCTTTCGGCGGCGGGCGCTGCTGATGGCGATGATCGCGATGGTGTTGGTATTTATCGTCTGGAACATACCGCAATTTAATTTTGTGCTGTATCCCTTTCGGCTGTTCGTGACGTTTATCCACGAGGCCGGGCACGGGCTGGCGGCGGTCTTCACTGGCGGGACATTCATCGAGTTTGAGGTCGCCGCGAATGGGTCCGGGTTAGCCCGCACACGCGGCGGCAGCCGGGCGGTGATCCTCCCAGCGGGCTATGTGGGGTCCGCCATGTTTGGAACCCTGCTATTCTACCTGATCAACCGCGTCCCGTATCCCCGGCTGATTGCGCTGGCGCTCGGTGGCGGGCTGGTGGCGCTTTCCGTCGTGTACGGGCAGACCAGCGATGTTGCGCTCACGGTCGGGGTGGCATTTGGGGCCGCGCTGGGGCTGATGGGCCTATTCGCAACCCGTTATCTGACGGTATTTGTGCTGAACTTGCTGGCGATCATGACGGCGTTAAACGCAGTGCTGGACTTGTTGGTTCTCACGCGCAACTCAAACGCGACCACCGCTAACGGGCGCGTGATCAATGATGCGGCAGCCTTTGCAACCGAGGTGATGCCGGGAACGTCGCCGTTGGTGTGGGCCTGGGCCTGGGCGGGCTTCTCCGTGATGGTACTGGGGGTGGCGATCTATCGTCTTATTGTACGCCCGCTATTAACGGAACAGGTGATCCCGCCGCGCACGCGCCATTACTCCCACACTTTAGACGGCTATTACTATGAAGAACCCCTCCACACATCGGAACCAACCGACCGCTAACATTCATGAAACCGACGGGTTTTTCCAATTGGTTTCTGATATAAAGGCGCTATATTTACACATACCTGATTTGTTTACAAAAAGAGGCCCCACCCATGCCAAAAGTAACCTATAACGGAACTGTTTTAGCCGAAGCCGACGACGTGAAAGTGGTCGAAGGCAATTACTACTTTCCACCGGAAGCCATCCAACAAGATTATTTTGTGGATAGTGCCAACAATACCTCAACCGTCTGCCACTGGAAGGGCCGCGCCCAATATTACGATGTGGTCATCGACGGCGACCGGGTAGCAGATGCCGCCTGGTACTACCCGGAGCCAAAACAAGGTGCCGCCGAGATAGAAAACCACGTTGCCTTTTACAAGGGCAAAGTCACCATCGAAGATTAGCCCGGTCCGCTAGCCTTCGTAGAGGGGTAACCTTATGGTGAAGGTTGTCCCTTGCTTAAGTTGGCTGGCGACGGTGATTTCCCCGTTGTGCTGCTGGATAATCACCTGGGCCACAGCCAACCCCAAACCGGACCCCTTCTGCTGGCGGTGGTCTTGCGCCTTCACCCGGTAAAACTTATCGAAGATATACGGTAGTTCCCTTTTCGGGATGCCGATCCCCGTATCCTGAACTATAATTTCGGCGTAGGTCGGGTCATCGGCATGGCGCGATACACGCACATCAACCCGGCCCTGCGCTGGGGTATATTTGATTGCGTTCGATAACAAGTTAGATAACACCCGCCCAAGTTGAATTTCGTCCAATTCAGCGAACAGCATATCATCTGGCGGGGTGTGAAGCAGGGTGATGTGTTTGTCGTCGGCGGTAGCCCGGAACGTTTTCACATATTTCTCGACAATATCGGGCAGATGGTGTAATTTCAGCTGGATGCCCATCCCCGTTTCTAGGCGGGCGATGTCTAGCAGCCCCTCAATCAGTTGTTGCATTTGCCCGGCGCTATCCATGATCTGTTGCACATACTCAGACGCTTTCGGTAGGTCGGTTAGGCCCGGTACACTCGCCAACAAATGCGCATACGAGTTGATCACCGATAGCGGGTTTTTGAGATCGTGGGTGGTGGTATGTAACAGATCATCTCGGATTTTATTGAGTGCCTTAAAGTGACGCTGCTCGGCCTCTCGTAGCCGTTGGATTTCCGCCTGTTGGTAGTAGCTCTTAATATGCGTCTGCACTCTGGACATCGCCTCGACCATTTCAAAGGGCGGCGTCATATAATCGACCGCGCCCACATCAAAGGCCCGTACTTTCTGGGCGGTATCGGCCTGGTCGCTAATGAAGATAATCGGCAAATTGAAGTTGCGATCAAGCTGCTGTAGCTCTTGGCATAGTGCGTATAGGTCGGTTGTGTTTGGCTGGCTGGCATCCAGCAACAATAGCAGCGGCCCGATCTGTTGGATGCGCTCTGCTTTGGGGGGGGCCTCTTGCCCCAACTGTACGACATCAAAACCGGCCTGCTGGACCACATGCGATAGGGATAGCACGCAGTCTAGCCGATTGTGATAGACGGCTATCGTATTGCTGATGTTATTCATTTGTCATCATTTTGATTTACGTATTATTTTTTGTTGCAAGTCTGTACCTTGTCCGTGGTTATTTTAAAACAATTGTATCCCAATTTATAATAGAGTTTGATGAGCCAAATTTAACCCGCACTTGATGCGGAAACATTAAAATTTCGATACAATCCAAATGCAACTATTTTTAACCTACGAAGGGGAACCCATGCGAAATATGTTCTTGACACTCATCATTATGCTTGTATTCGGGGTCGGCGTCATGGCCCAGGATGACCCGGTAACCATTGAGTTCTACTATCCGACCGCAACCGATAACCCGGTGGCACAAGTCTTTGCGCAGTACGCCGCAGATTTCAATGAGGCCAATCCCGATATCGAAGTTGTGCCAGTTTACGCGGGGGGGTACGATGACATCACCGCCGCCGCCCGTAACAGCATCGAAAACGAAAACCTACAGGGGCCAGATGTGGCGGTGTTGTTGGCCGTGGACCTATTCTTCTTCATAGACAACGACTATATCGTGCCGGCGGCGTCGTTTGTGGATGACCCGGAGACGTATTTTGAGGCTTTTTTCCCGGCGTTCCTCGAAAATAACGTCGATGGTGACGGCCAGGTCTGGACAGTGCCTTTCCAGCGCAGCACGCCGATACTGTTCTACAACAAAGACCTGTTCCGTGAGGTCGGCCTGGACCCCGACCAACCGCCCCGCAACCGAGATGAACTGCTGGAATATGCCACCATCCTGACGGACGAAGACGCCGACCGTTACGGCCTGTATGTGCCGTCTGCCGGGTTCCCTTACTGGCTGTTCCAGAGTTTCGCCATCGCCCACGGGCAGAACGTCGTTGAGGAAAGTCCATCCGAAGTATTTTTCGATACGCCAGAGGTCATCGACGCGCTCGAATACTTTGTGTCACTCGCACAAGCGGGGGTGATGCAAGACGGGGCGCTTTCTTTCTTCGATGCCGATGAAGCCTTCATCGACGAACAGGCCGCGATGATCTACTATACCACCGGCGGCCTACGAGATGTGATTGACCGGGCCGAGTTCGAGGTGGGCGTTGGCTTCCTGCCGAGTGGCCCCGCCGATGAAGCCGGCCTTGGTTACGGCGCACCAACCGGCGGCGGTAACCTGTACATCTTCAGCAACACCACCCCAGAAGAACAAGCCGCCGCCTGGCGATGGGTCGAGTACCTGACTTCGCCCGAAATTCAAGCCGACTGGACGGTCAATACCGGGTATATTGCCGCCCGCCCGGATGCCTGGGAAACCGACACGCTACAAGATTTAATCGCAGAATCGCCAGAATTTGCAGTAGCGCGAGATCAGCTAGCCTACGCCCGCAAAGAGCTAACCACCCACGACGGGATCGAAGTTCGTAACGTGTTGAATACCGCGTTGGCGGCTGTCATTGAAGGCGATGCCGACGCTGCTAGTGCTTTAGCACAGGCCCAGGCTGCCGCCGAGGTCTTGCTAGAACCGTACCGTTAAACGGGCCGATCTCGGCTGATCCTCATCCCCCTCAAGCTGGGGGGGATGACCGCTAGCAGCCAAACGGCACCGTGATATTGGGTAGTGTGTTGGCCTCTAGCAGATCGTAGCGTAAACGGAGCTGCCCGTTAACGGGTAGGTCGTTGAGCAGCAAACGGGCGTTTTCTAGCTCCAGCGTGACGTAATAGCGCACCACCGCGTCCCACTCCGGCGCGACCCACAACTCGCCGCGCATCCCGGTTACGCGGGTGTCCTCCGCAAACCGGACAGCTGGCAGTTCCATGTCGTCCAACAGAAACCGATACTCCCACGCTTCAAACCCGTTGACCGTTTCGCGGCGTCCGGTAGGGAAGGCTTGCTTCACGCCGCCCACCAGCGCCCCCGCCGTGAGATTGGCGGCGGTGCGGGCGCTATCTTCTACGTTACTTAAACAGCCCCCCTCCCGCACCATGAACGCATCTGGCCCCAGCGCCACCGCCTCGAACGTGTCCCCTTCTGGGCGTTGGAGCAGTTCGCCGTCGGATGAGACGATCACCCGCCGCGCCGACGCGACGGTATTGACCCAAAGTAACGCGGCGGCTTCGGCGGAGGTCTGGCGGTTGGTCTGGCTAAAGCTACCATCAAAGCCGAGTTGCACCTGTGCGTGCCAGCCATCTAACGGGCGTAAACTGGCATCGATCACCTCATAGGCCACCCCCCCCCGGTAGCCGATGGGCGGCGCGTTTTGCGTCTGGATAACCTGTGTCGCGAGCGTGTCCACATCGGGTACAAGCGTCGGGATGTCGTCCAGTGTTTGCCCGCGCCCGGTACAGGCCACCATCAGCAGCCCACACATTAACGCCATCACATGCGAAAGTTGTCTCATGGGTGTTGTATCCATTCGGTTAGCAAGGGTGTTGTCTTGATATGATACGGGCTATGTGAAGTTCAAAAGGCACAAGGTTTTATAGGTTTCCACCCCACGATACGCTATCTCTGCCGGAGTAGCTACGCTAAAACTTTGTAACTTTTAACTTTGTTGCAGAAAGGTTTCGTAATATGATAAAGGCGATATTTAAGCAATCGCAGGTAAAGCTCGGCCTATGCCACAATATGATCATATCTTAGAAAAATATAGCTCGTTGCGCGAGGCGGGCACCGCACCCAAAATAGCCCTAAGCCAACTTCAAACGGACATCAGGCTGCTGCCGCAGCAGGTCAAAGAAGCCCTGGCGCAAGATATTCGCAAATACGAGGGGAAGCTGCCACAGCAGACCGTCAAAAAGCCGGCTGTTAAAACGCTCCGGCCCAAACCCGGTACCGATCCCAAACCGATCCGACTGCTGCAAACGGCATCCTTACCCCGCGAGTATTGCTGGCAATGCGGCAAGCCCAATCGCCAAGAAGCGCTATTGTGTGCTTACTGTGGCGTGAGCCTCAACCCGAACAAAAACGCCTCTACCAAACGTTTAAACACCAACAATCACGCCCCAGAGCATTTCCCGGTGGATAACGTGTTGCTGTTGCGCATACCATCCACCAACGATGACATACAGGTACGCCCCCAGGATGCCCGTCACGAAGTGATTTTGGGCCGGATCGATGCTAAGGGGGTTGTCAGGCCAGATATAGACCTGACACCGTATCGGGCGGCTGAGTTGGGGGTCTCGCGGATGCACCTAGCGTTGCAATACGACGCCAACGCCCAGGTTATTCACATCGGGGATATGGACAGCGCCAACGGGCTTTACGTCAATGGGCAACGCCTGACGAAAAGTGAAAAGCGCGTGCTACGCGATGGCGATCAGTTGCGGCTGGGCGAACTGGTCATCAACGTGTTTTTCGTCCACGAGAACAACATCTAGTAGCCCGACGATGGCGGGGGCGTGTTGCTCTCGCCGTGTAGTTGTTGGACGATGGCAACCCCGGCACTTGCCCCGATGCGCGTTGCCCCCGCTTCGACCATCGCGAGCGCATCCGCCAGCGACCGCACACCGCCGCTAGCCTTCACGCCCACCGATTCGCCCACAACCCGCCGCATCAGCCGCACATCTTCGACGGTCGCCCCACCGCCACCGAAGCCGGTACTGGTCTTGACAAAATCGGCTCTGGCTTCTTTCGCCACCTGGCACGCGATAGTTTTCTCTTCATCGTCTAACAGCGCGGTTTCCAAGATGACCTTGCACAGCACCCCCTCATAGGCGTGGGCTGCCAACACAACCGTTGCAATATCCTGATGCAGCCCGCGCAAATCCCGTGCTTTGAGTGCCCCCACATGCAACACCATATCGATCTCGCGTGCCCCGGCTGCGATGGCCTGTTCCGCTTCGTAGGCTTTGACCGACGCCAATGACGCCCCCAACGGAAAGCCCACCACGGTACACACGGGAACACCGCTGCCGGCAAGTTGCTTGGCTGCGAGTGGCACATACACACTATTGACACACACCGACGCAAACCCATATTGAACCGCCTCCGCACACAGCGTTTCGATCTGTTGCGGGGTCGCCTGCGGTTTGAGCAACGTATGGTCGATGATACCCGGTATCTGTTCGGGTTGGATCATGAGTACACCTTTCAACTTATGCAGCGTTATTTTTGAGGCTCTATGTGAAATAGCAGGTTTCTTCTTACTTTATGCTTTTCTCTTCTTTCTTTCCAGAAAGAAAAAAACAAAGAAAGCGGTGAGGGGGTCATTTTCAATCAAGATGAATGTTTTTTGTTCACTTTTTGGTAACTACGCAGGTATTCGCCTGAATACCCCCATCCCCTAGCCCCTTACCCCCATAAAGGGGGAAGGGGAACAGTTATGTACCACTTAAACCCCTCCCTCCCGCCGCTAAAGCGGCGATAGTGGGGGAGGGGTGGCGCTTTAGCGCCGGGGTGGGGGGCAGGCTGAGCAGTTAC
>DAOTUA010000123.1:0-3778 GCA_034437355.1 Anaerolineae bacterium | reverse complement strand
GGGGGGGCGCTTTAGCGCCGGGGTGGGGGCAGGCCGAGTAGTTACTTTTAGGGCAATATTTAGCCCTTTAGTGGTCTCTTTTCCCTCAAATGCGGTATACATAGTGTCGTTGGTTCGACCAGAAAAAGGACACACACGACATGCAGGTTGAGGGCAAACGAATTGTGTTAACAGGTGCAGCTAGCGGCATTGGTCGCGAACTGCTGCGCCTGCTGGCCTATTACGATGTAGAGATCATCGCTGCCGACCGGGACGCGACCGGCTTGGGGGAGGCGGTGCGGGCACCCGTCAATGCGCGGGCTTCGTTGAATCCGTTTGTGTGTGATCTGTCCACACAAGCCGGCACCGATCAACTGTTCGCGCACGCTATGGCTACCCTGAACGGGATCGACATCTTCATTGCCAATGCCGGGTTTGCCTATTACGGGCGGCTAGGCCCTGCCGACTGGGACCAGATTACAGCGATCTACAGTGTGAATACGTTTTCCCCGCTTTACAGCACGCTCAAAATGGCAGAACTCAACCCGGATGCGCCCTACCTGACCGTCATCACCGCCTCGACGATGGCCCACTGGGGGTTAGCCGGCTACGCGCTGTACGGGTCCACGAAAGCTGCTCTCAATCGCTTTGCGGAATCCTACCGCGCCGAACTGCCACCCAATGGGCGCTTGATGCTCGTCTACCCGTTAGGCACCCGCACGCGCTTTTTTGAACAGGCGAACGCGCCGCTTCCGTTCCCTATTCAAAGCCCGCAACAGGTCGCCAGGGCGATTGTACGCGGTATCGAACGTGACGCGGATACGGTTTATCCGTCACGGCTGTGGCGTATTGGGTATGCGTTAAATCGTATTATCCCGGTGCTGCGCCCCCTCATCCGTTATATTTACCGTCGGATATTCTACAATTGGGAGGCGGAACAAAACGGATCGGCTTAACGTCGATTCGGTTGCGGTAGGATCGCCGCATCGCCGCCATCGGTTAACAATACGCGGCCCTCCCGGTCGTATAGCCCAGCGATGATCTGCATCGGCTCTGGCAAGCTCGCACTGTTTAAGCGGACGACGTGACGATCAACGATAAACTCACCAGCACGCCAGCCCGTGGTCGGGCGCACTCCCCCGGCAGGGGGGGCGTCACTCTGCCCGATTAATTCGCCTTGACCGTTCAAGAACTGTACAAATACGGTGTAATCACGGTCTGGGGGGGCGCTGGCCCCAGCCTGCCAGATAAGGTCAAGTGCGTAGCCCGCCTCGGTCGGACCAAGCCAGTTATAGCCGACGATTTCACCCACACCGGGGAAAACCGCCCCTGTTACTGGCGTTGACGGCGGTTGCTCGTCTAAAACTGGGAGTGTGTTAACCTGCACTCGCCCGACTTCCCCCCACCCTTCGACGGTTAGTATCGTCTCGCCGGGGGCGGCATCTAACGGTAATTGGGCTTGCCGCCATTCGATGGTGCGGTTGTCAAATGTGGTCACACTCGGCGGGACCGACACACGCCAGCTACCATCCGTTGCCCGGAGCAACCCGCCGGGCAGTTGGTCGATGGTATCGGTACCGTGCCAGGTCAGTTCAAACGTGAGCGTGTCGCCGTTGTTGGCGGCGGTCGTGTTCGGCGTCACCTGCGTCAGCGTGAGCGCCTGCGCGGTGCCCGGCCAGCGTGCCCCCGCCTGGATCGTCCATTGGCCGATGTCCGCATCTTTACCTACCGGGGCACCGGCACGCAGCAGGTCGTAACCGCTAAGCATTACCGAATCGAATAACCGTAGCCGCACATCATACACACCCGGCGGTGTCCCTGGTGGCAAGCGCAACACCGGGTAAGCCGTGAGTGTATCGCCTAGTGTGCCGTCGGTGCTGGTTCGTCCGTTTGGTGTGGCGAAAACACTACTCACGCTGATAATCTCGATGCCCTGCGCGTTAGTCAGGGTGATGGCGGCCTGGAGTTCGTCCGGGGTGGGCGCAGTCAAACGGACCGTCACCGGGAGGCAAACGGCCTGGTTTGCCTGGAATGTACCCGGTAGAGTGCCAGTTGCCAGCACATCCGCGATAGTGAAGGTGGCCCTAACTGGGCGTTCTTCGGGGGGGAGCAGTGCCGGGGCGCGGTAGGTGCGGGTAGCCATCCCGTTCACCTGATGGTGTTCTGGTGGTGTGGGCGTGCCGTGTGCCAGTAAACAATCTGCCATGCCCCGGTAATCGGCGCGTTGGGTATACCAGACGTTTAAAGACACATCGCCCGACTGTGGCAACAACGGCACGATCTCGGCCTGGGTTGCCCCCTCCGGTAAGGTGACTCGCGCCGCTGCTACCCCCAGTCGTTCCCAGTAATACGCCAGATCGTAGCGGTCGGCGTAGCTCCAAGCTAGCACTGTATCATCCGCACCCAGGGTGGCGGCGTAGTGGGCGACCATGGCGCGGGCGTCGTCATGCCGATAGGCCGGGCTGTACAGCCACCGATACCCGATCCCGAATATCACGAGCAAGTACACCAGCGCCACTACTGCCAGCGGACGCCTCATACGCCCCATCCCCCCACCGACAAGCGCCGCCAAAATCGGCATGATCGCGATCAGGTAGCGGCCATGAAACGGGTTGCCTAGCACCGCCAGCGCCGCCAGCATCCCCAGGATCGTGATCAGCAAATAGGCCAGTCGCCAGCGCCCGCAGGCATCCGCTAGTGCCGGGATCAATAACAACAGCGCCCCGGCAGTTAGACCGATAATGAGCAGTGGCGCATCGGTCACGGCTTCCCAAGGCGCTAGCCACAACCCCGCCCAGGTTTCTAAGCTGGGGCGCGTCCGGCGGATGAGGACGGCATTGGCCCCAGCCACGTTCAAAAAGCGCGTGACAAAGTACGGCAACCACACGATCACGACTGCCGCCTGTACCGCAACCCAACGCAGGATCGACGGTTGACAGTAGACGATCCACGCCCCGACCGTCAGCAGATTAACAGCTAGCACGATCACTGGCCCGGTATTGTGCGCGTACAAAATCGCGATTTCCGCTAGCGCCAGCACCACCCAGGCCCGGCGCGTGGGTGCGGTGCGTACTCGTTCCCAGGCCCATATCATCACACCGACCAACACCGCCAAGAGCGTATACATCCGCATTTCTTGCGAGGCCCACACCATCGGCAAACTGACCGCAGCAGCAATCCCGGCCCACACGCCCGCCCGTCCCCCGGCCTGCCGTCCCAATTGAATACTGAGCGCAACCGCTACCATACCTAACGCAAACGATAACCAGCGCAGCGCAAAAACACTGGTTCCGGTAAACGTTGCCGTTAGGTAGATGAGAAGATAGTACAGCGGCGGGTTGGTGGCATCCGCCAGGGCCGCCGCAACGGGCGACGGTTGGGCGGCAGCATACGCAGACCAGCCCTCATCGAACCATACGCTTTGCGCATCCAGGTTGTGCAAGCGCAGGCCAGCGGCAATTAACAAGATCAGGGTAAAAAGCCACAGTTTTTGCATAACCGCGAGCGTACACCCCGTGCCGATAGCGTGTCAATAGGTGGCGCTAGAACAGGTGCATTTTAGACTCTAGGTAAGCTATCGGGGTTTCACCCCCGAACCCCCACAAGCTTGACCAAAACTTTTGCTGTGAAAATCAGAGATTTTCACAAAAAATAGCTGTCACAACTCAGTTCCTTCACTTGAACACACCCCTATCAGAGCAGGGTGAACATGGCCGAGAGTGATAAAACCCCTCCCTCACCATCGCCGCTTTAGCGGCGGGAGGGAGGGGTGGCGCTTTAGCGCCGGGGTGGGCGGCAA
>DAOTUA010000122.1:0-26795 GCA_034437355.1 Anaerolineae bacterium | reverse complement strand
TATCGCAGCGACAATATCAGCCTGGATACGTTACGCTGTCCGATCCGCATTGACGGCGAAATTCTCAAGAGCGCGAAGGGTGCCCCGCGCATTGGCGAGGATACCGCCCGTATTTTGTCCGAACTGAGCATCCAAACCTAGAGGAGAGCGTATCATGCCAGAAAATACGCCGGTTGAAACCCATGCAGACCTGCCAGTTTTTAACACGGAAACATGGATGTATGAAGAATTTGAGGTCGGGCTGAAGATTCGCTCAATCCGGCGCACGTTATCCGAGGGGGAGTGTATGCAGTTCAACGCGCTGGTGATGGATATGCACCCCTACGTAGCCGATGAGATATTCGCCAAGGAAGAAGGGCTGTTCGGTAAGCGGCTGGTGGCAGGGGCGATGGTCTTTAGTGTTGGGCTGGGGCTGATGGCACATAATAACGTGCATACATTTAGCTACGGCTACGATAAGCTGCGCTTCATCAAGCCCGTATTTATCGGCGATACGATCTATACTGTGCGGACTCACCTCAGCAAAGAGCCGAAATATGATGATATGGGGCTGGTGAAGGTCAGCTATGAGGTTTATAAAAATGAAGGCGTGTTGGCGCTATACTGTGAACATCTGCAAACAGTCAAATATCGCCACCCGGAGAACTTCCGTGAGGCGACACAGTAACGCCTGCTCTAGATCGCGTCTGCCGCGCTAGCGTCAGTGAAATATTGATTAGATAAACACGAAAGGAATACAATTATGGTTCAGCGTTTTGGTCAGGTCATCGGCATCAAGCCGGAACATATCGAGGAATACGAAAAGCTCCATGCGGACGCCTGGCCCGGTGTTCTGGCGAAGATCGAGGAGTGCAACATCCGCAACTATTCGATTTACCGTTACGGTAATCTGCTATTCGCGTATATGGAGTACGTCGGAGACGATTTCGAGGGGGACATGGCAAAAATGGCGGCAGACGAAACCACGCAAAAGTGGTGGGATGTGTGTAAGCCGATGCAAAACCCGGTCGAAGAACGGGCCCAGGACGAATGGTGGCACGATCTCAAAGAGGTGTTCCACACCGATTAGCAGATTGTCGTTGGCGCTGTGATATTTAGTGTGTTAAGGTAATTTTTCACGATGGTGATGAGGCCAACGGCAACAACTTGGCCACCTTAACCACACTCACAGCCGATTAGGTCGTGCGCTGGTGACGGCAATAAAAGGGTTTATTTATCTGGGGTGAAGGCGAACCCGTTCATAAATTGGCGCTGTAAAAAGATAAACATCATCAGGGGCGGCACGGATGCAATGAGCCCTGCCGCCATCAGCACGCCGTAATCGGCCTGTAGACCAAAGTTGACAGCATTGCGCACCCCCACCTGGATCACCTGATCGTCGGTATCACGGATCACCAGTAGCGGCCATAGATATTGGTTCCAACTAGCAATGAACTGTAACAGCGCATGAGCAACGATCACGTTCCAGGACATGGGCACCAGCACACGGAACATAAACTGTAGTGGCGTGGCCCCATCGATCTGAGCCGCCTCCGCCATATCGCGGGGGATGTTGCGGAAATGCTGCCGAAACAAAAACGTCCCGGTGGCTGTGGCTAAAAACGGAATGGTGAGGGCCAGCCGGGGGGCATCCTCACCCCAGCCGAGTTGCGACATCATACGAAAGAGGGGTAGCAAGATGATCTCGGTCGGCATGAGCAGCGTCAGCAGGATGACGAAAAAAAGCACCGTCCGCCCAGGGAAACGAAAGTAGACGAAGGCCAACCCTGCCAGCAGCGCCAGCGCCGTTTTGCCGATCACCACGCCGAGCGAGGCGACCAGCGTATTAAAAATCAGCCGAGAAAACGACAGCCGCGTAAATAAAGCGTTGAGGTTGCCGAGTAGGTCGGTGCCGGGAGGGAACAAACGCGGCGGTGGGAAGGCGGCTTGGGCGGCGGTCAATGTGGCGACCTGGAGCGCGTATAGTGCCGGTAAACACATGATCAAGCAGATCAACGTTAGCGCGATGTGAACGCGCCAGCGCGGGCGGGTCGAGCGTGGGCGGTGTGAGTGGGTCATCGGTGGTTTACCCCTGGTAATTGATGCGGGTATCGATCACGCGGAACTGTAACAGCGTGATCCCCGCCAGCATAACGAACAAAAACACGGCTTGCGCGGCTGCCAACCCCGCCGGAGAACCGGGGTTAAAGGCATCTTCATACAGTTTGTAGATCAAGACATCGGTTGCGCCGCCATCTTGCCCGGCAGCGCCCAAGGGCGGGCCGCCCTGGGTGAGTGTATCGACCACACCGTAAATACCGTAAAAGGCATAGGTGATGTTGGTCACCAACAAGAAGAACGTATACGGCCCAAGCAACGGCAGCGTGATCTTGAAAAAGCGTTGCCCCCGGTTGGCCCCGTCAATCTGCGCGGCTTCTAGCAGGTCTGCGGGGACGTTTTGCAGCCCGGCAATATAAAAGAGGATGTTAAAGCCTAGCACATTCCAGATCGCCGCCAACGCCACACTAACCTGAGCGAGAGCTGGATCACGCTGCCAGTTAAGCGTCGTCCCGGTGAGCGTATGCAATACCGCGTTGATCAGCCCGGTTTGCCCCTCACGGAACATCACCAGAAAAATGGCCCCAGCAACCACCGGCGAGAGCGCAAACGGCCAGACAAGCAGTGTCCGGTAGATGGCGGCCCCGGTGATCGGCTGTGAGGCCAGCAGCGCGATCCCCAAGGCTAGCCCCAGGCTTGCCGCCACAATGAACACCGTGAGTAGCCCGCTAACGAATAGGCTGTTGCCGTAGGTGGCGTCCGTAGCAAGCGCGGTATAATTGCCCAGGCATACAAATTCTTCTTGTGGTAGTGGGAAGCGGCGCACGTTCAACGATAGGATGAGCGTTTGCAGGCTCGGATAGTACAGGAACAATAGCAGGTTTAGCACCATCGGCCCAAGTAGTAAATACGGCAGCACCCTCGCCCGGAAATAACCCGATGTGCCCGCCAAACGCGACCCGCGTTGCATGACTGCCCATAACGGGAACAACAATAACAGCGCACTCAAGCCGGTGACCGCCACACCTAGCCACCACTCTACGCGAGAGGCCCCCAGCGCATAGGTGCAATGTTGCAGCACCCGCGTCAAAACCTGCCCGCTGATGGCCCCGATTAACGCCCCGATGACCACCCCACCCCGCGAGCGCAAGCGAAGGTGACTCAGCCCCCCCCCCACGATAGCCCCGATCCCGACTGAGGGGAGCCACTGCGCCATCGGTACCATTACGTAGTATTCTGCCATCTGTACGAACCAAGCTGGGGTTTGAGCCAGTACGTCGCCCAACCAGCCCATTAACACCATCAGCCCGGCCCACTCGCTAACCACAAAGGCAAGCGTGAAGCCGATCACAAACACGCTTACCCCACGATTAAACCAAGCCGTCGCCTGCCCGAAATCGTCGTTTATCATACCTGGCGGTGGCAGTTAGTTGCCCACAACCAGTTGATTGTAATCCGCTAAAATTGCGTCAGCCTGATCTTTGGCGGCGCTCATCGCTTCTTCCGGCGAAACGTCGTTGTCAATCACGGATTGAATCCCCTGTTCCAGCGTATCACGGACGGCGCTAGCCGGGCCGATTACCGCGCCAGCGTTGGCGGTGCTATCCCCGGAGTTGGCGAGTTGGTCAATGGCGACGCGGAAGAAGGGGAACGTCTCGAACCAGCTAACCTCATCGTCGCTTTCTGGGTCGATATAACCGCCAGTTGTGAGCGTTTCGATGGAGGATACGCGGTTCGGGAAGTAGCCGCTGCCCTGGTGCCAGCGGATGTCATTTTCCGCATTCGTTAGGAATACCGCAAAATCGGCAGCGGCCTGTATTTCGGCCTCGGTGTGACCATCGGTGATCCACACGCTCGCCCCGCCGACGGTTACGCCGTTGGTGGCGGTCTCATCTGGGATAATCAACGGTGCGATTCCTAGCTCTACCCCGGCATCGGCAAAAGCGGATACAAATAGCGTGATCCCGGCGGTCGTGTTGATGTGTAGCGCCGTCGCCCCAGAGCCGAACAACGCGCCTTCGCCGTTATAGGCTTCGGTCGTGCCGCTGTAGGTGTAGTATCCGGCCTCTGCCATCTGCTCCCACCAGGTCATGATATTGAGCGTCGGTTCATCGGTGAAAAATACTTCGCTGGCGCGGTCGGTGCGCCCGTTTTCATTATTGGCATAGAGCGCCCCTTGCATCGAAAGCCATTGCTCAACAAACCAGGATGCAACCGGCCAGTTGATGCAAGCCTGCAAGGTGGGGATGGCTTCCTGGGCTGCCATAACCTGCTCGCAGATGGCGGTCACGTCATCGAAGGTTAACGGTTCAACGCTGTCGATTTCGATGCCGAGCGCGTCGGTCACGGTTTTGTTGTAGTATAGGATCGGATTAGACGAATTCCAGGGTAGGCTCCAGAGTGTGCCGTCAATGGTGTAGTAATTACGCACCACGTCCAGCACATCGGCGTTATACGCTTCAAGCTGTTCATCGCTGATCAAGTCGGTCATCGGCAGGAAATAGCCGGAGTCGATGGCAAGCTGGGTGAAGCCCTCTTCCACCTGTACAATATGGGGCGCGTTGCCTTGTTCGGCGGCTAGCAGCGCACTATTGAACAGTTCGCCGTATTCAATGTTATTGGAAGCGATATTGATGACGACGCCGGGGTTTTCGGCCATAAAGTCATCGGCAATCGCCTGCACGACATCGCCGCGAGTGTCGCCTTCGCCGCCGAAGATGTGCGCAAACGTGATTTCGACCGGTTCCGCGTCTTGGGTGGCAACCGACATCACCGGCAGGATAGTGATCAATAGCATAATCAATAAGCGTTTCAATGAATAACTCCTTTTACTTGAGAGGACTATAGTTTGTGTGTTTAATCGACTATAAACATTAGCACATCCACGTTAAGGACACTCTATAAGTATAGGCATATTTTGTAATCCGGCATACACCGCAACCTTCAAAGCCGATGCAGCGCGTCTAAGTCGTAGGTGGCCCCCACTTTGGACAGGGACGTTTCCGCTTGTTGGACGGTGGCGGCGTAGTCCATATGTTTTGGGCCGAGCATCCGCGCTAGGTGATAGGCACTCAGGCCGATTTCGTAGGGTTGTTGGTAGCTGATAGCCGTTTTTAGCGCGGCGCGGGCGGCTTGTCCTGCCCTGTCCAGATCGCCGTTAATCTCTGCAAAACGGGCGGTGTAAAGGTGTTTAAGCGCATGACCAATGCTAAAAACGTTGGCGTATTCGTAGAACTGATCGAGGGCGGCGGCAGCGTCCTGGCGGGCGGTGGGGCTGGTGGGGTCGGCTTGGTAGCGGTGAAGGTAGTAGGCCATCATTCCCCGGTAGCCCTCTAGCACGCCATAGGAACTCGTACCATTCTCACGGAGCAAGTCGAAGGCTTGTTTGGCGTGCGGTTCGGCAGCGTCAAGATCGTCGGTGCGTGTGTAGATGCTTGCCAGCGCCCCATGCACCCAGATAGTGCCGCCCGTATCCTGGATGGTGTCGTAAATCTCGCCGCTTTCGGCTAGCATGGGCAGCGCGGCGGCGTGGTCCCCACGTCGGTAACGGATGCGGGCTTGATCATCCAAGCCCCACGCGACCGCCTGGCGGTTTTCTCTTTGGCGTCCCAATTGTTCTAAGCGTTGCCCTAGTGCAAACGATTCATCCCACATCCCATGAAAATAATAGACGGCAGCCAGTGCCAGCAGGCTTTCCAGGTAACGGCGAATGTTGCCGGTTTCTTCGGTCAGGGCGACAGCCCGTTTCAAAGCCGGGATCGCCAGCGCCCAGTCTGCGCCATTAGTCGCGTAAACCCCGCCTACAAGCGCGACCCAGGTATGGGTTTCGGCGCTGTCGATGGTCGCGAGGTCCTCATTAGCTTGCGCATAGTAGCGACGGGCGGCATTGTGCAGCGGGAACAGCGACGCCATAATGCTCATCAAACCGCGTAACCGAGCCTGCTCATTGTGGCTGGCAGCCCCGGTTTGCAGCGCCAGGTCCAGCCCGACGAGCGCGTAATAGGTTGCGGGGTACTTATCGTTCTGAAAGTAGTGGATGATACTGAGCGTCTCGCTGGCCTGGGCAACGTTTTGATAGTAACTTTGCGCGTCCGGGTCGGTGGCGGTCGCAATTTGCCCGACGTGCTGGTCCGGCGCAGCGGCCATCGCCTGGACGTGTTGCGCGAGGATGTGCGGGGGCGGTTGGTCTGCCAGGTTAAGCGGGGCTAGCAGGTCGATAAAAGCGGTGTAGCCTTTGCCGAGATCGCCTAGGCCAATGTACGCTTCCCCAATGTAACGCTGGATACCGACCTGTTCTAGCGTGGGTAAGGCGAGCTGCGCGGCGAGATCGGCGGCCCGTTGGAAGGCACGGAGGGCTTCGCGGTAGGTAGCGTTCTCTAGGGCGGCTTGCCCCGCTTGCAGCCGGTAGCTATATTCCTGGCGGGGCTGGTCGGCGCGTTGATAATGATAGGCGAGAACAGCGGGGGCCGGGTTGGGGTCGGTCTGTCGGATGCCATCCGCGACTTTGGCGTGGAGTTCGGTTTGGCGTGATGGTGCCATCGTGCTAAGGATGATCTCGCGTAGCTTGTCGTGGGCAAAGCGCCATTGATTATCCTGCACATCTAACACGGAAGCGCAGCGCGTGAACCACACTTGCAGGGGCAGCTTGGGGTATAAATGGCGCATCAAACGCGGTTGAAGCTGTCGCCCAGCAACCGCCGCCGCCTCCAGCATCGCGTAATCAGTCGGATCAACTTTAGCCAACCGGCGCTGAAGCACAGCTTTCATGCCGCCGGTGAAGGCTTGTTCGGGGAGTGCCATTTCCATAATTTGTTCTAGCATTCCGGCATCCTCTGCCAACATCCGCACCACCTCCACGATAAATAGCGCGTTGCCTTCGGTTTCCTGTTGCAGCAGGTCTACCAGGGCCGGATGATCCGCGACACGCCCGCCGAGCATCGACCGGCTCAGATGCTCGATCTCATCACGGGTTAGGCGTGCTAGCGTTATGACGTTAGCACCGCCGACCAATTCCGCCAGGGCTGGGCGTTCATCGTTGCGATAAGTCCCGATGATGAGTGTGGGTAGCTCGGCAACGATGCGGGCCAACTCGGTTAAGATCAGCAGGCTTTCTTCGGCCCAGTGTAAATCCTCCAGGATTAACACGGTCGGGTGTTCTCGCCGCCGGAAAAGTTCCAGGATAGTATCAAATAGTCGGCGTTGTGCATCGGCAGCGGAGATTTGTTGTGCATCTGGGATGGGGCGACCTAGCAGCGTGGCGATGTCTGGCACAAGCTGTTTGATGACGGCGGCTTCAAAGTCGGTGAGCGTGACGGTCAGGCACAGGTGACGCATGATAGGCCGCCAGAGTTCGTATAGATTACCGCCTTCAGATTGCCCCTGGCCCCGTAGCACCAGCGCCCCATCGACCAGCGCGTGCGTTTGGATGAGTTCGACCAACCGCGACTTGCCTACGCCAGACTCACCGCCCAACAGGTAAACGCTCCCTTGGCCGTCGGCGGCTTTCGTTAGCGCCTGCTGGAGTTGGGCTTGTTCGGCTTGGCGGCCCACAAACCGGGCGCTTTGCAAGTAACTTTCGCGAATATCCGCCGTTTCGTAGTCCGTTTGGAACCCGGCGACTTCGGCAACGTCGCGCATCAGGCTTGGCACATCCGGGTAACGTTCGTCGGGGGATTTCAGCAGCAGCCGTTCCAGGATCAAGAGCATATCCGGCATATCATCTAAGGCGCTCAGGTCCACCGGGTCGGAGATAATCTGGTAGATCAGTTTAGAAACATTGCTACGGTCAAACGGGAACTTGCCGGAGAGCAGTTCATAGGCAATCAGCCCGAAGGCGTACAGATCGGAGGCAAAACTCGCCGGGCTACCATGGATCACCTCTGGCGCGAGGTAGGCCAGCGTGCCCATTGTGTTATCGTCCTTGCCAGACTGCTGGCGCAGATGTTCAGTAGAAACGGCCAACCCGAAGTCTAGCAGATAGGCTTTGTTACCACTCACCAGCACATTTGCCGGTTTCAGGTCGCGGTGGACGATGCCGCGCCGGTGCATAAAGTTGAGCGCGTGCAGGCATTCCCATAGCAGCCGGTACTTCTGGGGGAGTGAGCTATCGAGGGCGGCGTCGATGATGGTTTGCGCTTGCGGCAGTAGGTCCATGGTGAAATAGGGCTGCTGCTCGTCGTCAAACCCATAGTCGATCACCGTGACGATGTGAGGATGCCGGATGCCGGACAGGATGGAAAATTCTTGGGTGAGTGCCATCCGGGAGGTGTGAGTATCGGTATGGTTAAAAGACAAGTTTTGATGGTCCATCGTCAGCCGTTTAAGCGCGACTGTCTCATTCGCCAGGCGATCATAAACCTGATACACCGACCCCATCCCACCTTTGCCGATCAGTTGTTGAAGTTGGTAGCGATGGGAGATCACCTGCATTGTGCCTTACCCCTCATAAATAACATAAATACCTTTTATCTGATGATACTGTGAAAGAGTAAAAAATGCTAAAGTGGCACAATCTCGCGGACAAGTGGCGCAAGTGCAGCCCCAAGTGCGGCATGATCAGCGGCTTCCAGGTGGATCGCATCTAGCGGGCTACTGGCGGCGACGCTCCCGGCATCAAAGAAGGTGACGTTCATCTGTTCCGCAAAGTGCGCATAGTATCCCGCCAGCTTGCGCGATTTTTCTAGCGCGCCGGTCGCTTCTTCGGCCCAGGGGGAAGTCGCATAGTCTGGGTGGACGGGCGGCGGCGAGACCATCAACACAGCAGGGGCCTGGTCATTCCGCCCGCAGCGGCTATCTAGCACGATCTGAACAAGTGTCTGCATCCCTAGCGCGATGTCGTAGGCGCTGACCCCCAGGCGGCTCTTAAGGTCGTTTGTACCGAGCATGATAATCACCAGATCAAGCGGTTTGTGGGTGTGGAGCGTAACCGGCAAATAGGTTTTGCCGTTGGCGTCATCCTGGATGGGGTCATCAAAAACGGTTGTCCGTCCATTTAGCCCGGCCTCGCTCACATGATAGCCATCGCCTAGCGTTTGCCTCAGCACACCGGGCCAACGCATGTGTGGTTCGTGGCGTTGCTGACCTTGGGGTGAATAGCCCCAAGTATTGCTATCACCATAGCAAAGAATATGCTTGATCATGGCGTTTATCCTCCAGGTTAAGCGGTTAACGTTACAAATGCGGGTAATATCGTGAAAGTTGATATTACTGGCATTGTAAAAAAAGCGCCAATAGCGGTTTTTCCGGTAGTGTATCGAAATCAGTTGAAATGCCGCCCACTCCGGCGCTTTAGCAGCGGGCGGGTTTTACGCCTTGTGAGCGTTCCCCTTCCATTCGATGAAGCGTTATTGGTAAGGGCTAAGGGATGGGGGGAAATCTGCCAAGAACGTTTCAGCCGAAAAGCTTACACGACCTAACGGGCTGTCGCTTTCCCCTGCTATCTTAATTCATGTTAAATTTTGGATCATTGTTTGTAATTTTATTAAGTGGGCATTAAAAAAAGTAGGTTGTTATGTAAAATAGTATTGTTCAATGTCATCCCGAAATTAAATAGAAGATAGAAAGATATTGCTTGCATGGCTTTTTGGATCAAAGCAGATGAAAGCCTGGGCCAAGGGCTAAGGCGTATCGCCAACGAATTGATTGATGATTGCCTGGTACGCTTGGCCTCTCCAGATGCGGTCACACCAGATGATATTCACGCTATCCGTAAGAATTGCAAAAAACAACGTGCGATCTTACGTATGATGCGTCGTGAGTTAGGCAATCGCCGCTACCGTCGCGAAAATCGCTTTTATCGCGATCTATCACGAGAATTTGCCAGCGTGAGAGAAAGTGCCGTCGCGCTACAAATGCTGGAGGCACTGATTGAAGAAACATCGGAAACCATATCCCCAACGACTTTTACTGGCTTACGTACACGGCTGCAAGAAAACCACCACACACAATCCGACTTGTTATTCAACGACACGCAACGGATCAACGAGGCTACCAAAAAGTTGCAGGCCGCACGCGACCGCATCGACAAATGGACCGTTCAACATCGCTCAGATAAAGTGGTAAAGGCTGGGTTGAAATTGGTTTATAGCCGGGGATACGCTGCCCTAGATGATGTCGATGACCAGACCACCGCCGAGGCGCTACACGAGTGGCGTAAATCGGTTAAATACCTATGGTATCATCTCCAAATTATCCAACCGACCTGGCCTGATGGGATTGAGCCACAGGTACAACAACTGGATCGCTTAGGGGATTTACTCGGCCTCGATCATGACTATGCCGAACTTAAGACGATTCTTTATCAACTGCCGGAGGCATCCGACAATACCGACGATGTGATGACACTAATCTACACGCTAGATGCGAAACGCAAAGCATTACAAGCGGAGGCACTTTACCTGGGGCGGCGCTTCTTCGCGGAAAAGCCAGATGCTTTCGTGCGCCGCCATCGGGAGTATTGGCGCGTATGGTCGTCTGAGCAAAATACAGTTAGATAGAATCGACGGGGCAGTTGTCACTCTGGGGGAGTTACGCTGCCCCAATTGCCTGCTCGTTAACGTATTACTTGCCGACGGTATAGGCTCGCATTAACGCCCATAGTTCCATAGGGGTTTCTGGTTCTTCCCGTAGGCGGCTGATCCAACCATCATTCGGGAACGCGCCCTGCGGTTCAGTCGTACCAGCCAGGTACAGGTTACCGGCTTGGTCGAGAGCGACACCATGGCAAGTATCATCATCCGTGACGGCGTGCTGCTGTATCCACAGGTTTGAGCCATCCGGCATGTACTTCCCGATCCACACATCTTGTTCACCCCCCCGCTGCCCCGCGACTATTTCCGCGTTGGTATGGCCTGCCACATAAATATAACCACCGTCATCAATCACCAAACCGCTAGCGTGGTCATTCCCGACACTTTGTGTTAGCCGTTTGAACCACTGACGCTGCCCATCCCGGCTGTACTTGGCAAGCCAGGCGTCGGTCCCGCTCTCTACTTCCGGGCTGCTGATTTCGTCGTCAATAACACCCACCACGTAGATATTGCTGCTGGCGTCGGTCGCAATTGCTGTAACGACTTCGGTTTCCCCGGCTTCTAGCTGCCGCCGCCAAACTTCCTTCGCCTCCGGGTTGTGTATATCCAACTTACCGACGAATACGCCCCACGGCGCACGCCCCGCAACGACTAACTTATCATCGGCATCAACACCAACGACATCGACCGCGCCGGCGTTATCGATCACACCAAGCGGGTTGCTGCTGCTATCAAACCGCAGAATGTAGTTGATGATCGCGTCGTCGGTGCCCCGGCTGGCAGCGAGATAGACATTCTTTTCGCTGTCGGTGGTCATATCGAGTAGGGCCAATGGTTGCGGGTCCAGTTCGACCGACCACCGCTTATTCCCGCGTGAACCGTACTTAATCAGCATCGCAGGGTGATCATCGCTCCGGCTAGCCAGCAGTACATCTCCGTCGGCATCCACTGCCAGCGAAAGTGTGAGGGTTTTCGTACCTAGTTCTAGCTCTTTTTTCCAGGCCATCGCACCAGAGCTGGTAAATTTCATCAACCATACTTGCGTTTCACCCAGCTTACCGTCGGCACTGGGGAGTTCTAAGCTCTCTTTTTTGGGTCGTAGGGTGGGCACACCTTTACGAATCAACGTTGTGACTGTCTCCGTCAGGTTTTCTAATTGTGCTGCGCCAATCATTGCAACTTGCGAATACCCGGTGACGTAAACGTTCCCCTCCGTATCTGCGGCGAACGCTAGTATATTGTCATTATCGTTGGTATTGAAGTCGCGTAACCACTCTTGAATAATTTTCATACTGATCTCCTGTCTGCCACAGCTTATTAAAACGACTACACCGACACCTGAAACTAAGGTTAATATAACATTTTATCGGCGTTTGCGCATTGTTTTTGGGCTGTGACGCAGGGCAATCGCACCAAAACTGAATCGACGTAAAAAGCGCATCATACCTTGTCAAAACGTATAGCGGGGGCTTTGTCCTCACCATCCCCACAAGGATTTAGTAATCTCAAGCCATGCGATTAGAAAAATTTGATGCTATGGTGAGTCGTAACTACTCAGGTAGAGATTAGGATATCGTGGGGTTTCAACCAACACCCCACCACTTTTTCCAGAAAAAGTGAACAAAAAGCGTCCATTTCGTTATCTAATGATGAAGGTTTAGACGATTTTCACAGCTAAAGGTTTGGTCAAGCTTTTGCAAAAGCTTGTGGGGGTTCGGGGGTGAAGCCCTTGAGCAGTTACGGCGAGTCATCATACGAGCAGCCGATGGACCCGGCTAGTTATTTATGTCGGGAGATATCTTCAGCTTGTTGGTCCAGATAGCGTAAAACCCGTAGGTAAGCGTCGTTAATTAGCTGCATTTGTTGGGTGGTATCTATGTGCTGGTTGTGATCGGGGTGATGCTTGCGGGCCATCTCTCGGTAAGCGGCTTTGACCTGCTCATGGTTAGCGTGTTCCCCCAAACCAAGCAAGTTCAGGTAATGGCGGATGGTTGGGTTACCGGTGCCGATTTGTTGCGCATTTTCCCAGAAGCTAGCATCATCGCCGGCAGCGTAGCCATCGAAACGCGCCACCCGCCAGAACCCGCTAAAATCTCGCAGGGCGGTTTCAACCGTCGCCGTGCCGATCTGTCGGATGTTAACATCCCCGCCATGATGGGCGATGAACTGCTGTGCCTCTCCCACTTGATTAAACGACACCGTGAAGATATACGGGGTCTCGCGCCACGCATCAAACGCATAGATTTTACCGTCATACAGATGCAATAGCGTTAACATCCAGTCATCGGGCTGATACACCTGGCCGTCCGACGGCATGAACATTGCCCCCCACAAAATGAGCATGGTGTACAACCCCTGGCGATTGTTTTGGGAGAAAATATAGTTGATCTCATCGACGGACATATACCGTTCTACCAGATGAATCGAAATGGTTTCGCCGCTGATAAAATCCAGTAGCACCACATCGCTACCATCATGCCACACTTCCTGGACCTGTGGAGCCTGCATCAGCTCATTGACCAGGTGGCAGCGCACAGTATGTACGTCGAATCGCATCGGGTTATACTTTCGGTTAAGTTTATTTTTACTATCGTACACGACAAGAACAGAGTCGGTCAATTTCAATCGGTGAGAAACGGCAAGCCATATGTTATGATATACGCATTATTTTGTTTCAGTTGCTTTCTCGACCCTTGATCATCTGTAGAGACAGACCATGCCTAAACAACTTTACATGGAAGAACGTCGCCGTCATATTATAGAACGACTACAAGACCTCGGGCGGGTGTCGGTCAATGAATTGAGCGAATGGCTGGATGTTAGCGCAGTTACAATCCGGCAGGATTTACGCGCATTGGAGCAGGAAAACCTGCTAGATCGGACCCATGGCGGGGCCGTTTTACGCCGAGATACAACGGGCGGGTCGGACCTATCGTTCGAGGTGCGTAACCGTGTCAACCATAGTGCTAAAGATAACCTGGCACGTAAGGCCGCGTCGTTGGTAGAAAGTGGTTATAGCATCGCATTGGATGCGAGTACAACCTGCTTCCGTATGTTGCCCTACCTGAAAAAACTAGAGCGCCTGATCATCGTTACCAACAGCTTAATGATCGCGCAAAACTGCCTAGACAGCCCCCATATCGAGGTGTTTATGCCTGGTGGTAAACTGCGCCGAGATTCCATATCCCTGGTTGGCAAGCCGGAAGAACTGCCAGATATTAACCTGAACTGTGGGTTTTTCGGGGCGAATGGCATTTCCAAAACTGCCGGGATAACTGAATCTAGCCGGGCCGAAGTTGAGATCAAACAAGCCATTATGTACCACTGTTTGCAGGTCTATTTTGTGCTAGATGCCACGAAATGGGGGCGCATCTCGCCGTTTACACTCGCTGCCGTTGGCGACCTCGCCACGACAGAGCCGTACAGCGTGATCACTTCAAAACAAGCTCCGGTCGATGAAGTCCGTGAATTTCAAAAACACGGCGTGCGCTTCATGCTGGTAGGCGACGCCTGATCTGTTTAGGCAGCAACGACATGAAACCCCGACCACTAACCTACAATTTGAGATGACTTTAAGTCTTTATCAATCAACAATATTTGGGGGCACATATGACACACCAAATAGGTCTACGTGAAGTCGTCGCAGACGATTTACCAATCTTCTACCGGCAACAACTTGACCCAGAAGCAAATGACATGGCGGCTTTTACCTCAGCAGACCCCACCAATCGAGCAGCATTTATCGCTCGCTGGGAGAAAATTCTGGATAATCCAGCCATCATCAAACGCAGTATCCTGGCAGATGATGATATAGCCGGGCACATTTTACAATTTGAACAATTCGGCAAACCCGCGGTGAGCTACTGGCTCGGTAAACCACATTGGGGCCGGGGGATCGCAACAGCTGCACTCGCATTGTTTCTCAACGACATTCCGCTGCGCCCACTCTATGCACGCGCAGCACATGACAATCACGCCTCGATCCGCGTATTACAGAAAAACAACTTCGTTGTCGTAGAGACCGACCAGGGCTATTCCAATGCACGCGGCCGGGAAGTGAAAGAAGTTATCCTGAAATTACAATAGGCTCATCATCATCACACGTACAATACCGCCAAAAAGCCCCGCTTACCGCACCACCGAGCTAAGCCCTTCGCCACTTTGCACGCGCCACAATGTCGCATAGATGCCGTCCGCCCGCAGCAGGTCTGCGTGTTTGCCCTGTTCCTTTAATGTGCCATGTTCTAGCACAAAAATATGATCGGCGTTACGGACCGTGCTTAGCCGATGCGCGATCATGATCGTGGTGCGCCCGACAATAATTTTCTCTAACGAACGTTGGATCGCTGCTTCTGTTTCGTTATCCACTGAGGAAGTTGCTTCATCCAAAATCAGTACCGGCGGATCATTCAATACCGCCCGTGCAATGCTCACCCGTTGGCGCTGCCCACCCGATAACTTCTGCCCACGTTCGCCAATCATCGTATCATAACCGTCCCGCAAGCCCATGATAAACTCGTGCGCCTCCGCAATTTTCGCCGCCTCAACGACTTGTGCGTCGGTGGCGTCAAATGTCCCATACATGATATTCTCGCGCACCGTCCCATGAAACATATAGATATCTTGGCTGACCAGCCCAATCGCGGCGCGTAGGTCTTTTACATCCAGTGTCTTTAAATCTTGCCCGTCTAGCCGGATAGCGCCATCTGTCACATCGTAATATCGCAGCAACAACTTCACGATGGTGGACTTACCAGCGCCGGTCGCCCCGACAATGCCAACCGTGTTCCCAGCAGGGACATGTAGCGATAGCCCCTTCAGTACATCCTCGCTACTTTTATATGAGAACAGCACCTCGTCGAATTGAATCTCGCCCCGCACAGTTTCTATCGGCAGCGCATTTTCGCCGTTAGGAATCTGTACGGAAGTATCCAGTAAATCAAAAATACGATTCGTAGAGGACATCGCCCGTTGGTACAGGTCGAAGGTTTCCCCCAGGCGGGTAAGCGGCCACAATAGCCGCTGCGTCATGAATACCATCACGCTGTAAAGGCCGACATTAAGCGCACCTGTGAGCGCCTGCTGCCCGGCAAACACCATAATCGCGATAAACCCGATCACAATCACCATGCGGATCAACGGCGAAAAGGCGGAACTCAATACAATGGCATCACGGTTCGCGTTATTATAATCCTGGCTCAACTTTCGGATACGCTCCACCTCGTAAGTCTCCGCCGTGAAACTCTTGATGGTAGCAATCCCACTCAGGTTATTAGACAGTTGCCCGTTAAGCAAACTCACTTGTTCGCGCACATTGGCATAACGCGGTGTCAGTAAGCGTTGGAACCACACCGATCCAGCAATAATTATCGGCATTGGAATAAGCGTCATCCATGCGAGGCCCGGCACAATTGCCACAAATAAACCAGAGACCACAATGACCGTTGTCGTTACCTGTAGCATCTCGTTGGCCCCCACATCCAAAAAGCGTTCGAGCTGGTTGATGTCGTCATTCAGGACCGCCATCAGGCCGCCGGTACTACGATCTTCAAAGTACGCCATCTCTAGCGATTGAACATGGGTGTAAGCATCCAGTCGTAAATTGTGTTCGATGTCTTGTGCCAGATTACGCCAGTAGATGCGGTGAGTATACTCAAATGCGGATTCCGCGATCCATACCAATAGCGTAATCGCTGCCAGCCAATACAGCTGACGTAGCGGCGTGGTCACCCCCAACGTTGCCAGGAATGAGGCATCCTGGTTAACAACAATATCTACCGCCACACCGATCAGGGCTGGTGGGGCTAAGTCAAAGATTTTATTCAGGATCGAAAAGCTGGTGGCGGCTATAATCCGTGACCGATAGCCGCGTGCATATTTCAACAACCGAATGAGAGGGGCCTGTGCCATAATCGAGATGTCTCCGGGAAAGTACTATAAACAAGGTTTTTATCATAGCACGTTCCCGCACATCCGGCGTAGGGGAGGGTATCCGTTCGCCGTGCCATCGGGAGCAAACAGCGGTACGCCTCTACGGGTTTACAAATTACCGCACATTCCTATAATTACAGGAAGTAATATGATTCCCATTTACACCCGATAAAACAACCAGATGGCATTCGCTGCATTACTTATCACTGAGCATAGGCGCTTTACCGACCCATTCGTTGCTAGTCGCTGCTTTGAGTGTGAAATCCGCGAAACTCTCCCGCGAGAGACGCGCCCCGGTATCCCCCACATAGCCAACAATATAATCGTCGCTACCGGGGTTATCATGCAACATTGGCCCACGCGGGACAACCCACTCAAGATCACTCTGTTTGATGACCGCGTAATGGTTTTCGGCATCTTTTAGCACGTCCCCACTGAGTGTCTGTAACAAAAATCGGATCACGTTATCCATAAGGCCGGGGTTATCCTCCGGGACGCGCATCCCGCCCCCGGTCGTGCTGACCAACCGCTTAACACCGTGTTTTTGCATGGCTGCAACGATGTTTTCCGTTGCTCGCGTTTGTAAATCTTTTGGACTGTTTTTGGACTGCGCCAAAATGCTGATCACCGCGTCCGCCCCGGCAATCGCCTGGCTTACCTCATCCGGGTTGAGGGCATCCCCCTTGACACAAGTTAGGTTCTCGTGCTGTACCTTGAGCTTGTCCGGATTACGAACAAACGCTGTGACATGATGCCCAGCGGTAAGGGCTTTATCCACCACATGCTTACCCGTTCCACCGGTTGCACCGAAAATCGTCAACTTCATGTTATTATCTCCTTGAGTAGACCAGTCTATATAGTTGAAGCAAAAAATGTTTCTCATGACTGTGCCGATTGACGTTATATCAGATGGTGGCGTCTATCAGCAGATAAACTTCTTCTGCGACCTGTTCAAGTGCGGTGCGGCTGCGATTCGTGCGGCATAAGATGACCCCGCCTTCTATCGCAGAGATAATCAGCGTGGCAATACTGGCAGCGCGGGCCTCGTCCCCCGTGGCAGCTCGGAGCTTATCAGCAAAGGCTACTTGCCAACCGTCATAGATGCGTTGGCAGGTCTCGCGGAGCGTATCGCTACCAGCCGCCGATTCCATCGCAATGGTTGTAATTGGCCCCCCTGCCCGGAAACCAGACTGCTCGACATTAAAGGCGATATTGTAGATAAAAGCACGGATTGCTTGCGCCGCATCAGCTTCTAGTGCCAGGTTCACCCGGATACGCTTCAGAACGACCTCTCCAACATGCTGCACTGCCTCCGCTGCCAGTTCTTCCTTACCACCAGGGAAATAATAATACAGCGATCCCTTTGGGCTGCCGCTTTCGCGGATGATCTGATTCAGCCCGGTGGCGTGGTAACCTTGCAGTTCGAGTAATTCGCACGTCTTTTCTATGATCTGGGTGCGTGTTTTTGTCATGGATGTTATCCTGCCTAGCGTGCCCTATTATAACGACTGGTCTACTTAAAAATCAATACATAACGACTGGCATCTAGGGAAATCGCATTTAGATTTATGGGGTGGAACCCCAACTATCCGTTTTAGCTATTGTTGCCATATGCGATTACTCCAGATGAACTTTGCTGAGATGTAGGTTGCCAGCATTCGCGATAATCTCGCACGAACTGATCGAAGTCAATAGCAGGACGGCCCAGGATGCTTGGCACATCGTCGGAGACTTCTTCCGCATTGCCGAAGCGCGTCACGACATATAGCGCTGTCATCACCAACGCATGGGAGAAGGTATTCCCCAGGTTGACCTGACGCCATAAGAATCGAAACGGTGATGGGTCGGTATAAACAATCTCGCGACCCAATTCGCGGCTCATTTGTTGCGCGATTTGCGCGTAATCCAGGCTTTGCGGCCCGGTAAGCGTATAGCTTTTATCCGCGTGTTCGGCTTCGGTTAGCGCCCGCGCCCCGACTTCCCCCAGGTCCCGCACATCAACAAAACTCGTTTTTGCTTTACCGACTGGCAGCGCGATAACGCTCTCATTCCGGATTTCATCACGGTGAGTTGTACTCAAGTTCTGCATGAAAAAGCCCGCCCGCAGGAACGTATACTGGACACCCGTTTGCTTAATCAATGACTCGATTTTATGATGAGGGATAATCGGCTTATCTTCCACCCCTTGTACGGATAAAAACACGATGTGTTCGACCCCTGCCTGCACAGCCGCCCATACCGCAGGCGCAATCTGTGTTTCCACATTACCTAACGCTGGCGGGCGCACCAAGAACAACCGCTTGATGCCCACGAAGGCCGCCTCGAATGTTGTCGGATCTAAGAAATCAAACCCGACCACCTCCACGCCCGGTTCGGATGCTAAATCCGTTTTTTCAGGGTTGCGCACCCCAGCCCGAACCAGAGTTCCCTTGCGCTGCAAAGCGCGGATTACCTCTCGGCCCACATTCCCGGTCGCCCCGGTTACAAGTATCTGACTGTGCGTCATGGCATGTCCTTATGGTAAACAGTGTTTATGATTTTAATTATACCAATCGGTCTATATAAACACACTGCCAGATGTCATATTTTTCGGTGAAGTTTGTACCCGTTTAATCGTCATCGTCATTGTCATCGTCATTATCGTTATCCCCATCATCGGGGGAGGTGCTACTTCTCCCGCCACCCGCTGACGCCCACCCGTTATCCCCATCGCTGGGAGGGGTGCTACTTCTCCCGCCATCCGCTGACGCCCCCCCGTTATCCCCATCGTTGGGGGGGGTGCTACTTCTCCCGCTATCTGTTGATGACCCCCGATCACCGTTTTGGTCTTCGACCGTCCGATCCCCGTCCCGAATCGATCTATCAGGGTTCGTACCTGTCTCATTATCATTGCCTGATGGACAACTGACGCTACATAAGGGACACCCACAAGCCTCCGCCGCATCGCGGGTACAAATCCCCGGTGAACAGCCATCTGGTAAAGTCATATCAAGGGGACGCCCGAAATCTTCCAAGAACCGATCTAGATCCAGATTCCCAACATCCAGATTCTCAAAATCTACTTCGCCAAACCTGATACCCCGGATCGTATCGTAGGGGACTCTATCGCGTTCAAGTTGTCGTAATACCGACAGATATTCCTCACCCGGCCTTTGGATGTTGTAATTGACCGTGCGCTCGCTGATACGCTCAAATGGCCGGAACCTTTCGCGTTTTTCTGATGGTGTGACCGTGAAATTTTCCCATCTACCGATCAGACGAGGGTTGTCTGGCATGAACGATGCCGACGCCGTAAAACCGGGGATCAACTCGCGCCCGTCTTGGAATACAGCTTTGCCGTCCAGCACCGTTAAGCGAATCTCGTCACCTGTTGGCTGATATACCACCGTAGACCCAACGGTCATGTTGGCTCCATTGACCCGCAGCGTGACGTTTGCCCCCTGTGGGACCTGTACCAGTAGCGAATCTGGGGCTTCGTCACATTCGCTCGAACTCACATTTGGGTTGATTGTGAACGCTTGCATTGCACCAAACGTCTGATCGGAGATGGTCGGCAAGTCCGCCAGGCCAGCCGATGCTTGCACCAACGAACGGCTTATCCAGCGCGTCACGCCATCGGATACCACCCGCAGCCACTCGCTATCTTCGCTCACACCATCGACCAACAGTTCGGTGCCAACCGCTACGCTCTCCAGTACGTTGAAGTTTAGCCCAGCACCCGACCGCAGATTTGAATCAAACGCTGTCATAACCGGGATCGGGTCGGCGGGAGAAACCGCCTCATCTATGCTCACATCATTCTGTAGGCTCATATCCCCCACCATAACCATCACCACACCTTGCCCCGGTAGCGTATTCGGCAGCATGGCCTGCAATTTCATGATGGCGACCCCCACTTCCCCGGTGTTCAGGTCGAGTGCTTGTGTGCTGATTGCCTGTAGGTCGTTGATATTTGCCAAGTCTGCTGGCTGTGTGAACGTGTCCGATTGGATCATCTCGAAGAAAGACGCCTGTACACTGCGGGTACCATAGCAGACTTCGTTACGGCCTAGTAAGTCACAGTTTCGGTCGGCCTGTGCGATGGCTTCTTCCACCAATACCGGGCAACTATCCGGCCCTTGTGCTTGTAATGGAACAAACACCAACAGAGAAAATAACACGATAACAAACGAAAAAAGTCGTTTCTGTTTCATTGGTTTGGGCCAGCCTCCGGGCACAATTGATAGATCAAATACCTCATTATATGGCTGTGATCAATGCGTCACTTTTACAATGTAGCACAGTTAAGCCCCTGATCTTACAGGTATGACACTTCGCTGACAAAAAGTTTACGTCCGTTTTACATTTCTCAGTGATCGAAAGTACCATTTCTGCCGAACATCACTTTTATCCGAGCGATAAGTGCGGTAATGTGATTATGGGACTCATTTTTTTTTAATGTTATCGGTGTAGTTCAGAGTTCTAACTATACTTTAAAGTCACAAAACCCGGAGAAATACAATCATGACCCGCAACGGCGCACAGCCCAAGCCGCCCAAATCTAAACCGCGCATCTCTAAAAAGCCGACCTTCCCTTTTACAGCAATTGTCGGGCAAGACGAGCTTAAATTATCGCTGCTGCTGTGCGTAGTAGACCCGTCTATCGGTGGGGTGATGGTGATGGGCCATCGTGGAACCGGCAAAAGTACCGCCGTCCGAGCGTTGGCGGCGCTGCTACCACAGATGGCGGTTGCCAACGACTGCCCCTACGGTTGCGACCCCCGCGCCGCCATCAACCCGGATTGTCCCTACTGTTCTACCCACCGTGAACGCCGCAGCAAGGGCACGCAAGCGCCCGTCCCGGTTGTAGACCTGCCCCTCGGTGCAACTGAAGATCGCGTCGTCGGCTCGTTGGATGTCGAACGGGCGCTGGTTGATGGGGTGCAAGCGTTCGCGCCGGGGCTGTTGGCCCGAGCCAACCGGGGGTTTCTTTATATTGATGAGGTTAACCTGCTCGAAGATCATCTGGTGGACCTGCTGCTTGATGTCGCGGCGAGTGGGGTAAATGTGGTCGAACGTGAGGGCATTAGCGTTCGGCACCCGGCCCGGTTCGTGCTGGTGGGCAGCGGCAACCCAGAAGAGGGCGACTTACGCCCACAACTTTTAGACCGCTTCGGGCTGCACGCTCGTATCCGAACCATCACCGATATTGATGAGCGCGTCGAGATCGTCCGGCGGCGGCGGGCTTACGATGCCAACCCGCAAAAATTTGTCAAACAGTGGGAAAGCGAACAGCAAGCCCTACGAGATCGCCTGACCGCCGCTAAAGATATGCTGCCCAAAATCGAGCTAACCGACGATGTAATCCGCACAGCCGCGCATTTATGCGCCGCGCTAGAAGTGGACGGACACCGGGGCGAACTCACGTTGTGCCGGGCCGCCGTCGCCATGGCCGCCTTGCAGGGCCGCGAAGCCACCACCCCAGCCGATATTGGCGAGGTCGCAACCCTGGCCTTACAACATCGCCTCCGTAAAGACCCGCTAGAAAGCGTGGGCGATCACGTCCGGGTCGAACGTGCCATCACCCAAATATTACAGGAGAACTAAATATGTCCAGGTCATTACGGTTTGTCAATATTACAATGGATGGCGGGCAGAACGCCGCCTGGCTAGAAGCCGCGCAACTGCTCCAAGCCGACTACGGTGTGAAGGTCCACCTTTCACTACACAGTACCGCCACGCTTGGCAGCCCGGAAAGCTGGACACGCCTAGAGCGCGACATCGCCCAGGCCGACTTTGTGATGGGGTCAATGATATTCGGGGAAGAATACGTTCGCCCGTTGGTGCGCCTCATCGAGCAGACCGACACCCCCCGCGTGTTCGTCACCAGTAACCCGGCGGTGATCTACTGTACCAGCCTCGGCACACTGGACCTGAAGCCGCCCGACGAGGACGAAGAACCCGGCCTACTCAAGCGGTGGATGCAGAAGCTACGCCCGAAGAAGAAAGACGGTAAATCTGAGGGCTACCGCCAAACGGCCCTGATCAAAAATGTCACCCGGTTGATGAAATACCTACCCGGCAAAATGCGCGACCTGCATACTTTTATCGTGATGCACGATTACCTGATGCACAGTTCGCCAGAAAATATCAAGCGGCAGATGTGCCTACTCATCGACCGTTACGTGCCGGATTATAGCGGCGTATTGCCCGTCGAAGAACCGATTGCCTACCCAGAGGCCGCTTTCTACCACCCAGACGCCCCCCACCCCTTCCCCACTATTGACGAGTACAAAGCATGGCGGCGGCAAACCGGGCGGCCTGTCGATGCGTGGGATGGTCACGCCGGGTTACTCACCATGCGGGCCATCATCCTGAGCGAAAATACCAACCACCTGGACGCGCTCATACGCTCAATCGAAGCGCAGGGCATCGAGGCCCGCGCCACCTACAGCGCCCTGCTAGACTTCCGCCCGGCGATTGCCGATTTTATGAGTGGCGGCGAGCTACCCAAGGTCGATGTGCTGCTCAATACGATGGGCTTTCCGTTGGTTGGTGGTCCCGCCGGGGCACGCCCAGAACAAGCCGTCGAATCGTTGGCGGCGCTTGATGTCGGCTATTTAGACATGATCCCGCTTGGTTTCCAGCGCATCGAGGATTGGCAAGCGGATGATATGGGTCTCAACCCGATGCAAGCTGCCATGAATATCGCCCTACCAGAACTCGACGGCAGCGCCGAACCGGTCATCTACGGCGGCCCCACCCAAGACGCCGCCAAGTTTGCCGCGTTAGATACCGAGATCGCACTCACAGCGCAACGGGTGGCGCGGCGCGTTCGGTTGCACCGCAAGCCCAACGCCCAGAAAAAGATCGCGTTGGTGCTGTTTAATTTCCCGCCCACGTTGGGCAACATCGGCAGCGCCGCCTTCCTGGATGTATTTGATAGCGTGTATAGGTTGCTACAAGAAATGGACGCCGTCGGTTATACCGTTGACCTCCCCGAAAGCGCCGATGCACTCCGGCGCTCACTCACCGAAGGCAACGCGAATCAGTACGGCACCGACGGCAACGTCTTAACCCGCCTGTCATTGGATGAGTACCGCGCTAACTTTCCCTGGTATGTCGAAATTGAGGAAAACTGGGGCTATGCCCCCGGCGAACTGCTCACGGACGGCAGTAACTTTTATATTTTGGGCGTACAGTCCGGCAATGTGTTTATCGGCATCCAGCCGAGTTTCGGCTATGAGCGCGACCCGATGCGGCTGTTAATGGGCAAAGACGCCACACCCCATCATGGTTTTGCCGCCTTTTATACCTGGCTCAATCACAGCTACGATGCCGACGCGGTTCTACACGTCGGTACACACGGCGCGTTAGAGTTCATGCCGGGTAAGCAAGTCGGCGTATCCGCTAATGACTGGCCCGCCCGCTTGCTAGGCGAACTCCCCAACGTGTATTACTACTGCGTCAATAATCCATCCGAAGGGGCCATCGCCAAGCGCCGCAGCGCCGCCACCCTGGTTAGCTACATGGTCCCGCCGATGCAACAGGCCGGGCTATACAAAGGGTTACGCCGCCTCAAAGATAGTATCGACACCTACCGTAAGCGCCCCGATGAAGCCCTGCTAACCGACATCCACACCCAGGCCGACCAACTAGGGATCACCGTCCCCGATGCCGACTCCCCCAGCGATTATATCGGCGCGTTGGGTTATGAGTTGGTTCAGGTCGAACACCGCATGATCCCGTTAGGGCTGCATCGGCTGGGCCAACCCCCGACCGACGACGAATTGGTCGATATGCTCGCACTCACGGCGGCACTCAACCGGGCCGATCATCCAGAGGCCGACGAGAAGCTGCCCACCCTCACAACCCTGATCGCAAACGGGCTTGGCCTGGATTACAAACATATCCAGCGCACGATGAAAACCAACTCGCTAACTCAATCCCAATACGAGCAGATCGACGGGATTCTGCGCGGTGCGATTCGTCAATTTGTATCGGCCCCATCCGACACGGACGCGCTAGATACATACTTAGCCGATGCCGCCAACATCCCGGCGGGGCTGTTGGTAAACCTGTGGGCATGGCTGGCAGATGTCCTGAATCGTATCCTCAATGATCGTGAGGTCGAAGGGCTACTACACGCGCTAGATGCCGGGTACATCGAACCCAGCCCCGGTAACGACGTTATACGAAATGATGCCATCGTCCCCACCGGGCGCAACATCCATGCCCTAGACCCGTACCGCGTGCCATCCAGCGTAGCCATAGACGCAGCCCGTGGCATTATGGACGCGATGCTGGCCCGGCTCACCGCGCAAAACGGCTCCCTACCGGAGACGGTCGCGATGGTGCTATGGGGCACCGATAACCTCAAGAGCGACGGCGAAGGGATCGCGCAGTGTTTCTGGCTACTCGGCGCAGAACCCGTCGAGGACGAACTCGGCAATATTGCCGATGTGCGCCTGTTACCGCTAGCAACACTCGGACGCCCACGCATCGACATTGTGATGACGCTCAGCGGCATATTCCGCGATCTATTCCATCATCAAGCCGGGCTATTGGATAAAGCCGTTCGGCTAGCGGCCCACGCCGACGAACCGACAGAGCAAAATTTTGTACGGGCGCACGCGCTCGCCCATGCCGCCGAGCTTGACATTTCCCTGGATGAAGCCGCCGCCCGTGTCTATTCCAATGCACCAGGGGCTTATGGCGCGAATGTGAACCGCATCGTAGATTCTAGCAATTGGGAATCCGACCAGGAGCTTAGCGACATGTTCTTAGCGCGGAAGTCTTACGCCTACCAACCCGGCGGCACCTGGGCCGGCTCAAAACAGGTCATGCAGCGGACGCTCAGCACGGTAGACGCCGCCTTCCAGAATATTGATAGCTTTGAACTTGGCATCAGCGACGTAGACCACTATTACGAATACCTGGGGGGCGTCACAAAATCGGTTGAGAAACTGCGCGGCAAACGCCCATCCGTGATGGTGGCGGACGCCATCGCCGCTGCTGATGATCGGCTGACATCGCTTGAACAGATGGTGCGGATCGAATCTCGCGCTAAGATGCTGAACCCGCGTTGGTACGAAGCCATGCTCGATCATGGGTATGAGGGCGTGCGCGAGATCGAAGCGCGGGTCAGCAATACCTATGGCTGGTCCGCTACTGCCGACGCTGTTGAAAAGTGGGTTTACGATGATGTCGCTGAGACGTTCATCTTAGACGAGGCCATGCGCAACCGGATGGCAACCGCCAACCCGCATGCCACCGCCGGGATCGCCCGCCGCCTGCTAGAAGCAGAATCACGCGGGTTCTGGGAGGCAAACGAAAACACACTGGATGAGTTGCGCGACATCTACGGCAACCTGGAAGATCAGTTAGAGGGTGTCGGCGTTTAACGGTAGCCAATCTTCGCCAGAAATGAGAAAGTAACACCGACGATGGAGCATACAACCGACCTCCCCTTCCCGGCACTGGTCGGGCTAGACCTGGCACAGCAGGCGATCACCCTGTTGATGATCGACCCGGACCTGCGCGGCGTCGCCATTGCCGCACCCGCCGGGACCGGTAAAAGTAGCCTGGCGCGGGGCATCCGGGCGGTACTGGGTGAGGACACCGGGCCGTTTATCGACATCCCGCCCAGTGTGGACATCGAGAATTTGCTCGGCGGCCTGGACTTGGAAACCACCCTCCGCACCGGGCAGACGGCTTTCCAGCCGGGCGTACTGGCACGCGCACACGGAGGCGTCGCTTATGTAGACGGTCTGAACCTGCTAGAAGATGGTAGCGCCAACCTGTTGCTCGCCGTACTAGATGAGGGCGTGCTGCACATCGAGCGCGAAGGCATCAGCCGCCGCGAGCCGGCCCGCTTTAGCTTGATCGGCACCTACGATCCATCCGAAGGCGTGCCACGCCAACACCTGCTAGATCGTATCGGGCTGATCGTCCCAGTGATGGGACAGGCCCCACCCGCCCAACGTGAGGCCGTACTCCGTCACAACCTACTCACGGACCGGGCACACTGGCAAGCAGACACGGATTTTTTGCGCGGTGTGATTCTCGCCGCACGCGACCAACTCCCCCACGTCCACATAAGCGACGAACAGGTGCAGGCGCTTGTCGTGGCGGCGGCGGCCTATGGTGTCGAAGGCCATCGGGCCGAACTGTTCGCGGTGCGTGTGGCATGTGCAGCAGCAGCGGCGGAACTCCGCGATGATGTGACTGACGCCGATATTGAACTGGCGTTACGGCTGGTGATCCTACCGCGTGCCACCCAAATACCCACCCCCCCGCCAGACCAAAACGACGATCAAC
>DAOTUA010000121.1:0-42119 GCA_034437355.1 Anaerolineae bacterium | reverse complement strand
AAGCGCCAAAAAGCGCCGGTCAAGGATTGCTAAATCCTTGTGGGGGTGTGGGGGCAAAGCCCCCACTATACTTTTTAACAATACAAAATGCTTTTTTTACGTCAATTCAGATTTGAAGCGATTGCCCTGAGGGGGTGCCCAGATTACTTGCATCACCGCCAATTTTCAGGGTAAAGTTATCGGGAAATCTCTCTTTTATTTTCTCTCTGCTTCTGTCCAAATTGGGCTGACCACATACAATTTATACATATAAAATAATATTTTGTAATAATCTTAATTTAGTCAAGTAATGTTGCGAGTGTCCGTAAAAACGGGGTATGGTCATATTAATCCTCACCAACGAACTCACCACAGTGATCATCCACAGGTTGCCCGTTGACGACCTCAACCATCCAGTTGATTGTATCAATATAAGCAACTTGTCGCGTCTCGTAGTGATTACGATTAATATATTCTTTGTAAGTTACTTCATTTCCGGCTATTGCGCAGAAACGACCCAATATTTCTGCCATGTATGCCGGTGGGATGGTTTCGTCAAATTCGGCTTGTAATACCAACACAGGGACATCCCGCGCTGTGTAACCGGGGGTGTTTAGCTCTAGTAATTCGTGTAGCTGCGGATAATTCTCTGCCATGGTGCGCTGTTGAACGGCTTCCAAAAACCCATCTGTGTAAAGGCGTGTGGGGTCTTTTGAATAAAACATAAAGACCTCATCAACGCACATGCGGAGCGCATCGCTACGCACGGTTGGAGCGTATAAGTCCGCAAAAATAGCGTTCAAGTCCACTTTATCCTCACCGTAATAATCCTGCCAGGCCACCCACCGATACGCGGCAAATTCTGGCCGTGTCAGGTGGTGATGAGTTTGATCGGTTACGGAACCATAAGCCAGCACACCCTTTAGCGGGATGTCCGGCGCATATGTTGGTTGGATGTCGCGGGTAGCGAAGGCGGTTGTCCCCCCTTGCGAGTAACCCCCAACAAACACCCCATCGAAAGCGGTAAACTGCCCGCTACCGTCTAATGGCTGTGAGCCATCGCCGCCGTATAGGTTGTATATGGCGCGAGCGGCATCTAACGCGAGGCGGCCCTGCAAAACGGAAACATAATAGGCTTGGATGCGGTCATCATCATGAAAGCCGACGTAATCCGGCATGATGGTGATAAAACCCTGGGTCGCATAGGTGCGTAGATACTGCCGATAATTGCCCCAGTCGGACTCCTCTGGGCGTTCTAGCAGGGGCGCACAGCGGTTTGACAGGCCGGTTGTGCCGGCACCGTAAACAAATACCGGGGCTGCTAATGCTCGCTCGCTAACGGGGACGTACATCTGCGCCTGAACCGCGATCGGGTCGCCGTTTTCGGCTTGTGTGTAGTAGGCAACGCGGTATTCATCTACGTCAAAGGCGGGTTCAACGTATTGTGTATCCGGGTAAAAGCCAAGTATGACAGCTTGCATGGTATCGCGAGATACACGTTGCACAAATTGGCTTTCTATGATGGTACCGGGCACGGTTGTTGCATCCTGGGCTTGTGCTGCGATACTCAGCATAAGCAACAGCCCAACCGCAGTTATCCGTTTCATGTGAATTCTCCTGATGACTTTGGACGCGATGTAAAATAGTAGTGCAAGACGACGTTCAGGAGAATAATCATTAACGGAATCCCTATATCTGTTGTGTGGTTCAAGCGAGATTTACGCACAGCCGACCATGCCCCACTTACCCACGCCGCCGCCCGTGGCGCAGTCATTCCGCTTTATATCGCAGAACCCAGCCTGCACCATGCCCCAGACCATGATCCGCGCCATTGGGACTTTATCTGGGCGAGTTTGGTCCACTTACGGGACGAACTCGCTACCTTGGGAGCACCATTGATTGTGCGGGTAGGCGAGGCTGTCCCTGTGTTGATGGCGCTGTACGCGCAAACCGGATTCGGTGCGATCTATGCCCATGAAGAAACCGGTAACGCGATCACATACGCTCGTGATCGAGCAGTTAGGCGCTGGGCGGCTCAAAATGGGATTACGGTTGACGAGACACCATCCGGCGGTGTGATCCGCCCATTAGCAGACCGTGACACCTGGGGACGCATCTGGGAAAAGCGCATGTCTCATCCGCCACACCCAACCCCCGTCACGCTCCGCCCGGTAGATGGGTTAGAACCGGGTAACATACCAACCCGTCTGAGCCAGCGCCCGGCAACGCATATCGCCATTCAACCGGGTGGCAGCCACCACGCCCACGCCATCCTAGGCGGGTTCTTGGGCTGGCGTGGCCGAAACTATCACCGAGAGATGTCTAGCCCGGTGACAGCTTTCGACAGTTGTTCGCGGCTTAGCCCACATTTTGCCTACGGGACGATCAGTATGCGGCAGGTTGTCCACGCTTTGCGAGCGCGTCGCCGGGAGCTATACGCCATGCCAGAAAAAGATTATCGCGCTCTGGATGGAAGTTGGAAAACCGCGCTCCGGTCGTTTAACTCGCGGTTACACTGGCGCGATCACTTCATCCAAAAATTAGAGGATGAGCCGGAAATCGAGTGGCGCAGCTTTATTCCCGCCTTCGATGACCTGCGCCCAGACCCGGCAACCGACGAACAGGCTGCTATCTGCTTACACGCCTGGGAAAATGGCTGCACCGGCTACCCGATGGTCGATGCGGCGATGCGGTCACTGCGGGCTACAGGGTATTTAAACTTTCGGATGCGAGCGATGGTCACATCATTTGCCTCGTATGACCTGTGGCTACCCTGGCAAGTTACCGGGCGCGTGTTGGCACGCTGGTTCACAGATTACGAACCGGGCATCCATTGGAGTCAAATGCAGATGCAGTCTGGTACAACAGGTATTAATACTGTTCGGATTTATAACCCGACCAAACAAGCCACCGACCACGATCCAAACGGGGTGTTTATCCGGCAATGGGTGCCCGAACTACAACACATGCCAGATGATAGCATCGGTAGCCCATGGCAATTACCGCCCATGCTCCAGCAGATGTACGGAATCATCATCGGAGAAGATTACCCGGCCCCAATTGTGGATCACAAACAAGCAAGCCAAAACGCCCGCGACCAGATTTACGACCTACGCAAAGACCCCGCCGTCAAAAATGCTGCCAAAACTGTATTGCAAAAACATGGCTCCCGGCGTAATCGTCGTGACTAAAAGCGACGGGTGCCACCTTCTTCTGGTCTACCCGTCGCTTGTTTCTCCATTGTTGATAGCGTCAGCCGGCACCCAGCCTTCGGTGCCGTTTTCCATGCGAATATACACCCATCCTGGTACCGCCTCCACTTGTTGCACTTGATCGCCGGGCGAAGCTGGGACCGGCAATGACCGCGCTACCTGGCTCGGTCGTACACGAACCGGCACCGGGTCCGCTGCTGTGATTGTATCGCTCCCTGTAAAAGCCCTCGGTGGTATTGGTGAAGGTGTTTGTGTAGGGATCACGGTGGCGGAGGCCGTCGGTTGGGGTAGGGAGGGGCTGGTCGTCGTGTCGTTGGTGGGTTGGGTTGCCGTTGGGGGTGATGTTGGCACTGCCGCCGGCAAGGGGGGCGGGGTTGAACTTGGCGTGTTTGTTGCTTCTATGGTAGTTGATTGCGCTTCGATTACGGTTGGGCTAGCGGCCTGGATAACAATCTCGATGGGTTGATCGTTATCGCAGTACGGACGCACATTATACTGTATGCGCTGGGCGCAGCTAAGTTCTGGCACAAAGCGATTGGCGTAGACCCATTCTACCGTATCCTGGAAGGTGTTGATCTGCCAGGTGATGACCTCGCTCTCGTCCACACTTAAAACGCGGTCGCCTTCGGGATGAAAGATCACATCGGTGACGGCTTCGGTGTGCCCGGTGTAGCTTCGGATGGGCTGCCCGGAAGCGGTATCCCACAGAATAACGCTGCGGTCATCCGAACCGGAAAGCGCCAATGAGCCATCATCATTGTAGATTGCCTTGTTTACGGTGTCGATGTGGGCCGTATACTGCACCTGTAACTGGCCTGTTTGTGTGTCCCATTGCAGCATGAAATTAGAAGGGGTGCTGAAGGCTGCCAAGAGCGATTGTCCGTCCGGCGAAAAAGAGATGCTTTGTATATTCCCGGTTGCATCAATGCGGAACTGACTCAGCGCAATGCCCAGGTTGGCATCCCATACGACAATCATTTCTTGATCGGTCAACCCTTCTAATCGGTCTTCATAAGTGCCGACCGTCGCCAGCCGTGTACCATCTTGGCTAACGGCAATATGCCGAATTTCCGCCAAGCCTTCGGCGGCTTCTTGGCGTGCGATCTCGGTTCGGAAAACCGATTCGGGCGCGGCTGGGTCCGTTACATCAAAGCGGGTGATCACGTCTAAACCCTCTGTTGCTTTGCCTGCGAGAATCACCTCGTTATCGTCTGGCGAGAATATCCCGTCGCTGTAGGTATCGCCGTTATCTGCCCCGAATGTAAACAGTCGATTCCTTTCTGCAATATCCCATAGGATGATCGGCGCGTATGCGGCTTGCGCCGAATTGCGAATCAGGGCCAGGCCACGCCCAGAGTTGAAGATCACTTCCAGGGGGGTGTCGCCCACGAAAGCGGGGGTATCTATTTGCCTTATTTGCTCATCCAACACGGAGATATACGACCCCTTACCCAAGAAGACGTTATTGCCATCGTCACTAATCGCAATATTTGGTGTGCGGCTGTTCTCTGACGGTACTACCGGAATACGAACGGCGCTCCGGTCCAATTCGGAGGCGTCATCAATGAAAATATCCCAGATGCGTACATTGCCATCGCGGGCGATAGAAATGACGTGGTTTCCGTTTGGGCTGAATAGCAATTGGTCGATTATGGCCTCGTGCCCCCGGTATTCACGCAGGGGTAACCCGGTTTCTGCACCACGCAGTGTGATGACATTGGAGCGTCCGTCGTTATCTGCTGTGAGAACATACTGTCCACCGGGGTGATATGTCATGGCGGTGACACGTACTTCATCGGAAAGTTCAGTCAGTTCTCGCACTTGGCTGTTGCTGAAAATATCCCACACGGCCATCTTATTGCCCCGGTAGAATAGGTCCGAGCCGCTAATACGCTGCCACTGTTCCAGGTATACTAATACGTGTTGGTTTTCTCGTGGCGAGAAATCGACAAACCGCACATATTCTTCGTTGATGCTAAAGTCTTGCAGGCTGAACTCACGGACTCGGGTGCCGCTGGTCGCGTTCCAAATGGCTAGTGAACCGCTACCAGGTTGATTGCCACCGTTGTATCCATATTCCCGATTTTCAGAAAAGCCCTGATAGACGCTTGTCCCCGTCGATAGTAACCGCAGTGTGTCGTAGTCTTCATCTATGGTGCGGATAACCGTTGTGTTTTCAGAAAGTGCGAACAAGACATTTCCTTCTCGGTTCCAGACGACTTCTTTGAGTGGCCCGGCTTCATTATCGGTGAAGCGCACAATCTCCAACCCGGTGTTCATACTCCATAATATGACCGTGCCATCATCGGCTACACTCGCGATTTCCTCCCCGCCAGGGCGTACAGCAATCGCATTGATCCCCTGTACATGGCCTTCTAAGCGGGTGGGGGCAGTGGGGTTGTCTAAATCCCACAGAAGTAATCTGCCGGACGTTGCATTCCCTTCGACGGTGGACGATGACGAGATCATGCGCGTTCCGTCTGGGCTGAAAGTTAAGTCTGTGATACGTTCTCTGTGCCCGGCATACTGCTGAATTTCTTGGCGGGCGTTGATGTCGTACAGCGAAATAGAGTGATCGGCATTAGCAACGGCTACACGGGTGTTATCCGGGTGGAAAGCGGCTAGGCCACCGCCTAGCGGGTTGGTTGCTTTTTGGATGGGGTTTTGGTAGAACGTCACATCGTCGGTATAACTGCGGATGTTCAATCGAACACCAAGCGGGGCCGCCTGGCTGAGTACCCGCTGGGCCTGGATAAGCAGCGGGTTGATTTCGCCACTTTCGATGGCTAGCGCCAGGGCGAGGTCTACATCCCCCGCATCTAATACTTGTTGGGCACTCACCGCCAACGCCTGCGACCGGGCTTGCCGTTCCGATGCTTCCGAAGTCGCCGCCGCCGCAATTGCTAGCCCTTCGTTAAAGAGGGCAGTGGCGGCGTTTTGTTCGGCAAGGTCGGCATTAAACAAAGCCGTTCCCTGGGCGGCGACGGCGGTTGAGGCTTGTTCCGCTGCAACTGTGCCGCGTCGTTCCGAGAGACCTAAAGCGGATTCTGCGGTGGCGGCATTTTGTTCGGCAAGGTTTGCGTTGAAAACGGCGGTCGATGCGTTTTGCTCGGCAAGGTTAGCATTGAAAACGGCTGTTTCTGCCTGGACTGCGACCTCTGTCCCGCGATCTTCGGAAAGGTCTAAAGCGGATTCCGCGGTAGCGGCGTTCTGCTCGGCAAGGTTTGCGTTGAAAACGGCGGTCGATGCGTTTTGCTCGGCAAGGTCAGCATTGAAAACGGCTGTTTCTGCCTGGACTGCGACCTCTGTCCCGCGATCTTCGGAAAGGTCTAAAGCGGATTCCGCGGTGGCGGCGTTCTGTTCGGCAAGGTCGGCGTTGAAAACGGCGGTGGCGGCGTTCTGCTCGGCAAGGTTGGCATTAAAAACGGCGGTATCTTGGGCGGCAACTGCGGTTTCGGCCTGTTCCGCTGCGACCGTCCCGCGTTGTTGGGCCAAGCTCAAGTTCGACTGTGAGCGTACAAATAATACGCCGGATAATATCGCCAGCATGATCGCGACCACCAACCCGGCGCTGACCCCTATCAGCAAGCGGCGCTGCCGGCTATCCTGTTGTTGCCGCGAAACCAGAATATACTCAGAGTGTAGTTGTGTCGGGTTGGGTTCCTTGGCACTGCTTTCTGCCAGCCACGATTCCGCGTCAACGATTTCTTGCCCGGTTAACAGAAAACTGTTGCTACGCTCGTTGTTGTCCCACTCATTAGCCCGCACTAGCAACCGGGAGTGCATCCGCACATACGCCAGGTCGGTATCTAGTGTGGTGATAAAACTGCGCATCGCTTCGTTGAAGTCTTCGCTCTCGCGCATGAATATCCAGTTATGCGACGATACCGACGGGTGCATGTTCCCCGCCAGATCGCGATCATAAATCTCACGATATAAGATCGGGATCAGTCGCTTATTGTTGGCAACCGCATGCTCAATCTCCTTATAGCATATTTCGGACCCGACGGAATCTGGCGAGATGATGAATACAAAGTTGGAGGCGGCTTCGATGCCCGCCTCAATTTCGGACCACCAATCCGCAGATGGGGGAATATCCTCCCAGTCTACCCAAACCGTTCGGTCTTCGTTTTTGAGCGCCTCTACAAATTGTTTCACAAAGTCGCTATCGCGTCGTGAGTAAGAAATAAAGGCGTCTGAATAATTGTAACTGGTTGGCATATTTTATCCCTGGCCCATGCACCGAAAGTTGTCACTTTATGATAGTGGGGTGGGTTCGGTTTAGCAAATGATGGTTTGCCTAAGGCATTTGCATTATTATAGTGAATCGGAAATCATGAATTAAACATATAGGGAAAAAATAATGCTCCAACGAATGTCGATCTTGATAAGCGCCCTATGCCTGTGGACCGCCCCGGTGCTAGCTCAGTCAGCTACCTATACCGTGCGCGATGGTGACACGCTAGCCTCGATTGCGGCACGCTATGATGTGGCTATCGGTGATCTGATGACCCTCAACGGTATCCCTAACCCTAATACTATCTTTACCGGGCAGTTGATCACACTACCGACCGGGGCCGATGCTGGCACCGGTGGCCCAGTTGCTATCATCACGCCAGCAGATGACGCCGCGCTCCCAGCCCAACCGAACCTCACCGATACCCCAACCGACCTCTACACCGTGCAACCAGGGGATAACTTAACACGCATTGCGGCGCTTTACGGGGTTAGCACCGCCGATTTGCTAGCACTCAATGACCTGGCAAATGCCAATTTCGTTCGCCGTGGGCAAGTTATCAACGTCCCCGCTACACCAACGCCTGCACCTGGCCCTGCCGCACCATCTACCCCTGCACGAACCTATACCGTACAAGCTGGTGATATACTCACGTTGCTAGCTGTTGAATTGGGTGTGACCGAGGTGGCGCTTATTGCCGCTAACGACCTGGATAATCCGTCGCGCATTTTCCCTGGTCAGGTATTGGTGATCCCGTAATTGACGTAATGTACAATCGGACTAGCGTTGCGCATTACCTCGATTTGTTAGATACTATTTGTTAATTGTCTGCGTTGCAGGTGGCCTATGAGCGTGGTACATCAACATCCGCGTGAACTGGTGTTGTCACTTTTCTTGGCTGCACCTAGCTTCCCAATAACCGTCCTCTCCCAAAAAAAACAAGTCTATGGGCGTTGGACTGTTGAGATTGATATTATCGGGGAAAGCCACGCGATCATATTCTTTTTCGACAGTGAGCCTGTTTTTTCGGAGGTGCTAGCCTGTTATCCCTTAGCCAAGCACCGTTGCTATTACGCCTATGAGTTCGAGAAGATGGATCATCATCATATTCACATTGGCCCCTATTATGGGCGAGTGAATTTCCGTGAGGCGGAGTGGAAAATGCCGCCGGAAGTAAAAGGCGAAGTGCTAACGTATGACTTCCCTTCAGTAAACGGGGCAGTGCCACAAACGCGGGTACAGTGGAGTTTCGCCCATCAACGGTTTCAGTGGTGGACGTTACACACTTACCCCATGGGCGATGAAATTATCCGCGTTTATTCCTTATCTCAGTATGACTTCGCATCCAAACAGGGGAGATAACAAGTTATGACCCAAGTTGCACAGCAGCTTTTCGGCGCTTTAGTGTGGTCGATACTTTCTATTGTCGTCTCACAAGGGACGAGTGTACTGTTAATGGCCTGGTTGGGATTGCCGCCCAGCAAGTTGGTTCACGAAATTGAGGAAGTGCAAAACTCGGCAGTGGGGGCCTCATTCTTCATCGTATCTTTGGCGGTTTCCTTTTTCATTGGGATGTTTACCACGGCGGGTTTTTCGGAATCGGAAAGCCTGTTGATAGGTGCTGGCTGGATTGCCGGGGCGCTTGTACTCGGTTGGGCCTTTACCTGGGTTAGTTTCGCGGTGGCGCATCGTGTGATGGGCCGCGAAAACGACGAAACCGTGTTGGATTATATCAAACGAGAACTGATCCTAGAACAAAACGCATCCCTGGCGTTTTTTCTCGGCGGACTGTCTATCGCCTGCTTTATATCCGTTATTTTCCATACAGTCTAAGCTGGACTGTTTCTACATTTTGCCATGTTGGGGGCTGGCACACTTCACACTATCATAACGCGCCAACCCATCAAAAATCCCCAGGGAGTTCTTTGTTATGTCGCGTGTTTCATCGCCCCACCCAGAAATTTTATGGACGGGTGTCTTACTCATTCTGCTCACGGCAGCGTTACGCATCATTGGCGTGAATGGCTTTGCCGTCTGGACCGATGAAGGGTTCACCGTTTGGGTAATCGAACACATCGAGCAGGTGTTACCCCGCGTGGCACAAGACCGTCACCCACCGCTGTACTTCTTATCGCTTGCGCTTTGGCAGGATGTCGCGGGCCTATCCCGTTTGGCTTTGCGTTGGCCTTCCGTGATGAGTGGGGTAATCACGGTGGCGCTGTTGTGGCGGGTTGGGCGCTTGGTGGGTGGCCCCTGGGTAGGGGCAGCGGCAGGGGTGTTGTTTGCCGTTACGCCGTCCGCCATCTACTACACCCAAGAGATACGGCATTTCGGTTGGTTGTTGATGGCTGTTACGTTATCCTCGTGGCTGTTTTTGCGGGTAATGCGCCGCCCGAACTCATTACGCTATACCCTATATGCGGTTTCCGTCGCGCTGATCATGTACACGCTGTATATCGGGTTTTTTGTGGTTATCGCGCAGGTTATCGTCGCTCTGTTTGTGTGGCGTGGTGGGCTGGCAAATAAAGCCCGGTTTATCGCAGCGTGGGCACTTGCGCTCGGGTTGTTCGCGCCTTGGCTCTATGTGATTTTCACGCAGCAACTTCAACTGATGGGGGTTGGTATCGCTGGGGTGGGCAATGTCCCTGGGTTCGACCTGATGGCGATTGGCTCGCTCCTGCGAGATTTACTCGGTAACGGGTTGCCTTTTTTGGTTGTTGCTTGGGGGTTGGCGTGGGTTCCTTTGCGCCAGGGCTGGGCAGACCCCGATCAACGGGTTGGGCTGACATATGTGCTACTGTGGGGCCTGGGGATGTTTGTGATCATGGCGGTGATTAATACCCAATTTACGTTATTCCGCATGCGAACCGTCTTGATGTTACTACCAGGGTTTGCACTCTTGGCGGCGTTGGGGTTGCGTGTGTTACCCTGGCGTGCTGGGGTTGTCGCTTTTGCGGTGGTGGTCGGGTTTACGGCCTACCGAGATTTGCCGGTGCAGGTGCGCGGCGCGATGCCTTTACTCGCCGAAGCAATAGCGGAAGATTACCAACCAACCGACCTGATCGTTGTCGAAACGGGCTGGAGTGACGACGAATTCATCTACGAAATCCGGCATGAACTCGGCTGGGATATTGACATTATCCGTACCCTGCAATGGGTAGACGGGCGCGGCGAGGATAAGCTGGTGGTGTTAGAAATTGAGGATCAACTACGTGCCGCCGAACGTATCTGGGTTATCCACTGGAACCAACCACCATCGGTTGTACCCTGGTTGCAGGGCACCGATCAATCTTATGATGAGGTGCGCTATACTCGGCATACTGTCGGGCCGGAGGTGGAGCAGTATATGGATGGTTTCTTCGCTCGCATCGACGGAGATTACCGGCTGTACTTGTTTGAGAACCGCGAACCGACCGTCGAATAGGTTAAACGGGGCCATCCTCAAACAGTGATCCAGACTATCTAGCGCAAATCCACCTTGGTTCAAGCAGTTGTCACGTAGCAGCAGGGCTTTTTCTAAAATCATATGCGCTTTGCTCGTTCGACTCTAACAGATATATGATTATATGACTTAGACTGACTCGAAATTGTTGACATAATTTTTAATATTTACATCCAAACGTTTTATGATAAAAAGATATTAACCGTAATAGCTGATTCGTTGGCGTAGTCGTAGGTAAAAACAGCAATGCGAAAATCTTCTAAATTATTGGATAGCCGCTATCGCCTCCGTGAGCGTATCGGCAGTGGTGGGATGGGCGTTGTCTATCGCGCAGAAGACCTGTTAACGGGGGGGGAAGTCGCCCTCAAACAGGTAACCGTAAATCGGAAAAAACTCTCGTTTCAGTCGATGACCGGGCGGGCAGATATTCGGTTAGCATTGGCACAAGAATTTCGTTTCCTGGCAACCTTGCGCCATCCACATATCATCAGCGTGTTAGATTATGGTTTTGCTGGCGATAGACAACCTTATTACACAATGAATCTGTTACAATCTTCACAGTCTATCCTGTCTTATGCGCATGGCTTAGATATCCCATCTAAGGTGAAGCTGCTCATCCAGGTTGCACAGGCACTGGCCTATTTGCATCGGCGCGGCATTATCCACCGTGATCTGAAGCCGGAAAATGTACTCGTCGCAGCAGATACCGTCAAAGTTGTTGATTTTGGGCTGGCAGTGAATACTGATTATACCGATGATCAAACCGAAATCATGGCTGGTACGCTAGGATATATGGCCCCAGAACTGATGATCGGCGCATCCCCAAGCACGCGCAGCGATTTATTCGCCCTAGGCGTTATGGCTTACGAATTGTTGTTTGGGCGGCAACCCTTTCCGGTCGATAACCCCTCGCAGCTTGTGACGGATATTCTGTATATCGAGCCAGACTTTTCTCATCCTACGCTAGATACTCAACTGGTTGAGTTGGTCAAAAAGTTGATGGAGAAAGAAGCTGATGATCGCTATGCAGATGCCGAATCCGTTGTGCAAGCCCTGGCAACGGCCATCGACCTGCCCAACATTGTAGAAACCGAAAGCACACGGGAAAGCTATATCAAAGCAGCCCGATTTGTCGCTCGCAAAGCCGAATTGAAACAACTCACACGCGCCTTAAACAATGCCCTGGCAGACGAACCGCAGGGTAACGCCTGGTTGATTGGTGGCGAAAGCGGCGTTGGTAAGTCACGTTTAGTAGAAGAGCTACGCGCTCTCGCACTGGTAAAGGGGGCTTTGGTCCTTGCCGGGCAAAGCCCGAATAACGGCTTGCCCTTCCAAATGTGGCACAACGTGCTGAAACGGTTGCTTCTCTCTACCCCCTTAGAGGACCTTCAACTCAGTGTGCTAAGCGAAATCATCCCAAACCTGGATGTCTTCCTGGGGCGCGCGGTTCCAAAACCACCAGAAATGAATGGTCAAGCTGGATTGCGACGGCTGGCCCAGACAGTGACCGATGTCTTTCAGATGCAAAAGCGCCCGATTTTGCTGTTACTGGAAGATTTACATTGGGCCGATGAGAGCCTGGTATTGCTAGAAGATTTACTAGAGCATGTCGCGGGATTGCCGCTGCTGATTATTGGGACCTTCCGTAATGATGAAGCACCGGGATTACCCGAAAGACTGGCTCAGATGCAACACATCGAATTAGAGCGCCTAACCCGCCGCGAAATCCGCGATCTGAGTGTGTCTATTTTGGGTAAACGGATCGGCACCAAACCTAATTTGTTAGCCTTGTTAGAACGGGAAACCGAGGGAAATGTTTTCTTCCTGGTTGAAGTGGTGCGTGTGCTGGCAGAAGAAGCCGGCAACCTGGGCGATATTGGTTCCGTGACTTTGCCAGACTCCGTATTTAGCGGGAGTATGCGCACAGTGATTGAACGTCGCTTGAGCCGCCTACCCATAGACGCCCACCCGATGTTACGTTTAGCGGCGGTGTTCGGGCGGCAGATCGACCTGGACATTTTGCAAGATATTGACCCCGTGATGGATTACGAACGTTGGCTGTTGATATGTGCTAATGCCGCGATTTTAGAAGCCCAGGGCAATACCTGGCGTTTCTCCCATGATCGTATCCGTGATGGTATCCTTGATATGCTGGACCCAACCCAGGTCCCCAAACTGAATGCGATGATCGCTGAAGCTATCGAAAATGTGTATGCCGGGGATATGTCCTATGCCGAACGCCTCACCAACCATTGGGGTTTAGCCCAAAACCCAGAGAAAGAGGCCCATTACGCTTATATAGCCGGGCGACAAGCCTTCAATGTGACCGACTACCAGACAGCCCTAGAACTTTTCACGCGGTCCGCCTCCATCACACGCCAGGCCACCCCAGCAAAATTGTTTATCGACCAGGGCGACATCCATTATCAGCTCGGCAATTTTAAACCGGCCAGGGCTTCCTTGAAAATGGCTCTCCAGCGCGATATGTCCGACGAGGACCGCATCACGGTGTTAACGATTATGGGGAATATGGCGCTTGAAAAGGGGAATTACTATCGGGCCGAGCGTATGCTCCAAGAGGCAGCAGAAATCGCCCGTGCTAACGGGCAGCCCCAGTGCGAATCGCGTGTTCTAGGTAGTCTCGGTCAGGTCATGCTCCGGCTAGATGACCAAGACAGCGCCAAACAATATTTGTACCGTGCTAGCAAGATCGCCCGCGAAATAAAAGACCTGAATCGCCTACTATATATTATGAACCTGCTTGGGCGCGTCTCCCTGGCAAACGGCGATGTCGAACACGCCGCCACCCTATTAGAAGAAGCCTACCACACGGCGGTATCGTCCCATAACCTGGAACGTGTCATGAATTTGATTAATTCGATGGGGTTGGTTGCCATCACGCAAGGCAATTTGGATGTTGCCGAAAAACGTTTCCTGGAGGCGATAGGTACCGCTTACAAACTCGGCCAAGTGCATTATCTTTCCTCATACGTCAATAACCTGGCGCGAGTGCGTATCCTTCGTGGAGATTTAGCAATTGCCGAACACGATTTACACGAAGCCTTAGAACGCGCCCTAGAGCTAGACCTGATGCCGCTAACGCTCACGGTGATGATCTCTTATGCCATCATGTTTAACATCCAGGGGGACCGAACGCGGGCGCTGCGTATTTTCGGTTTAGTGCAACAGCACCCGGCTTTTAACCCAGAGATTCGCCAAGAAATCGCAACCTACCAAAAACGCTGGCAAGTCACCGATCACGACATCACACAAGCGACAACCTATCACAACTTTGAACATGAGGTCAGCCGCTTGCTAGGGCGCACCTGGCACCAGCAAGATAATCAGTAACCGGTGGGTAGGATGTTCGCTGCTTGTCCGTTACTATTACCATTTAAACATCACCGCATACCGTGATTGAAGGAGTGTGTCCAGATGGGTGTGACCCCACAATCTGAGGATTTTTCAAAGTGGTACAATGAGATCGTCTACCGTGCCGATCTTGTTGCAAAAAGTGAAGTACGCGGCACTATGATCATCAAACCCTATGGCTATGAACTGTGGGAGGCCGTCAAAGGCGGGTTAGACCGCCGCTTCAAAGCCACCGGGCATCAGAACGCCTATTTTCCGTTGTTCATCCCGATGAGCTATCTGGAAAAAGAGGCGCAACACGTCGAAGGGTTTAGCCCAGAGCTAGCGGTTGTCACCCACGCGGGCGGCAAAGAATTAGAAGAACCGTTAGTGGTGCGCCCGACATCCGAAACGGTTATCATGCACGCTTTTTCTGACTGGATCGAATCTTACCGAGACTTGCCAATTTTGATGAACCAGTGGGCGAATGTCGTCCGGTGGGAAATGCGAACCCGCCCGTTCTTGCGCACGTCAGAATTCTTATGGCAAGAGGGCCACACCGCCCACGCCACCGCCGAAGAAGCAATCGCAGAAACGTCTCAGATGTTAGATGTCTATGCCGACTTTGCGATCAACGATGCGGCTATCCCCGTCATTAAGGGCCGCAAGAGCGAGCGTGAGAAATTCGCCGGGGCCGTCCATACCCTCACAATTGAGGCGATGATGCGTGATGGCAAGGCGCTGCAAAGTGGTACCTCTCACTTCTTGGGGCAGAATTTCGCCAAGGCGTTTGAGATACAATATTTAGATAGCGATAACGAACTTAAACACGTCTGGACAACCAGTTGGGGCGTCTCTACGCGGATGGTCGGGGCAATTGTGATGACCCACGGCGATGATACCGGCTTACGGCTCCCCCCGAAAGTCGCTCCAATCCAGGTTGTCGGGGTCCCCATTTTCAAAACCGATGACCAACGTCAGCAGGTCGTTGGTGTCCTCAATGAACTACTCGCCAAGCTCAACGCGGTTGGCATCCGAATGCACCTCGATAACCGCGATCAGACGCCTGGTTATAAGTTCAACGATTGGGAGATGCGCGGCGTACCGTTACGTTTGGAGGTTGGCCCACGCGATCTCGAAAATGGTAATTGTGTGCTGAAGCGCCGCGATGTGGACGGCAAAAACGGTAAGACGTTTGTCTCTCAGGACGGTATTGCTCAAACGGTTCAAAACTTGCTAGACGACATCCAGCATAATTTGTTAGCCCAGGCAACAGAGTTCCGCGACGGTAATATTGTTGATGTTGATAATTACGATGCCTTCAAAGAGGCTATCGGCGCTGGGAAGTGGGCGCGGGGCTGGTGGAACGAAAACCTGCAAGACGAATTAACCGTGAAAGACGACACCGGCGCGACCTTACGCTGTTATCCGCTGGCACAACCTGACGGCACCGGCAAGAGCTTTTTTAACGGGGATGAAGCCGAACAGGTCGCCCTGTTTGCCAAAGCGTACTAGCCCTCTCACCGTATCCAACACAGATAACCCGAAGCCTGAATACGGATTTTCACAATAGGCCCCTACAATTCAAACGATTGTGGGGCCTGTTGATTTATACCAAGACGCTGCCACTATTCCAGTTGCAGGTAAAGCGGTGGCGAAACGTCAATGGCATTTGTACCGCTTCGCCAATCTAGCGGAGCCGCCCCCGGTGACGGGATGAGTAATGTCTCTCGGTAAAAAGCGGTCATGTCGGTATGCAAATCGCTGAAAAAGCCCGGGCGCACAATATCAATCTCCGGCTCGATCACACTGGTTGTTTCCTCTGATAGCGGGATCGGCGGGCTGCTGATGGCGTCGATTGTCGTGAGCGTTTCGGTGCGTTGCGCTGTGGTTGGGTAGAGCGCAATTTCTGTCAACGTATCGACCAACATGACGCGGCGCTCGTCCATCATCCCGACAGCTTGCGGCGTGGGGTTTTGGGGTAGGTGCAAATAGCCGCCGCAAGCTGACTCGCGCCACAGTTTGCCGGCGGTCTGGGTTGTCTCTAAGGTGGTTAGGGCGGCTTTTAGCTGGGCGAAAGGGTCTACCTGTTCGTTTGGGTTCGGGCGGTCGGGCGGCATCCAGCCAGACACCGGATCAAAAGTATTGACGACATCCAGCACCGGCGCAGCGAGTTGTTCCCGGTTGCTTTCCGTAATTGGGTTCACCTGTCGGATGTGAAACTCGCAGAGGGAGGGAGATAATACCCCAACAACATCATTGAGGGTATATTGCAAGTCGTGAGCCAGTTGTAACGGGCGATGCATTTCCTGCGCTTGTCGGTTATGGATAGCCTCTGGTAGCGGGACATCCGGCAACAGAGGCGGTGGCGCGTTATCCGGTTTGATGTCGGTGGGAATGTTGACAGCTTCTATAGCCTGTCGCGCTGGGTAAGGGGTGGTCCCTTGTGGGTCGATAAAGCGCCCCGGTCGGTTGTAAGCATAGGTGTAAAGCGTGCCTTGCGGGTCGTGGCGCACCGGATCACGTTGGATGAAACGGCCCAGATCGGCATCGTAGGCACGCACCCCCATGATGTAAAGCTCGCTGCTGGGGTCGTAAAGTTGCTCACGGAAAAGCGGCGATGGGCCAGGCGGGACAGAGCGTGTGCCACCTTCAACCTCCGGTACCACGCGCCCATCGCTGTTGAAGCGGTAGGCTTCGTCTGCACCATAAGGGGTGATCAGCATGCCGAAGGCGTTAAAGTTATACCCAACTAATGAGGGGGCTACCAGTGTGCCATCGGCATTAAGTAGCTTGCGAACATTGCCGAGCGCGTCGTCTAGCATCCAGTACGCATCGCCGTTTTCAAAGTCGATCCGGTGCCGTTCACCGTCGAAGGGCGTAAAATACGTTTGTAGCGTGCCGTCTAGCACATTTTCCACGCCGATCAAATTGGCCCCGTCGTAGTATAAGCGGTAACGTGTGTCCGCGATGTTATCCGTAATAGTGTGAACCTGGCTAAAGGCATTGTATGTAACCGCTGTGTCGATGTTATCGCCGCGGGTATTGACACCGTTGATGCGCGTCAACCGATTTTGTGAGTCGTAGCTCAGTTGCAGGCCGCCACCGTCTGGGTAGGTGACGGCGGTTGTGTTGCCGCGTGTGTCGTAGGTGTAGTCGATAGCAAACCCGGTATTCTGCTGTAACAACCCGACTGATAGCGGCAACGTCAAGACGGTGGCGATGATCGCTAGTGAGGGATGGCGACGGCGGCGGGCCTGGAGCGCGATCATCCCCCAGGCAACGATAGCAACCCCACCGATCAGCCATAAAATTTGTTCTTCCTGGGGGGGGACAAAGTTACGGATTTCTCGTGTCAGTTGGTTTTTGTTATTGTATTCGTAGCGGGTACGAACGGGCGCTTCAAAGTTGCGGCGCTCCGTGCGCTCGATGCGGTTGCCGGCGTCATCGTAGCGGAAGTTGGTTGAGAATGTGGTTTGGTTTTGCGGGTTTAACCAGCGTTCGCTGATGACTTGGTGCGCCGCGTCGTAGCTGTAAATTACGGTCCACTCATCTAAACGGGTTACTCGGTTGATGTTACCGACGGCATCGTAGGTATAGTTCAGGATGTCTGCCGGGGTCCCCGCTGCATCCAAATGGAGTATTTGTTCGATCCGCCCGTTGGCATCGTAAGCGTAATTGGTGCTTGCGCTGTTATCCCGCGTGATGCTGGCAACCCAGTTGCGTTGGCGCTGGTTCTCATTATCAGATACATAGGTGATGTCGATACCGCTTCCGTCTTTTTCGATGCGGGTGGGGCGGTAAAGCTCATCATAGGTATAGGTCAGCACTCCGAATTCGCCTGCATCGCGGCTGGTGACATTGCCGATGGCATCATAAGTATAGGTGATCTCCACATCGCCGCTAACGGTGGTGACGTTTCCAAACACATCATAGCTGTAGTCGTAGCGGCTTTCGTTGCTGCTGATGCTCGTGATCCGCCCGGCAGCATCGTAGGCGACACGGGCGCTCAGGTCCGGCGCGTTCATACCGGTAAACCGGTTCATACTGTCGTAGGTATAAGCGGTGGTTGGGCCGCCGCCGTCGGTGCGCTGTGTGACATTCCCCATGTTATCGCGGGTGAATGTGGTGAACTCGTTTGCGGTGTGTTCGATCCGAACAATGTTTCCGTTTTTGTCCATCGTATACGTGATGCGCTCGCGGTCGTTGATCTCATCGCCGTTGTCTATGCGTGGCGACACAAACCCACGCTGATATGCGCCGAGATCGTATCGTAATCGGACAAGGTTACCGGTGGGTAAACGCATCTGGGTAAGTCGGTTGGCACCGTCGTAGGTTAGCGCAAGCGGCGAGCCAAGCGGGTCGTTAACCTGAATCAAGTTGTTTTCGGCGTCGTAAGTGTAGGCCCACACGTTAGCGAGTTGGTCTACATAGCGGATGCGCTGGTTCAGGTTGTTGTAGGTCATGTTGATGTCGGCATTTTGTGTGTCGCTATTGTTGGGGAGCAATATCTGCGTCAGGTTACCAACCGGATCGTAAGTATAGCGGTACTGGATACTGTCTCCGTCCTCACCTAACGGGCGTTCGATCAGCCGCACCCGCCCGGACGTATCATAACGATAGACCGTGCGGTTCCCGGCGGGGTCTACCCATAGCGTGAGGTTGCCCTGATCGTCGTAGCCAAAGGTCTGGGTGCGTTGTGGGTTGCCGTCCGCGTTATCTACCCGGCGTACCAGCCGATTATTTTCATCGTAGGTGAACGCGCTGACCAGGCCATCGGGGGCGGTGTAGCGGGTGATATTCCCGCCGGCATCGTATTCATAGCTGGCGCGGCTGCCGTCCGGGTGGGTTACGGCGGTGATATTGCCCACCGCATCATAGGTGTATTGCGTGCTGTCCTGGCTGGCGGTCGGGGCTATGGCCCGCACAAGCTGCCCGGCGGCATCGTATTCAAACAGCCAGGGTAGGTCCGATTCGGGCGGGGTATAGCTGATAATGCGCCCGTTAGCATCGTAGGTATAACGATGACGGGTGCTGTTCGGCCCGTTTAAGTCGTTATCCGTGGCGAACTGAATATCGTTAAGAAAGCCGGCGGCATCGTAGCCAAAAACGGTATTAAAGGGGGTGGCTTCGGCGGCGCGGTCGGTGATGCGCGTCAACCGCCCGATGCCATCGTAAGCATATTCATATAGCTTGTCGTTGGGGGTGCTGAAGAACCGCATCCGTCCGCTGGCACTCCAGCCATAGTTTTGCTCGTTCCCTAGCGGGTCGATGATATTGCTGATGCGGCTGAGGCTGTTGTAGCTGTAGATCGTGCTGTGCCCGATAGCGTTGGTGGTGCTGGTGACGCGGCCTAAACCGTCATACCCGTATAAGATAGCGCGGGTTTCTGGGGGGGTGACGGCAACCACATTGCCCTCTTTATCGTAGGTGTAACTGGTGGCGTTGCCTGCGATTTGCACCCGTTGTAACCGGCTGAGCGGGTCGTATTCGTAGCTGCTGACGATCCCGGCGGGGTCTTGAATGCGAACCAAACGGTTGAGGCTGTCGTATTCGGCTAGCGTTTGATTACCGCGTGGGTCCGTAAACGTCACCAGGTTACCAAACTCGTCGTAATCGTAGCTGATACGGCTGGCATCGGCCTGTAATATGCCGATCAGCCGATTGAGGTTATCGTAAGAATAGGTGGTTTCGCGGTCCAAGCCATCTTCAAAGGTAGTCAGATTGCTGTTTTCATCGTAGCTATAGGTGTTTGGGGTGCCGTCTGGGTAGATAGCCGTCGTGATGTTGCCGAGTGCGTCCCGTTGGTAGGTGTAGCTGCGTACCGGGTCATCACCGGGGAGCGTGACGCTGTTCAGCCGCCCGAAGGCGTCGTAGGTATAGGCCATTCGTGTTTGGCTGATGGCGGTGGTTAGCGGTTTATCCAGCAGGTCATACGTCAGCGAAAGCGTGCGACCATCTGGCACATGGATTTCTTGAACGGTCGTGAGGCGTCCGCGTTGATCGTAGTTGAGGCCATAATCGAATACACGAATACCGTTCCGGTCGATCTTACGGACCTGCACGATGCGCCCTAGTGAGTCGTAGATGTAATCAATGTAATCCCCGGTTGGGTCCGTTACGCGGTGGCGTGTCTGGCTACTTTCGCGATCTGTTGTCGTTTCATAGCGGGTCACCAAGTCATTCGGGCTGATTACACTTTGCAGACGATTGGCACGATCGTAAGTGTAACGTAGGATCGACGGGTTGGTCAGGTCGTCTGGCAGTACCGTTCGTAGCAGGTTACCGATCTCATCATATTCATAGAATGTGGGTTGCCCGTCCCCGTCAATCAACGAAACGACCTGATTCAAGCTATTATAGGTGAAATTGGTAGTAATGCCCCGGTCGATGATGGTGGTGATGTTGTTACGCTCATCGTAGGTGTAACTGACGTTTGCATCCGTGCCGCTGACTTGTAAGCCGGTGATTAAATTGCGCTCTAAGTTCCAGATGAGTGCCGTATCCACCCCGCGCCCATCCGTGAACCTGAGCAAACGCCCCACAATATCATGCCGGAACTCGCGCAGGCGGGCGTTGTTGGCGCTAGTGGTGATCAACGGATACCCGAAGTCATCATAGGCGAAGGTTGTCACGTCCTCCCCGCCGCTTTCATCCGACGCGGTACGGGTGACTGTTTCCAGGCGTCCCCAGCTATCATATGTGTAGCGTGTGGTGGTGGTGATAGGCTCGCGCCCGGCAGCAATAAGCTGCGTTCGTTCGATCAGGCGGCCTGCTTCGTTATATACAAACGTGTCTTGTGGTCGCACGCCATCGACTGCCGGATAGTCGATCTGCGTTAAAAGCTGGCGGTAGCCGTCTGGTGATGTATAGGTGAATCTGTAATTGGTAACCCCTCGGTAGCGCGGGTCCTCCAGTTGTTGCAAGTACCCGCGTTCGTCGGTGACCAATGCCATCCGAGATGCGTCCGGCTGAATAATCTCGGACAGGCGTTGGGTTTGCGGGCTATACTCGTAGCCATACACCCAATAGGGGATAAGCTCGCCCTCGGTATTACCGGGCTGTAGGATGGCCTGTTCGGTCAAGCGGAACAGATTGTCGTGCCGCCAATGCTGGAACCGTTCTTGCCCGTTGACGGTGGTTTGTTCTAAGACTTGATTCGGCGTGCCATAATCAAACCGGATGGTTTGGGCCGGCGCATCGGTTGCATCTGGATTGCGAACCAGGGATAACACGCGCCCCTCTGGGTTCGGTTGGATAGTGAGCGTTTGGTGATATGGGCTGTAAGTGTCGTCAACCGCAGTCAGGTAGCCGCTTTCGTAGCTATAGGTTGCTTGTTGGGCGGCATCTATATATTGCACGCCCACCAACGCACCATCGCGATAGGTGTAAACAATTTCGCGTTTTTCCGCGTCCCGCACCAACACAATTTGCCCTTGCTGGTTAGTATACAGTTCAAAGCGCCGCCCGTAGGGTTCGGTGACGAAAAACCCACCAAACGCGCCGACTTCCTCAACTGCTTGACGCGGAGCCGGGGAGAATAGCAGGCTGTGGCCCGCAGCATCAGTAATACGCTGTAGCCGCCCAGCTCGGTCAAACTGATAGACGGTGCCTTCGGTCGTGGTGGCCCGCCAATCCCCGGTGAGGCTGTCGGCCCGGTCGATGATCCACGAGCGCAACGATGAAGATGTGAACCGATTCGGTGTATCTGCCAATGCCTGGAATACATGGGTTGCCCCGTCCGGCAGGATGACGCGCACCTGCCCAAGCGGGGCATAGGTTATATCTAACTGATACTGGTAAGTGTGCCGCCACTTATCGCCTAACCCGGCGATAACACCCGGCGTAGGGGATTGCTGGATGTAGGTCGGGGTTTGATCGGCGGGGGCCAGGCTGTTGTAGTGACGCTCCCATTGAAGCGTGAGCGTATGGCTGGGCACATTCAGTTCTTCGACCGGATAGTAAAAGTTGCCGTTTACGCGGTTGACGGGCATCAGGGCATCGGTGAGCGCGACGGCTGGATGAAAATCGAACAAGTCCGCCCCTAAGTTATTAAGGCCCTGTGGCGTGTAGGCTGGGTCCGTGGGTAGCAACATCCCTTCACCTTCTGGGAGGGCCGGCGGCGTGATGATGTCGGTGAAATCCGGCAGGGATAAGCGAAACGACCCGTCCAGCCGTTCAAAGCGGAGGCCGGCCTGCTCGATCAAAAGACGGCCCACCCCTAAAAGCGGTTCGCTGATCTCGCGTCCGTCGAGGGGGCGCACGGTTATTGTATCCCCGGCGATCTCAATGTCGCCCATGTTATCAAGCTGATAGTTTAGCGTCAGGCTTTCGTTATCCGGCAGCGACACAGTGACATCATGATAAGAGGTATCCGTTGCCGGATCGTTTAGGTCCGGGTTGGTGCTGTTGCCACGCTGGAGTAAATTCAGTGGGGTGATAGTTGTGATCAGGCGGGCATCTGGCCCGTATAATACGCGGGTTTGTGGGCCGTCTGCCGCCAGATAAGCGAGCGTATCCCACCCAGAAAGATCGGTTGTGATCCGATCGCCGTTTTGCAGCGTGAATATATTGACCTGTTCTGCGTTGGGGCCTTCACCCTGTAGGCCGCCGCGCCGCTTGAGGTCGAAGAAGCTACCGCTTAAAATGATTCGTTGCCCGGTTGTCATCCGCAGCGCGATCAGGTTACCAACGGCCCACATCTGTTCAATACGGAAGAAGTCGGTTTCGATCTGTTGCCCGTTGCCCAGCGTCAGCGTCGTAATCCCCTGTACATACTCCATACTGGTGATGTCTTGATCCGTGAAAAATTGGGAACGCCCCATAATATCGCTTTCGTGGACAAAGCCGACGCCGTTATCTACAAACGAAAAACTGACGATCCCACGCGATAGCGGGTTGGCATTGTTCAAGTCTACAGATGGCCCACCGCCTGTCAAAATGAAGCGGTTGCGCTCGGCTCGTGGGTCTGGCTGGCTGACCGTCCCCTCATAGACGGGCACCTCCAGCGTGATCGCCGCTTCGGATGTCGCCGGGGCCGTCTCGACCAACTCTGGGAAGGGTGCCGTACCAAGGGCTGGCAACGGGGAGAGGCCAACATCCACATTGGGCTTACGCAGGCCGCGACGCTCAACTGTCAGGCTGTATTCGCTGGGGTTGATGACGTTGTTTGGTGCTTGTTCCCCGTTCACAGTGATAGTGTAATCGCCGGGTTGCGTACCGTTATCTAGCTCGAATACTTGCCCGTTTGTGTCGGTGATGTCGGTGGTTGGCATCACCGGCGATCCGTCCGGCGCAGTGATGGTCATCGTCGGGGTAAACTGCCCACCGATGCGGCGCAACGTTACCCGGACCAACTCGCGTTCGTTGGCGTTAAAAGCCCACGTATGCGGGGCGGGGGAGTCGGTATCGAAGATACCCGCAACGGTCTCACCGTAAGATAGCGTGCCTCCGCTGGGTTGGGCGTAGGTGGTATGCGGTAGAACTCCGATCAAGATGAAACCGATAGCTAACAATAACAACAACCGCAGCTTATGCACAAGTAATCTCCTAGCTTTTCTCGTCATCGTCGTTATCAAAGTCCAGTTCCATATAAGTTTCATCGCTCGGATAGCTGGTGGGTGGTGGTGGTACCCCCGGTGCTGGGCGCGGCGGGACATGGGGGATCGGTGGCGCGTCATCATCTGCTTTATGCGGGTCTGTTGGCCCTGGTTCATCTTCTTTGAATAGTACGTATTCCTTAAACCCATCGGTAGCTGTCGCGCCTCCGATCTCGTCCTCATCTACGAAACCGGTAGCGGGTATATCGTTTTCTGCTAGATCTTGCCGCCCATAGAATGCCGCCGGTTTATCCGGGATGTCCCCGATAGTGAAGGTTGCCGTGAGTGACTGCGACAAAACCAGCGTATCACCATCGTTGAGGGGCGTTTCGTCGCGCACACGCTCACCATTGACCAGAATCGGGTTCCCGGTGTGGACAACCAGCCAAACGCGCCCCTCATCTTGTAAGACAAATTCGATATGCCGCCGGGAAATCTGTTGGTCGCCCGTGATGAGAATATCAACGGGTTCTTTGCGTCCTAGCAATGCCCCCGGCGGATAGATGTCGTACTGCCGTTGTGTATCGTCCAGCGTGAGCGTTGCCATCGGGCTGCGCCCCAAGCTGAGAAGTTCTTCTTCCGAAACCATCTCGGTTCGGTCGTCCTCGTCCTCGTCCACCATTTCGGTGATGTCTAACTCATCTGCTTCGTTCTCGTTGGGCAAATCGTAGAACCCGCCCCCTGTGGCAGATGGACCGGTGTTTTTGGCGGGGTTATCCAACCCTTCGATTTCGGTTTTATCTGGTTCGATGTAGGTCGCATCCGCATTAAAACCAGGTGACGACGCAGCAGCCCCGCTACCAGATCGTGATACGAAAAACGCCACCAACAGCCCGATAACAGCTAACCCGATTAGCCCAAGGCCGGCTAACACTAACGGGTCTAGTTGGCTGATCAAACTCGGTGCTGGGGCGCTCTCGTCAGGCGGCGTGCCGGGTGTGGGGTTTGGCGCAGTGGTGGGGGTTGCTGGGGCGGTGGTGGGTTGGGCAGCGATGGCCCCCTCGGCTGTGTCGGTTTCTATTTCGTCACGGGTCGGTTGGATAGTCCCGGTGGCGGTCGGTTGTGGATCGCTGGCCCCGGTCTCCGGGTCCGTTGCGATAATGGTCGGTAGTGGTGTTGCGGTTGGTGTTGCAGTTGGTGTCGCGGTTGGGGCATCGGTGGGGGGTGATGTTGGCGTTGGTGCCTGGGCAATATCTGTTGGAACTGGGCTAGACCCCGGTATGGTGAGCAGTTCAGCGCCGCTGTCGGGTTCGCTGCTCTCATAAGCGGTAAAGCGCAGGTTGTCAAACGTGAGGTTGCTCCCGTCGGATAGCGTCAGCGCGAGATCGCCGCGTTCACCGTCATCAATTAACATTTCGCCATCCAACCGATAGACGGGCTGCGACCACAACGTTTTTACCTCATTGATCCGAATTTCTAGCGTGCGGATATTGGCACGGAAAAGCTGACCACCGCTTCTTTCTGTGATGTCACGATAGGTATCATCTACCGTATCGCTGATCAGCACAATATCGACTGGCGCTTGTACATCGGTATAGCCTGTCTCGGTGCATAGGCCCTGCCGCGAGAGATCGCTTGCGACAATAATCACCCGGCGGGCGCGGTCGAAAGCGCGTTCTGTGCCCGCCAGCGCGTTAAGCGCATCCCCTATGCAACCCGGTTGGTTGGCGCGGGCGCTGTACTCGCCTAGCCATAGCTCGACCTCGCTTTCGCTGGTAGTGGGTTGGTAGGTGGTGGCCTGATTCGCATAAATGATTAAGCCCGTTCGTGTGGCGGCATCCGTCCCATTCAAAAAGCGTTGAACGGCGGCCTGAACAGTGGTGGCCGTATTCACAATCGACTCGCCGGAATCTAGTATGATCCATTGGCTGACGGGTAGCGCGGTCGGTTGCGGTTGTAGGCGGGTCGTGGTTGCGCCGACGGTGAGCGTTGCGCTTTCGATGGTTTGCCCACGCGGGATCGCTACTTGAATAACAACCGTTCGCCCCTCCTCTACCGCGCTTAGCTCCACCCTGGCACTATTGGCCTGTGCGGGTGTGATCATTTGCGGTAAGAGTAGCACTAGCCAAAACGTCATCACCCGCAGCATTTTATTCGACCTGATAATCTGGTAGCTCATCCTCTTGAATCCATCCGTTTTGCTCGCTTTCTGGGTCAAACAGCCGATACCACGTCACCCCGTCCGCGCCGGTAAAGCTCTGGGTCACGCTGTAGGTTTGCCCTGGCACCAGCGCAAACGCCGCCACATCAGCGCCGATGCGTACATACGTTAGCACCGTCTCGGTAAAAATCACATTGCGGCCCTCTGCGATGACAGGAATATCGGTTGGCGTTGGGGGTAAAGGCGTGGGAGTCGGTGTCGGTGTTGGTGTTGGCATGGAAGTTATCGTCGGTTCTGGGGTGGGGGTTGCCGTTGGGGTTGCGGGCGTCAATAACGTGCGTCCCCCATTTAGCGCAACCCACCCGGCCCCGATGATCAGCCCGATGACGATCAGCCCGGTGATAGCAACCCTGCTGATGCGGTGTTTTGGTGGGGCTTGTGGCCGTGGGGCCGGTGCTTGGGGGGCATCCCCGGCGGTTATTGGCGGCGGACTGGCTACCCGTGCCGGGGGCGGGCTTAGATTATCTGGCAAGTGGTGTATCACAGGGGTTTTGTTTAGCTGGTTGATGTGATGCTGCACCTGTTGATCGTCGTTGCAACCGGGCAACACCTGGATCACCGCCGCGCTGATGTTATCCACGCCACCCGCTTGGTACGCTTGATGAATAATCGCGCTAATAGCTTCCGTTGGTGGGTGGCCGATGACAATTTGCTGGAGCGTGTGCGGTTGCAGATAGCGTGTTGCACCATCCGTTAGTATTAAGAGCGTTTGGCCTTCCGGCGCGGGATGGCGCTGGATGTCAACCTGTACACGGCTCCGATAACCGATGGCGCGTTCCAATTTATGTTTTACTTTGCCGTCCGGTTTGGTGATGGCGACGCTGTGATCCTCGGTGAGCTGAACGATCCCGCTTGGTGTCACCCAGTAGGCGCGGCTGTCGCCAACATGCGCGATCACCACATCGTCCGCATGGAAAACCGCCGCGACCAGCGTGGTTGCGCTTTGGGTGGGTAGCTGGCTGTAAACCCGTTCGTTCAACTGCTGGATTAGCGTTCGCAGCCGATCCTCAATTGCTTGATCCGGCGTGGTATTGTAGTACATTTCGCTCAGGCCGTTGACAGTCAGGTGAGAGGCGTTTTGTCCATCTTGTAACCCGCCAACACCATCCGCAACGATAAACAGGGCACCGTAAGCCTTCAACCGATCCAGGTCTATCGGATAAGTATATCCTATTGCATCTTCATTATGCGGCCTTCGTTGGCCTCGATGGGTTGCCAGGGCAGGTCGCAAACACCAAGCTACCATAGTGTGTACATCCTCACGATGAAATATTCATGTTGGATGGTCGGCGTTGTAACGCTCTACATTTGCCCAACAGTCAGTTATATTACCGCGTTTAGACGTATCTCGCCAAAATTGATAGCGAACTGGTTAGTCCCTCAATGGGATCGAAACTTCGCTGATCGAGTCGTGTGTGTAGCTGGCTTGCATATAGTGATAGGGGCGGACGGGGTGGAAGCTAAGAACGGCCTGTGTCACGTCCGGTAGGGTTGGTAAGTGAAACGTATGGCTGACTGTACTCGATGAGGTCCATTGTGATGTTGGGTAGGCCCCGGTGCCGAGTAAGTCGCCGCATTGGTAGCGCGGTATTTGGTCCGCTGCCATTAGCGTAACCACCCCGTATAGCGGGTCTGGCGTGGGGGAGTCGGCCCGTAATGTGACCGTTAACTGTGCTGGATCCGATGTGTTGTAGCCTGTTAGCGTTAGTGATGTCCCGTTGATGCTTATTTGCATCGGTTCCGCTGGGGTGTTGCTCGGTGGGGGGGTCGTAAGGGGTAGGTAATACCGAATCGGGGTGATGATCAACAAAGTTGCCCACCACCCGATTACCGCCAGCCACAGATATTGACGGCGACGTGGCGGCAGCAGGTCCCCGAGCCGGTCGTAGCCGTAAGCGATGAGAATCGCCATCGCAGGGAAGGCAATTGTCAGATAGCGGACGGGTAAAAATGCCTCAAACGGTAGCCACCAGACCCGCACCAACGCCAGGCCCACCGCCAACCCGACCAGCAGCCCTGGTAACCCTAGCCGCCAGCCAAATTTGTTAGCGGTCCGATGCAGTATCAACCCTACCAACCCACCGCCAAGCATCAACACCGCCCCCGATAACAGCCCCGCCGAAGGTGAGACCGCCCCGCGAAGAAACGGCACGGTGCCCGTCTGTAACAGTTGGTACAGGCTTTCGGCGTAGGGCGCATCCCACAGGTAACGGGTGAACCGTTTCGTAACGTTGAAGGTTTCATCCTGGCGATATAACCGGCAGATCAGCGCATTACAGGTTGCGTAATTCCAGCTTAGGTATAGCCCGCCTACACCTAACCCAACCCCGATAAGTTGCCGCCAGTCGCCCTGGCGTGTGATGTAGGCCGCCCCGATCACAAACGGAATAGCGACAACGCCCGTGAGTTTGGTCAGCATAGCGAGCAACGCCAGCCCGACCAACAGCAGCCAGCGATTCCGAGCCGGAGGACTGGCAGCGACCGTCAATAGCCCCGCCCCAAGCAGCATCAGCAAATGATCATTATTGACCCAGGCTGTGAGCGCAACTGCCGGGGGGTAGATGGCGAGTAACAAAGCGGTGAAATCCGCTAGCCGGCGGTCCGCAAACAGTGTAAAACTCGCGTGCCATGTGATCCACACGCTCGCCACGCCCGCTATCACGCCTACTAGCCGGGTGATAGTGAGCGCATATCTGGTGAGTGGTGCTGTGCTACCCTGGATAAAGTAAGTCTCTAGCGATTGGGGGCAGGTAGAAACTGGCGTTGGGTCCGGTAGGGGCGGGGTTTGTTGCAAGCCACCGAGCCATAATGCCGTGGCCGTGATCAAGGCGGTAAGTGGCGGTTGGTTATACTGGACAAGGTACATCGCTTCTGCGGGAAGCTCCGGGCTATCGTCGAGTGTCGGTAATCGCCCCTGTTCGACAATAAAAGTCGCATATAGAAAGTGGTTAATCTCATCGAGTGTTTCCCAGGCCGGGAACATCACGACGTAAAATATTGATGCCGCCACCCTTAACAAGAGGATGGCGGCAAGCGCGGGATGCGGCTTCAATGTTTGGTGCATGTGATCGGTTAGCGTGACCCGCGCTGGGGAGCCGCCGTGGGGACGGGGCAGCCATTTTCCAGGGTCCCGAAATCAAACGCGCAATCATCAAACCGATTGGGGATACCGTCGCGGTCACTATCAAGCGGGCAGCCGCGGTTTTGTTGTTCGCCAAATTCAAATGGGCATTGGTCCAAGCCATTGGTAATCCCGTCATCGTCACTATCGACCGGGCAGCCATCTGGCCCAGATCCAGGTACAGTCGGGCATTCATCCCTAGATTCTGGAACGCCGTCACCGTCCTGGTCCGGGCAGCCTTCTACTTGCCCAGGGTTGCCGGGGCAAGTGTCGGTATCTTGATCCGGGAAGGTATCATTATCCTGGTCGATGATCGCCATGATGCAACTGGGCGCTTGCAGGTTTTGTCGCTGTATCAGCTCGTAATAACTGATGGTTTCGGCATAGCCGATGAGGGCGCTCTCCGCTAGTGTTGCGTCCGGGATGTTAAAACTAACGCGGCTGTTGGCGCTAATCTGACCGGGGCTATTTGGTATCTCATAATAACAATCGTCACCGCCATCGCTATAACAACTGACCGTTGCTACATTGGCTTCTACCTGTAGGGCCATACATGCGCCGCGTGTCTGCAACCGAATGTTGCTGTTATCGCTTATTTCGACGTTTAACCCGCCGATGGCGAAATCCCCGAGTTCGACAAACATATTGCTGCCGCTAAGCACTTCCATGTCGATGCTCTGGCGGCCTGTGCTGCGTTCGATGTCATCAATCACAAACCCGGCATTGTTTGCCAAGAACATATTGGCCTGTTGTCCGCTACCGTCGCGGTTGCCTTCTAGCGCGACGAAAATATCTTGCCCAGTCGTATTCGTAAACCGTTGATCTTCCTCAATCGCCTGGATCGGCTGGCCCGCACCATACGCCACCCCCACCTCTCGCCCGCTTGCGGCGGTCGGGCGTGGGGTGGTGGTTGGCAGTGGGGTTGCGGTCGGGCGTAGGGTTGGGCTGGCAGTCGGGGGGAGTGTCGGTAGTGGCGTCGTTGTGACGGCGATCACCGTTCCTAAAAAGTCGTTGGTCGCGGCGGCAGCGGCTTGGGTTGCCGCCGCATCTTCATTGACACCCGTTAAGATAGACCCGAACACAATCACCAACACCCCGATAACCGCAACTGTCCCGCCTAGCACCCCGTATAGCAACCCCCGCGAAAGCCCCCCGACCGTGTTACTCCGTTTTGGGGACGGAACAAAAACCATCGACATAGAAATATTATCCGACGGTACCCGCGAATTCCCATAGCTCATCAGGATACGAGTGGCTTTTTCCACATCTCTATCCATCGCGTGTTTGATGATCTCATCTTCTTTGAGATATGTATCGTTGTTGTCGTTCGGGTTGGCGTCGAACAAGCCATCCGATGAGGCGAACAGCGTATCCCCCTGTTTTAGCGATAGCCCCGCCAACCCCTGTTGATGTGCTAGGTCTGGCGGGACTAAATCCGTACCCCGCCGGGCATAAATCCCAATATCGACCCGAATATTCTCGTTGATCCCCAAGGCCCGTGTTAGGGCCGTGCCACGGTCGATAAACGGGGCCTCATGCGTCAGGATTTCGCCGCGCAGCACCTTTTCATTCGCAACCGTATGATCGGTATTGAGCCGAATGAGCCGTTCATCGCGCACAACATAGATCACACTATCCCCCACATGCCCGACATACGCCCGCCCGTGGTCGCCATCTTGTGTATCAATGACGATCAGCGCAATCGTTGTTTTGGCCATGCCGTTCAAGTCGCGCAGGATGGCGTTATTCGCCGCTCGGATGGCCTCAACGATCATACGGGGAATTTCGGTTTCGGTGCTGGTCATGAAGTAGTTGAGAATCGTTTCGACGGCTAACCGCGAGGCACGCTCGCCGTCTAACTCCCCGCCAACGCCATCGGCAACCATCGCCAGGTGAAGTTTTAACCCGCCGGGGGTTTCTAGGTACTGATCGGCGGCGTAGTCCTCTAAACGCTCTCGCTGCCCTATGTCCCTATCCGAAAATGAAGTGAATTGTTGGTTACTCATGTGCTAAACCCCTTCCCTAAAAAGGTCGTTTGGGTTACCCCAGTTGTGCTAAATACGAGGTGAGATCAGTTCAATATCGGTTTCTATCGCCTGGATAGCTTTTTCGATACTAATGCGCCGTTCCGGGTCTTTGTGTAGCATCGCTTTGACCACATTTTCCAGGTTGGTTGGAATATCCGGGTTCATCGGCTCCGGTGGATGGCTCAGAATCTTGTTGGCCAGGTTCGTGTGCGAACTATCCTCCGGGAATGGGTAGCGACGGTTGAGCAGTTCGTAGGCGATGACGCCCAGCGCCCACACATCAACTTTCATGCGGTCCACATTGATGCTTGTTTGTCGGTTCTGGCGCGTGCTATTGATGCGTTCTGGCGAGGCATACAGCAGCGTCATCGCGTTGACTTTCTCGGCACGGTTATGGCGTTTATCCGTTAAGCCGAAGTCGATTAGAACGGGCTGGGGGACCCGGCTAGGGTGCGGTGTGGCGCGGAATAGAATATTCTCTGGCTTTAGGTCTTGATGGGCGAATTTGCGTAGGTGCAGGTAGTCCAGTGTGACGGCGATCTGGTAGATCAACTCGACCCGCCAGCCTAGCGGGAACCGGTTTTCGTTGGCAATCGCCCCGACGTTGGTATTATCTAGTAGTTCCATCGCAAAGTAATACGGCGAGTTGCGCGGGTCAAGCTCTACCGCCCGCCCAATGTACCGCCGTCGTCCCGCTATCGGGTACACCCGTACAACGCCGGGGTGCCGTAAGTCGTTCAGCGTTTCGATCTCTTTTCGGAGCAATTGCTCAAAAACTGCCGCATGTGGCCCCTGTGCCCGTGCCACCTTGAGCGCCACCATCTTTCCGTTTCGTTCTTGGTATTCCGAATCCTTGTAAAAGCTCGCCTTATAGACAATGCCCATCCCACCACTTTTAGAAAGAACACTCTCAATTTTGAACGGGCCTATTTTGCTGATCACGCGGTTTTCCTCCCTTGCTGGCAAGCCATTACAGTTCGGGTTCTATCGGTTGGTTTTTATCCATATCGAAAAAATCATCGTCATCATCTGCATAGTTCTGGTCTGATACGTTCAGCCTAACCCTATCCTGTGGGGGGTCGGCGTCCCCAGAACGACGCGGGCCAGCAGCCGGCAACCGTGACCGAGAAGGGGAGTCGAATTGCGGTTCGACCTCTGTCTGCCCCTGGCTTCGTTGGCCTGGAGGTGGCGGTACGGCGGGGCGCTGTGCGGCTGGTTGCTGAACCTCGGTGTAATTTCCGGGTCGGCTTGGCGGTTGCGGGATGTTGCTCGCCGCCGGCTGCTGGATTTCCGTCCCGCCTGCCATCCCACTGCCGGCGATAGGCATCTCAAGCGCCGTTTCTCCCCCCGTACCCATTGCTGGGCTACCCGCTGGGCTGGCTCCACTCGGTACCCATTCCATTTTGATCTTACTAAAGCGGATTATATCCCCCGGTCGGAGTGGTTCCCAGGAATGCGACGGCAGTTTACGGTTATTGACGTAAGTCCCATTTTGCGACTGCTCATCACGGATTTCAAACCCGTTTGCCGCTTGTTGGATGGTGCAATGCAGCCGCGAAACCCCCGGCAAATTGATCACATGATCGACGCCAGATGGCAGATGCCGCCCCAAGGAAAACACCGCTTTATTGACCGAAATATTAAACTCGCCTAGTAAATCTCCGCCTTCGACCACTCGTAAATCTCCCAACACGGGGCCAACATTCAAGTTGTCTGTCATGCCGCCAAAATCATTACCCGTCACGCCGAAAATGCTAGTTGCGGATTCAATCGCGGTTTTTGAAACGTTGGTGACACTTGTTACCCCGCTTTCAACGATCTGACGCCCGCGTGGTGTCACAAACAGATAAATCACCGCAATGATCAAAATGACGATCAAAACGATCTGTACAATCGGCACAATCGTCAACACCTGCGAGCAAGTGTTACCCGTCAGGCCGAAGAACGTACAGATCGGTGGCAATTCTGGGATCGGCGGAGCCACCGAGACGATAGCCTCTTGCGGTTGGGTCGATAAGTTCAACCCGTTGGCCGTGATCACACTGGCCTGAACTTCCAGATTTGTGACGCTATCTGGCGTGCTATAAGAGGATAGGTCCCACGGAATCGTAACATTGATAGCCGCGTCTTGCGGGTTCGGGTCGGTCACACTAAAGACGGTCGCGTCGAAGGTGAGGCTTTGCTTGGCAATCTGCAAGGCCGGGTCTGTCACAACAAAATTAACTGTCTGGACGCTATCGACGGTTCCGGTTTCATCTGGTGGTAGCACGACTTCCAGCACGACATTGATCGTCTCGTTATCGAGTGTGTTTTCGATACCGGGTATGAAGCCGCGTTGAGGGGTTATCGGGCGTGGTTCGATAATCGCCACATTGGGCTCAATATTCTCTCCCTCCGGCACGATAGTTGGCACCAAACCCACCGTAACCACACCCGGCTGAGATGCGCTACTACTCAGGCCAAATTCATCGACCACCGTCACCCTAAGCTGTAAGTCGGTCGTTGTTCCTTCCTGGCTATAGTCCTCTAGGTTCCATGTCAGTGCCAGATCATCATCCGGGTTAAAAACCGGGTTTTCTAGCACAATCGGCGGCTGGATACCCGTATCACTTTGATCCACAAACTCTAGCCGCACTTCGGATAACCCACGCCGGAACCCGTCCGGGAACCCAACATCAATAAAGACGCTTGTTTGTGGGTTGTTCAGGTTGCCTTCGGTGTCGAAACGCCGCACCGGTTGGCTGTTCGTCGGCCCGACAATTTCCACCGTTGGCGCGGTAAACACCGGGTCATACTGGAAAGCGGCCTCGCCGGATACCCCCGATGGTGGCGTAACCACCAGTTGCGCGTTGCGCTCGGTATTTGCTGCTAAGACCGATTCATACGTGATTTCGTAGATCAGCCGATTGTCATTGAGATCGTTGTAAAGCTGTTCGAGTTGGTCGAGTGCGAAATACTGTCCGTTACCGGTCCCTACAAAGCTATTGCCCTCATTATTAATGAAAACACCGTTACTTCCCCCAGTGATGCTCAGGAATGGAGCGGAATCTCGCCCGTTATGGGTATGCACCACATGAATAGGGATATTCGCATTACGGAAGCGTTGTACCTGCTCATCAACACCGGTCGCGTTGAAAATCAGGCTGGCAACATAAACAACTTGGATCGGCCCATCGGTGCTTTGCGCTTGTGCCAATACGTTTGGCAGCACCTCCGATGGGCGGCTGTAGCTCGTCCCAAGCGATAAATTGTTAATCGCCTGGTAGATGTTCTCTCGGCTAGATGTATCTGGCGTGCTGTAAGTGCCGCTGTTGTTCATCACAAAAAACGAGATATTATCGCCGTTGCGGTAATAATCTGCGTTTTCAAAATAAGCCCGTAAAACCGACCGGATGCTGGCTACATCACTCCCCTGTGAGGTGTCGATCAGAAATATCAGGTCAATATTCCCATCCGTCCGAGTTGCCACACTCAGGTTACTCGGTTCGTCGCCAGTCACATCAAAATGAGATGCATCTAACCCGGTGATCACGCCACCTTGGGTGGCTACGCGAGCCTCCACCTGTACGCTAGCCGGTGGGTTAACCTGCTGCGACAGAATATTTACGCTCGTCCCACTGGCATTTTGTGCCTGGGTTGCCCAAACCAAACTCAATAATGAGAGCATCAATACGGCAATAAGACGGAGTATAGTTTTCACGGTGGGGTCTCCACAGGCTGGTTAATCTTTAAAGAGTATAAAAAACCAATTACCATGCTAACGACTATGCAGTGAAGTTGCAAGTTATTGTATACGTCGTCGTGTATTCATTTCGGTTGAAATGTTCCTGGTAGATTTCTCCCATCCCCCATAACGCCTCGCTGTGTAGAGAAGGGGAACGTTCACCCGCCGTAAAACCCCTTCCTCCTGCTGCTTAGCGGCGATAGTGAAGAAGGGGTGGCGCTTCGGTGCCGGGGTGGGGGGGGTATTTCAACCAATCTCGATACACAATCTGAAAATTTGGCGCTTTTAATTACAATGTGGTAGATTTATGTGACGTGTTAAGCCTAATGCCTGCCATGGTAAAAGGTTATCAACAAAACCTTTAAGGCTTTACGGACCGGGTAGCGGTATCTACCTACTAATCGGCAGAATGCGCTACTATATACGACGGTAGGCACCTGCATCTGCTCGGTTAAGAATATCCCCAGCTTAACTTGTGGGGAGTATACCAGTTGACCTTTTTACGCTTTTTGATAGGAGATATAAAAAGTGAAACCTTCAATTTACCGTTTGTTGACGGTGGTGCTGGTTGTTGCCTTGGTGGTACTCGGCGCATTACCGTTAGGAGCGCAGGAAGCAAGTACGCTCACGATTGCTTCCGGCACCGACATAGAGAATACCAATATCCACGTTGTCACCTCGTCGCCGTCCTTCTCGGTGTTAGAACACATCAACGAAACACTGTTTTCGATCACACCAGACGGCGAACTTGAGCCGCTTCTCGCGGAGTCTATCGAAGCCGTTGAGGACAATCGCTATCTAATTACACTCAAAGAAGGGATTACCTTTAGCGATGGCGAGCCGTTTAACGCCGAAGTCGCCAAAGCGAACCTCGACTGGGTGCTAGATACAGAAAACGCGGCGACCTTCCGCTTTCTGTTAGTGGTTGGTGGCGAGCCAGCAGAGGTCGAAGTGGTCGATGAATATGCTATCGAAATCACGACCGCCACACCGTTTGCCCCCCTCCCCGCACATCTCGCCCATGGTAGTTTGGCGATGGTTAGCCCGACAGTATTAGAACAGGGCGCAGACTTCATGGCGACCAACGTTATCGGTACTGGCCCGTATATGCTTAAACAATGGGACCGCGGCGAGCAGGTCGTCCTAGAGCGTAACCCAGATTATTGGGGCGATGCACCCGCGATTGATGAATTGGTTTTCCGTGTCGTCCAAGAGGACGGTGCCCGCATCGTTGAAATCGAATCCGGTACGGTAGACGTTGCTGTGCGCGTCCCCCCAGCAGATATTGCCCGGCTAGAGGCCAACGAGAACGTCAACGTTGAGGTTACGCCCGGCCTGCGTACCATCTATATTTTCTTTAACACCACCGAACCGCCCTTCGATGATGTGCGTGTACGGCAAGCTATCAACCACGCGGTAGATAAAGAAGCGATTGTTGCCAGTTTGTTTGAAAACGCTGCACTCGTCAGCACCGCCCCGTTTGCCGAGCCGATCTTCGGTCACTCCGCCCAGACACCCTACGAGTACAACCCAGAACGTGCCCGCGAATTGCTGGCCGAAGCCGGTGTCGAAGAGGGAACCACCATCACGCTGCACCATCCCACAGGCCGCTACGTCCAAGATGCACTAATGGCGGATGCGGTTCGCTCGCAGTTGAATCAAGTCGGCTTAAATGTTGAACTCGCCACGCTGGAATGGCCGCAGTATGTGCCGTTTGTACGCCAACCGCTAGAAGAAGCCGAAGTCGAAATGGCGATGCTGGGCTGGGGTGTCCCGACAGTAGACGCCGACTATGCCATGTTTGCGTTGTTCCACAGCAGCGAGCATCCGCCTGGGTTTAACGGGGCCTTCTACGATAACCCCGAAGTCGATGCGTTGTTAGACGAAGCACGCTCTACGCTAGACCCGGAAGCCCGCCAAGCTGCCTATGATGAAGCTATCGCTATCGTCTGGGAAGATGCCCCGTGGCTGTTCCTATATAGCGAAATCCAGGTGACCGCTATCCGTAACAATGTCGAAGGCTTTGTCGTCCACCCGGATGAGAGCTTGATCGCAAATGACGCGGGCTTTGTCGAGTAAGCCCACGTCAACCTAAGTTGTACCGTATGGCAGGGCCGCCCGGCCCTGCTCCCCTTTGTTTGCACCCTGACTGTAGGATCGACATATGATCGAGTACATCACCCGCCGTATTCTATTGGCGGTTCCCACCATGATCGGTGTATCATTCCTAGTCTTTTTAAGTTTGCGCCTAATCCCCGGAGACCCCGCTATTGCGCTAGCGGGCGAACTAGCCACCCCCGAACTTATCGCGCAGGTCCGCGCCGATCTTCGCCTGGATGACCCGCTTATTATCCAATATACCACCTACATGATGCGCGTCTTACAGGGCGATATGGGGGAATCTGTACGGAGTGGCTTACCCGTGCTAGAAGAAATACAGGTGCGGCTACCACGCACGTTACTATTGGCCTCGATTAGCCTGCTGATCGCCGGGTTGGTGGGTATTCCGTTGGGCATTGCCTCCGCCACCCGCCCGAATTCCTGGTTCGACATCGGTAGTATGGTGGTGGCACTATTAGGTATTTCGATGCCGATCTTCTGGTTAGGGCTGATGCTCATGATTTTCTTTTCCGTACTGTTGCCACAGTGGTTGGGGTTATCTGGCCCGTTACTGCCGCCCACAGGTAGCGGGACGTGGAAGCATCTGGTTATGCCGGTAACAGCCCTGGCAGCCAATTCGGTGGCGCTGCAAGCCCGCATGACCCGTGCCAGTATGCTAGAAGTGCTTGGTCAAGATTACATCCGCACTGCTCGCGCCAAGGGGCAACCCGAACGGAATGTGATTTACGTCCATGCACTACGTAACGCGCTGTTACCGATTGTGACGATTATCGGCTTGCAGTTTGGGACATTGCTAGGCGGCGCTGTGCTGACCGAAACCGTTTTTAGCTGGCCTGGCATCGGGCGTTTGCTGGTAGACGCCATCGGCTACCGCGATTACCCCATTATTCAAGGGACCGTCTTGATCATCGCTTTCGGTTTTGTGCTAACAAACCTGTTGGTAGATGTGTTGTATGCTTATCTCGATCCCCGTATTCAGTACAATTAGGGAGCTAACCTCATGACGACAACCCCCCGCCTAGAACGTATTGAGACGCCGCAACTAGAAAAACGAAATAAAATGGAGTGGCCGCGCCCGGTGCGGCGGTTGATACGCAACCCGATGGCAATCATCGGGGCGGTGATCGTGCTATCGTTTGTCTTTGTCGGTTTAACCGCTACCTGGATTTCTCCGCACGACTACGACGCCTCGAACTTCAGCCTAGCCCGCCAAGGCCCCAGCGCAGAATATCCGCTTGGTAACGATGAACTGGGGCGCGATATGCTCTCGCGGCTGTTCTTTGGCGCTCGCATTTCGCTGTTATTGGGGATTATGTCGGTTGGCATCGGCCTCTCAATTGGTATCCCTTTGGGTATTCTGGGCGGCTACCTGGGCGGTATCCCAGATTTGTTCGTGACGGGTTTTGTGGATATTCTGCTAGCCTTCCCAAGTATTTTATTGGCGATTTTGATGGTGGCGATTTTGGGGCCAAGCCTAGAAAACGCGATGATCGCCATCGGTGTACTTTCTATCCCCATTTATATTCGGTTGGTGCGTAGCTCTACCATTGGCATCAAAGAAGAATTGTTCATCGAAGCAGCCCATTCGATGGGCGCGACACACTTGCAGATTCTCTCGCGACATATATTCCCAAACGTGCTAGCCCCGATCATGGTTCAGTCTAGCTTGCAGATGGCGGTCGCTATCCAAGCGGCGGCGGCACTGGGGTTCCTTGGGTTAGGCGCACCGCCAGATGTGCCAGAGTGGGGGAATATGCTACAAAAAGGCCGGACTTACGTCTTTTCTGCGCCGCATATCGTCGTGTTCCCTGGGCTGGCAACCATGCTGGTTGTCTTTGGTTTTAGTTTGTTGGGGGATGGCCTGCGCGATGCACTCGACCCGCGTCTGAATAAATAACGATGGGCCGATACATACCCCAAATATCGACTAAGGTTTTTGACGTTAAATGCGTCTCCGGGTTTTACCCCGAACCCCCACAAGCTTCTGCAAAAGTTTGGCCAAAACGCTAGCTGTAAAAATCTTCGATTTACACAAAAAATCGTCTAAACCTTCATCTTGGATGACAAAATGGACGCTTTTTGTCTACTTTTTCTGGAAAAACTGTTGGAGTATGGGGTGAAACCCCACAATATCCTAATCTCTACTTGAGTAGTTACCCCTGTTGTTGCATATTTTTCATTTGCGTAACTTACCATAGCACAATACAATCCTATACAATGTTGATTAGCTTCATATGCAAACTATCTGTCTAAATAGTGTTTGGTAAACCACATGGTAGCAGATGTTATTCAAGCGGATTACGAACAGCTCGAAGCTATCGCGGCTGTTTTTGCAGAACACCAGAGCCGTGTACAACGCATCGTCAAGGCGTTGGATGCCGACATCGACATGCTGAAACGGGGGGGCTGGATTGCACAAGCTGCCGATGATTTTTCCTCCCACATGGATGGCGACGTGCTACCTAGTATCCAACGCTTGAGCCAGTCCTTAGGCGATGCGAGCACAACCACCCGCCGCCTGATCGAAATCTTTGAAACCGCCGATATGGACGGTAGCGGCAATCTCGGCGGCGCGGACGCTGGCACCGGGGGCGGCTTTTTCCAAGGGCCAGGCGACCCAAAATTTACCATCGGTCTAAAGGGCACCCTCAAACAACCCTGGTATGATGATGAAACTGGCTTGAAGGTCGGCTTATACGGTAAGTACCAACAAGATTTATTCCGCCTCGGTCATATGTCCGCCGATATAGACGGAACCCAACTCGAATTTAACGCGCTGCGTTCCGCTGTTGAAGTCGAAGGGTTTTTCGGTGTTAACCCGCTAACGGGCGAACTCGGCGCAGAAATCGGCGGCAAGATCGGCTTTTATGGGCTAGAATCGCAGATTACGACTCCGGTGGGGCCGGGAGAGTTGACAGCCCGCACCCGCTTAATGGCAGAAGCGGAAGCCTCCGCTGGCCTGACCTACAACCCCAAAACCGGGGAGTTCGACGCCGGGGTAGAACTTCGCGCTTTTGCTGGCGTCGAAGTCGAGACTCGCTATAAGGTCGGTAATGATATAGGGTCGGTCGAAGCCAAAGCTGCCGTACAATTTGGCGCAGGGTTGACAGGGGTGGCGGATGTCGGGTTTGAGAACGGTAAATTTAAGTTCGACCTGCAAGGATCGGCGGCGCTTGGGATCGGGGTGAAACTTGGTGTCGATTTCGAGGTCGATGTGGGGGGGGCGGTCGATGCTGCATCCGATGCGATAGACGCCGGAGCCGACTTATTAGAAGATGCAGGTAATGCCATATTAGGATGGTTATCATGACACAAACAAAACACTTCCAGGGGCCGGGTTTTATCATGTACCTGCCCACGGACTGGTTCATTTCGTCGTCGCTTCAGTTCCAGGCGATCTTCCTGGCACCCAAAGCGGAAGACGACAGCCGCGCCAATCTGACCGTTGCCATCCGTCAGCTAGAAGAAGGGGCCGACTTCAAATCTTTCATGGAGGGGATGAAGCAGGAGCGCCAGGAAAACTACGACCAGTACGAAATGCTAGAAGAAAACGATTACACGCAGGAGGGCGGTACCGGTTTCCAGCATACTTACCGCTGGTACAACCCCAATCAAGACCGAATGATCGTACAGGTCCAAGCCGTATACTTGGTCGGCCCGGTACTGTTCACCTTAACCGGCACCGTCGCGGAGCAGTACGCCGGCGATTTCGTCCCTACGTTCATTGGGATGATCGACTCTTTCCGAGTTACAGTTCAGGAGCAATAGCCAATCCCGGGGGTGATGTTTTGCTAATCCCGGCTGACGTGTTAGATTATAGGTCCGATTAGGCCACTGTTCAAACCTGCCAGGGGGTTGTGAAGCTATGCGAAAAGTCTGTCTGTTTATCTTGTTGCTGATGCCGATCACGGTTTTTGCGCAGGGGAATATCGCTTCAATCCAGGTGAACTACCCAGAAACAGAAACCATCAACGGCGAGCAACGGGTGAATGTGTACTTTACGCCCTTAGATGCCGATGGGCGTAGTATCTCGGTGAATCCGCAGCAACTCCAGGCAACCATCAATTTGGGCGGGGAGGACTTCCCAGCACGGATCGAAGTCCCACAAAGCCCATTAGACCTAACGCTTGTGCTAGATACCAGCGGCAGTATGCAGGGCGCGGGGGAACAAATGAAAAGCGCCGCCGTCGATGCGATCCGCCAGGCCCCACAAAATACCCGCTTCACTGTCATCACCTTCAACGAAACAATTCAGACCGTCATCACCTCCAACAGCGATCAGTCGCAAGTGATCGCCGCCATACAAGGGATAACCACATTCCGGGGCGGCACCTGTCTGTATGACGCATCCGTACAGGGCTTACAACAAATGCAGGCGACTGGCACACAGGGCCGCCGTGCGATGATCGTCTTTACCGATGGGCGCGACGAGCTGATTGCCGGGGGGGAGTTGGATCAGTGCAGCCAGTCCGATCAGACTGATGTGATTAATATTGCCTCCGATCCTACCTTCCGCGTCCCCGTTCATACTATCGGGATGCGTGGCGGGCAATCCATCGCAGAGGCCCAGTTAGAAAGCATCGCCAACTCTACCGGGGGGCGGTATGTTGTGGGCGAAACCGCCCAATTATCATCACTTTTCAGCCAGGTGATCGCCGCGCTACTCAACCAACGGGTCGCCGTTGCCGATGTCTGCTTACAGGCCGGGCAATATGCCGGGTTCATGCAGTTTGGGTCCGGTTTTGGCACGCCTATTTCGGCCCCCATCCAGGGTGTGTCATTCGCGGATACGTGCGTCCCACCCACACCAACCGCTACCCCGGTTGGCCCCTTCCTGGAGATCCGCCCGCCCCGACCAGAAGGCAGCGAACTTGTCTTTGAACTGCAATACTTCGGAGATACCCCCCCCGCTGGCATCCAGGTAGAAATTATCGACGCGCAATCTAATACGCTGCTGCCACAACCTTTCGGTGAAATCACCCTGGACCCGGCAAACCCGGTGATCCGCCTCCCTGTGGATCAGATCACGGCTAGCGCCCTGGACTTACGCGCCCAAGCGTTTAATCAGGCCGGGGAAGTCATCATTGCCGGCGCATTAGAAGGTGTCCAACCGCAGCGGACCCCCACCCCCACCCCGCCGCCCAC
>DAOTUA010000120.1:0-10790 GCA_034437355.1 Anaerolineae bacterium | reverse complement strand
GGTCGGTTGCTGGTCGGGGCGGATAGCCACAGCACGCATTACGGATGGTTGGGCGCGTTCGGTGCGGGGATCGGGCGTAGTGAGGTGGCGGCGGTGTGGGCCACGGGCGAGCTGTGGCTGCGCGTGCCGCCAACCATGCGGATCACGCTAACGGGGGCTTTACGCCCCGGTGTGATGAGTAAAGATTTTGCGCTGGCGCTGATCGGTCAGTTGGGCAGTGACGGGGCAACCTATATGGCGGTCGAGTTCGACGGGGACGGCGTGCGCGGCATGTCCCCAGATTCACGGATGGTGTTACCCAACATGATGGCGGAAATGGGCGCAAAAAACGCCTACATCGCGCCGGATGACGTAACCTGGCGCTGGCTAGCGGATCAGATGCAGCGGGCCGGGTATGCCGACACCCGCGACCGGATCGGCCAGATGCAGGCGGACGCGCTCTACCCGGACGCCAACGCGACTTACGCTGATCATCACACCATCGACTTAGCCACGATTGAACCCGCTGTTGCACGTCCGCACACGGTCGATAACTACGCGGCGCTATCCGATGTGGCGGGGGTAGCGGTGGATGTCGGGTTTATTGGCACTTGTACCAACGGGCGCTTAGAGGACATCGCCGCCGCTGCTGAGGTCGTGCGCGGGCAGCGCCTTCAGAAACGGCTGATTATCGTGCCGGCGTCGTCGCAGGTGATGGAGGATGCCGCCCGCGCCGGGTATGTCGCGGACTTGATCGGGGCGGGGGCCACGTTCGGGGTGCCGGGGTGCGGCCCGTGCATGGGCAATCATATGGGGGTGTTGGCTCCCGGTGAGGTGTGCATCAGCAGCGCCAACCGCAACTTCCAGGGGCGCATGGGCCAGCGTGACGCGCAAATTTATCTATCTAACCCGGCGGTGGTGGCGGCAAGTGCGCTCACAGGCCGGATCACACATCCAGAGGAGGTGACCCGATGACGACCCAACACCGCGTTTGGAAATACGGCGACAATGTGAACACCGATGTTATTTTCGCGGGTAAGTACACCTACACGATCACTGATCCGGCACAGATGGCACAGGTGGCATTGGAGGATTTAGACCCGACCTTTGCAGCACAGGCCCAAGCCGGTGATGTAATCGTGGCGGGGCGCAATTGGGGGAACGGCAGCAGCCGCGAGCAGGCCGTCACCTGCCTGGTGGAACGGGGTATCCGGGCGGTGATTGCGGTATCGTTTGCGCGGATTTACTATCGCAATGCCATTAATAACGGGCTACTGGTGATCGAATGCCCGGCGGCGGTAGAGGCAATTAACGATGGCGAGCAGATCGGGCTGGATGTAGCGCGTAGCTCCATCACCTGTGCGGGCGGGACGTTTACGTTCCCGGCGCTGCCGGAGAGTGTCCGCGAGATTGTAGCGGCTGGTGGGCTGATCCCGTACCTGAAACAGCGCAATTGACGCGACGGCTGGCTATAATATCGGGTAGCCGTTCGCAAGCAATAAAAAGGGCACCTTTCATGGCGGAGCGATACGTTACTCTCATCCGACACGGGCACTACGAACGCGAGTCACAGCTACTCGGCGGCGGTGACCTGACGGATAAGGGCATTTTTCAGGTCGAACAACTCGCGCAGGCGCTACGGCAGCAATACCCCATCACCACGATGTACAGTAGCACGCTGCGGCGGGCGGTGCATACCGCGCACATCATCGCCAAGATAAACGGCCAGATGAGTTTCCAGCAGGATGACACGCTGTGCGAGGCGCTCTTTTACATTCCCACGAAAGACGCGCAGCGGTTCGGGGACCTTTCTAGCGAGGCGGTGACAGCGCAGCGTATCCGGGTGGCGCACGCTTACAATGTCTACATGATCCCCGCCGTAGGCGCTGCCGATGAACACGATGTGATCTCGACACACGGTAACGTGATCCGCTATTTTGTGATGCGGGCGATTGGCGCTCCGTTGGAGTTGTGGACCCATATTGACGTGTATCATACCGGGGTTACGCGCTTTGTGGTCACGTCGGAGGAACAGGTTAGGCTGATCACGCATAACGAGATCACGCATTTGCCGCACCGGTTATGGACTGTGGATTAAGCGGACGGGTCGAAAAACTGGTCGGTTTGCAGGCCGTTGGGTAGGTTGTCGGTTTGGTCGGGTTGGCGTTGCCCGTAACCTAGCTCTTTCATCAGGCTGGTTGGGGCGTTGCGTAGATGTAGCGGGATCGACAGGTTACCGGTCTGGCCCACTTCTGCGAGGGCGGCCTTGTAGCCGTCGTAAGCGTGACGGCTCTTGACGGCGGTGGCCATGTAAACCGTGGCGTGGCCCAGGTTGATGCCCGCTTCGGGTAGGCCGACGGTTTCTACTGCCCGAAAGACGGCATTCGCCAGCGTCAGCGCGTGCGGGTCCGCCATCCCGACATCCTCGCTCGCAAAGATCACCAGCCGCCGCGCAATGAATTTCGGGTCCTCGCCGCCCTGGATCATCCGGGCCAGATAGTAAAGCGCGGCGTTGGGGTCGCTGGCCCGCATACTTTTTATGTAGGCGCTGATGGTGTCGTAGTGTTCCTCGCCGCGACGGTCGTAACGGAGTTGGTTGGATTGGAGCGCATCTTGTAGGTGATGGGTGGTGATGTGCGAGCCGTAGAGGTCGGCAGAGGCTTCTAACAGGTTGAGCGCCTTACGCGCATCGCCGTTGGCGTAGGTCGCCAGGAACGTTTGCGCGTCCGGTTGGAGGGTCACGCGGAGTTCAGCCGCCCCCTGCCCGATGATCGTTTCGATCTCGGCAACCGTTAACGGTTTAAGTACAAACACCTGGCTACGCGAGAGCAACGCGGCGATCACCTCGAAGCTGGGGTTTTCGGTGGTGGCCCCGATTAACAGCAGCGTGCCATCTTCGACATACGGCAGCAGGAAATCTTGTTGTGCCTTGTTAAAGCGGTGAATTTCGTCCAGAAACAAGAGTGCGCCGCGTTCAGTGGCAGGGGCATCATCGCCCGTGCTAAACATATCACGCTGGCGCGGGACTTGCCCGGCGTGGGCTTGCTGGACAATATGGACCAGGTCCTTTTTACCAGCGGAGACCGCCGAGAGTTCATGGTAAGTGCGGCGGGTACGACGGGCAAGCAGGCGGGCCAGGGTCGTTTTGCCGACGCCCGGCGGACCCCAAAATATCATGGATCGCAGCGTGCCACTTGCTAGCGCCAGCCGCAGCGGTTTGCCTTCTCCGACGAGATGTTGCTGCCCGACGAACGTTTCCAGGGATTGCGGACGGATGCGATCGGCCAGCGGGGGGTGTTGGGTCATGGGATGTCATCTTTCAAGGCGAGCGCGGCTGTTTGCTCGAACGACAGGGTTTTGCCGGCTTCCCAACTTTGCGTGAGAACGTCGGATGATAGGGTTTCTTCAAGGTCGAACAGCAGGCGCTCGGCGGTGTCGGCTATGGTGTTATCTGCTAGCGGATTATGCAGGATGTGGGCCAATAATGCGACCGCCCGGTCGGGGTGTTGTTGGGCGGCCAGGACGTGCGCCAAGCCGACGATCCCGTGTAGGGCCAGGGGAATTTGGTCCATCGCCTGGGCCGCTTTGACTGCTTTACGATAGCATGTTGCAGCTTTGCCTGGTTGGTCCAGGCGTTGTAGCAGGCGGCCCAGTTGCAAGTAGATGTCTGTGATCCCGTGGGTGCTACCCAACGCCTGGAACGACGCCAAGCCCAGCTTGAGTAAACGGGTGGCCTCGCGGAGGTTGCCATGTGCTTCTTCCAGGGCTGCCAGGCGCGTTAACGTGGCTGCAACCTGGTGATTGTCCCCCCGTTGGCGGGCCTCGGTAAGCGTAGCGAGTAGGGTTTGACGGTCGGGTTCGTAGGTTTGCGGGTCTGGGCGGTCGGTTGTCGTTTGCGCTTCTGTGACGGCCCCGGCTTTGCCCCAGCCGCTACCGATCTGCCGCGAGAGTTCCAGGCTTTGCTGGAACAGGGCTTTAGCGACTTCTGGGTTGTTGTCGTCGTAGGCAATATTGCCGAGATGATTCAATACACGGATACGCCCTGGTATGTGGTCAAGTTGTTCGTAATGGTCCAGGCTTTCCTCAAAGAAGGTGCGGGCCTGGGTGTTATCTTCCAGCGCGATATACACCTCGCCAAGGTTAGCAAGCGCGGTCGCGATCCCCATTTGATGCTCGATTAACTCGGTCTGGGTGAGGTTTTCTCGGTAGAGCCGTTCGGCGGTTTGGTAGGCCCCCAAGCCTAGATGAGCAGAAGCCAACACCCGTCGATAATCGACCTGACGGCGGATACGCTCGGTTTGGTCGGGATGATTGGCGACCAGCTTCAGCGCCCGTTCCATGAAGGTGATGGCTTCGGTATAAGCGCCGATCTGCTGAGAAAGTTCACCAGCGCGGGCGGCGTAATGTTCTTCGCGGGTGGGGTCGTCGGCTAAGCGCCAGTGATAAGCCAACGCCAGCATATGTTCGGAAGATTCATCAGAAATCGCTTCTAGGGCCTGGGCGACCTGACGATGCACTTGGCGGCGGCGGTCATCGTCGAGCGACTCCAGAATACCAACACGGATGCGGTCATGGGTAAAGCGCCAGCGTTCGTTCTGCACGTCGATGAAGGTCGCTTCCGAGCAGTTTAATAGCCAGGTATCCATATCGAGATCGGTAGCGGCGGCTTCGAGTACGGTCAGGTTTAGAACTCGCCCATAGGCGGCGGCGATATAAAGCAGGTCTTGGTGATGCTCCGGGATTTGTTCCATACGGCGGCGGATGATGTAGCGCAGCCCACCGTTAAGCAATTGGCTAGGGAGGGTGGTTTGCCCGATGTTTTGCAGGTTGCCGGCTTCTTCGGCCAGGGCACGGACGATCTCCACCAGGAAGAACACATTCCCCTCGGTTTCTCGGTGTAAAAATTCGACCAACTGCGGGCGTTTGCCAACATCACCTAGCAGTTCGACTGAAAGCTGCGCGACCTGTTGCCGGGATAGCGGCGAGACGGGCATATGTTGGAAGCGGGGTAGGTAGCTCTGGAGGGCATCGGCGCGATCTTGGGTGGCACTGGCCAGGATCAATAGCGGTAGGCCGTCGTGACGGGCCAACCCGTGCAAGAGCGATAAGCTATCGGTGCCGGACCAGTGTAAATCCTCAAACAATAGCACCACCGGGCGCTGCACTTCTCGGAGTGATTCGATCACGCGCAGTAAGAGCCGTTCGCGCAGTTTTTCCGGTGGGAGTGTGACGGCCTCGCTAGACGGGAGCAGCATCTCCAGGGTTGGGTGTTCGTCCGTGTCTAACAAATTCAGCCAACGTAAAATGGGCTGCCATATCTGGTAGACACCGCCAGCTTCGCTCACGGCCTGCCCACGTAGCACCACCGCCCCTTTGACCATCGCCTGGATGCAGATTTCTTCCAACACACGGGATTTCCCCACGCCGCTATCACCTGTCAGTAACCAGGCGGCGCTCCCGCCGTGCATCACGTCATCTAGGCTGGCTTGCAGGCGCGTAAGCTCGGTGTCTCGCCCGATAGTGCGGGCGGATTGTAAGAAGCTCTCGCGCATGGCGGCGGTTTCGGTGGTGATGTTTTGATCGACGGCGTATTTGAGTTCGAGTAGGGCGAGGCCGGCATCGCTCAGGCGTTGGGTGGGGTCGCGGTGGAGCATCTGCCCGATGAGTTGGACGACGGCGGGTTGGGCGTCGATCTGGCTCAGGTCGGGGTTTTCGGTCATTATCTGCGAGACCAGCTTATGTGCCTGCTCGGTATTAAAGGGATGATGACCGGACATCAACTCATAGGCGATCATGCCGACGGCGTAAATATCGCTGGCCTGGGATGCGGCTTGTTCGATTAAGAGTTCGGGGGCCATATAAGCCAGCGTGCCGACGACAAATTCTTCAACGCTGGTATCGGCCTGAGTACCGACCGCCAAGCCAAAATCCAGCAGTTTAACACGGTTGCCGATGACCAGCACATTTTCCGGCTTGAGGTCACGATGAAGAATACCGCGTCGATGCAGATAAGAAAGCGCCTGCAACACCTGAACAAGATAGTTGACCTGTACCCGCACCTGCCGCCCCTGCCCGGCTTGCAACAGATTTTGCGCATTGTGGAGCAGGTCCATCGTGAAATAGGGCGAGCCGGTTTGGTCGAAGCCGTAATCGCGGACGGTGATAATATTCGGGTGACGCAACGAGGCTAGGGTTTTAAATTCGTGGGCCAGTGTCAGGCGTAAATGCTGTTGATGGGTTGCATCCGGGTTAAAATCTGCGGTTGCAACATGCGTGTTCATGCGCTTGAGGGCGACAACCTCCCCGGTCAAGAGATCATCCGCCCGGAAAACAGCCCCCATGCCCCCTGCGCCAATTTGTTCCAATAACTGATAGCGCCAGCCGATACGTTCTGTCGCTTGCATATGATTTCACCAGGAAGCTAGTTTAACAAAAAAATCTATTCAAGGGCGCGTCTACGTTTAGTCTTGTTCTTCAAGAAACTGTGCGATCTTGGTGAGCAATTGCTGGAACTTGACCGGCTTACTCTCGTACTCGTCGCACCCTGCCGCGAGCGCCTTTTCGCGGTCCCCGGCGATGGCGTGGGCGGTGAGCGCAATCACGGGGATGTCGCGTGTTTGCGGGTCGGCCTTTAAGATGCGCACGGCCTCCCACCCGTCCATAACCGGGAGGCTCATATCCATCAGCACCAGGTCCGGTTTTTGTTCGCGGGTGAGGCGCACGCCCGCTGCGCCATCGACCGCAATCAGTATTTGGTAGCCACGCCGTTGTAATCGCCGGGAGAGCATATCCAGGTTCATTTCGTTATCTTCTACCAACAGGATTTGCTTAGCCATGCGTCTACTCCGTATTGTCTTTGCGGTTTGCAATATAACCGGCAGTTAATACACTGACTTCACGAAGCAGTTGTTCGCGTTCATAGGCCCCTTTTTGTAGGATACGTTGAATCCCGCCATTGAGCCGACGCCGATCTGCTTCGGTGAGTTCTTTAGCCGTGACGACCACCACCGGGATAGTTAACCAATCCGGGTTTTGGCGCAGGACCTCTACGAACTGGAAGCCGTCCATTTCCGGCATCATCAGGTCTAGCAAGATTAGCGACGGTTTGGCCCCATCTGCCAGGGCTTGTAGCCCGATGCGCCCATTTTCCGCTTCGATTACGTTTACGCCTTCTTTTTGGAGGGTGCGACGCATCATCTCGCGCAGGTCGGCGGCGTCCTCGACAATTAAGACGGTCGCGTCGCTCAGGTCGGTTTTATTGGTGAGCGTATAGGCGCGGGCCAGTTCTAGTAGGCGGCCACGGTTGATCGGCTTCTCTATGAAAGCCTCGGCCCCCAACGAAAAGCCCATGTTCTTGTTATCGGCCATGGACATAATAATAACAGGAATATCGGCCGTTTCTGGGGTTTGGCGCAATTCATCCAGCACGACCCACCCATCACGCCCCGGCATGAGTACGTCAAGCGTGATCACGTCCGGTTGTTCTTCGATGGCGATGCGCAGCCCCTCCTCGCCGTTTTCCGCTGCCAGTACGCGGTAGCCCTCACGGGTCATGTAGCGCACGATAATATCGCGGACAACCGGGTCGTCATCGATAACGAGGATGGTTCCATCTGCCCCTTGGAGTGGCGAGAAAATACCGGTTGCGGACGCATCTTGTGATTGATCTGGCGTGCGTATGATGTTCTGTTGGCTGGTGTCGGTGACGACCGCCGGTAGAACCGCCCGGAAGGTGGTTCCCTCACCGGCTAGGCTGTCTACGGTTAGGTCGCCGCCCATCATCTGGCAGAAGCGATAGCAGATCGCCAACCCCAGGCCGGTTCCGCCGTATTTACGGGTGGTGGAGGCGTCCGCCTGGGTGAATTCTTTAAAGACTTCATCCATTTGGTCTTGTGTCATGCCAATGCCAGTATCGGAGACGCTGAACACGATCCAGTCGCCGTCGTCGTGGCGTTGACGGTCGGCAGCCAGTGTGATCGTGCCATCTTCGGTGAATTTAGCGGCGTTGCTCAGCAGGTTAAACAAGACTTGCCGGGTTTTGGTCAGGTCGGCGGTCATGGTGCCGATGTCGCTATTAACATCTAGCACAAAGGTATTGCGGTTCTTTTGGATCAGTTGTTGGACGGTGACAGACACGGTTTCTAACATATCGGGCAGGTCGAAGGCTTCAAGATAGAGGTCCATCTTGCCGGCTTCGATCTTGGATAGGTCCAGGATGTTATTGATGAGGTCGAGCAGGTGGTTACCGGCAGACCGAATCTTGTTGAGGTCTGGCACGAAGTCATCGTAGCCGAAGTCCTCGGCATCTTCTTGGAGCATTTCGCTGTAGCCGATGATGGCGTTGAGGGGGGTGCGTAACTCATGGCTCATATTCGCCAGGAAAACGCTCTTAGCGCGGTTGGCGGTTTCGGCAGCGTCTTTGGCTTCTTCAAGTTCGATTTGGGTGCGTTTGCGCTCGGTGATTTCTTGTTGGGCGGAGGTGTACAGGCGGGCGTTATCGAGCGCGACGGCGGCGAGTTCCGCGAAGCGGGTTAGCAGCGTGACATCATCAGTATAGAAGCGGGACGTATCATCGGTATGCGCCAGCCCGAACACGCCGGTTTTCTCGCCGCCCGCGTGCAGGGGGACGGCAATCGCAGCGCCGAACCCCTCATCCGCGAAGCGGTCGGAGTGCCCGCCCCATTGTGTATAGTTCTGGATGACGAAAGGCTCATCGCTGGCAAAGACGCGCCCGGCTAACCCCTCTTTCATCGCTAGGCGGGTGCCAAGATGATTCTCAAAGATACCAATCCCGGCCCGGAGTTCTAGCCACGCGCCATTTTCTGTGAGCAGGTAGATGTAACCGTGCTGGGTATTGGTCATGCTGGCGGCCCGTTGGATGATACCGTTGAGCAGATCATCTAAGTCGAGGCGGTTCATCAGGGCCAGGGCGGTTTCGTGGAGTGTGGAGAGGTAGGCGTTTTGACGTTGGAGTTCTTCGCGGGCGCGTTTGCGCTCGGTAATGTCGCGGATGGTAGCCGTATAGAAGCTATCGGCCTCTGTTTCGACTTCGGCCACCGTGACTTCCATTGGAAAAACGCTACCATCCCCGCGCCGCCCCTGGATTTCGCGGAAGTTGGCTTCGATCACCAATTGACTGAGTGTTTGCGCGACTTGTTGCGGGTCCGCTGTGGCGAGATCACCGTTGTTGGCCCCGACGAGGCGCGTCATCGGCTGCCCGGTCAAGTCCACTGCGGAATAACCGAGGATGCGTTCCGCTGCCGGGTTGATGCCGGTGATGATGAGCGTATCCCGCGTGAAAGTAACGATGCCATCCATTGCAGTTTGGACGATGGCTTCGGTACGGGCCACCGCCTGTTCTAGCGCATCCATCACGTTATTATAGCGGCTGGCGATCATCCCAACCTGTGTAAAGGGTTCGACGGGGACGCGCTTGGAAAGGTCACCGGTTTGGGATTGTTCTTCCATGACGGTGAACAGGTCTACAAGGTCGGTACGGGCACCGTGTTCGGAGATATTCAGGCCGATGCGCTCATCTTCTTCGGAGACACGCAGCGGGGTGATGTTATTAAAAATCGACATCACGATATAGGTCGCTGTGAACGTCCAGATACCGCAGACGACCACGCCAACCACCTGCACGCCGAGGAAAGCTAACCGGTTAAAATTGGCAACGGCTTCGGCGGACCCCAGCAACAGATCGGGGGAGGCGAACAGGGCAACCGCCAAGGTCCCCCATACCCCGGCCCCCAGGTGAACCGGGATCGCGCCGACGGCATCGTCAATCCGAAGGCGATCAAGTAGGCGGCTAACCCCGTACATCACCAGGCCACCGACCGCGCCGATGATCATCGCCTGCCCGGTTGTCACCGCATGGCAGTTAGCAGTAATCGCCACCAAACCAGCCAGGGCACCATTCATGACCATATCGACATTGGACCGCCCAGCAAAGAACCAGCTGATCAACATTGCTGCGACTAACCCAGCCGACCCGGCAATCATGGTATTGGTGATGATGCGCACAACGGCCTGGGTATCGGCTGGTGAGCTGATCCCGAGTTGGCTACCGCCATTGAAACCAAACCACCCGACCCACAACAACATCACCCCTAGTGCCGCTAGCGGGAGGTTTGCCCCCTGGATTTTTCGATCATCCGTATCGAAACGCCCAGATCGCGAGCCGATGATCATCAGGATGGCGAGTGAAGCCCACCCGCCCACGCTGTGAACCACAGTAGACCCGGCAAAGTCCACAAAGCCCATATCGTACAGCCAACCGTTGGGCCGGTCGGCAATGGCAAAGGGCTGGATGCCCCCCCAGGCCCAATGCCCAAAAATCGGGTAGACGAAACCAGAGATCAAGATCGTAATGGCGATGTAACTTTCAAAGCGCATACGCTCCGCGATTGCACCGGATAAGATTGTAACGGCGGTCCCGCAGAACATGATCTGAAATAACAAGAAGGTCATTAAAGCGCCTTCGTCAACGGGGTCTAGCGACGGAAAGAAATCCGAGACGCCGATCCAGCCGCCAAGTGTGCTACGCCCAAACATAAAGGCATAACCGAACATCCAGAAGATAAGGGTCGTCAGGCCGAAGTCCGTGATGTTTTTGATTGCCACGTTAATATTATTCTTGTTGCGTGTGAGGCCGGTTTCTAAGCACAAGAACCCGCCTTGCATCAAAAAGACCAATCCGGCACTTACAAGCACCCAGAGTATATCGAGTGATGTCATTTCGACTGCCTTTGCTAGACCTACCCAGCTTGATACTGATGTTTCTAACATGATCTTGCCTCACATGAAATACA
>DAOTUA010000119.1:0-5424 GCA_034437355.1 Anaerolineae bacterium | reverse complement strand
CTAAGACCCCATAAGCCTTTGCAAAAGCTTATGGGGTCTCAGGGGTTTCACCCCTAAGACCCCATAAGCTTTTGCAAAGGCTTGACCAAAACTTTAGCTGTGAAAATCGTCTAAACCTTCATCTTGGATGACAAAATGGACGCTATGCGCCGCTTATTATACCTGGCTATCTACCTGACGTTTGCACTAACGCCGCACTGGTGGCGGGTCGCTACAGATGGGTTGTATGTGTGGGGTTATGGGTTGGTGATCCCAATTGGGGCCAGCCTGCTGCTGTGGCTAGCCGTCGGGCCGCGCCCCCGGCGTGATGGTCGGTTGGTGTGGGCGGGCATATTGTTGGCGTTGGCGGGGTGGGCGTGGCTCTCGCGGGATTGGGCGGTGATGGCGGCTTTCCCACCGGGGAACGCCCGGCAAACCACGGAAATAGCGACCAGTTTCGCGCTACAACTGATGGTCGCGGCGGGATTCGCGCTGGCGGTGTTGTGGGCGCAGGTGCCACTAGATCGGATCGCGTTGGTGCTGGCGGGGGTGACGATCTTACAGGCGTTGATTGTAACAGCGCAGGTGAGCCAACAGGGTGCTATCGGGCTGGGGTGGGCCGGGGAGTTCCCCGTTACGCCGCAAAAGCCGGGCGCAAGCGTGTTGATGGCGGGGGATATACGCTGGTTACGTCCGTATGGGTTGCTGCCGCACCCGAATAACGTCGGTGGCTGGCTAGCGGCAGGGACGCTGGTAAGTGGGGGGTTATTGTTTCATCGGTTGCGCTGGCGGCGGTGGTTGGGTGGGGTGGCGGTGACGGTCGGATGGTGGGGGTTGCTGCTGACATTCTCGCGGGGGGCGTGGGTCGGTTTTTTGGTGGGTGGGATGGTGGCGGTTGGGCTAGCGTGGCCGGTATTACGTGCGGTTCGCCCGGCCCGGCGTGCGGTTGGGGTGACGTTTGGCGGGTGTGTTAGCGTCGGGCTGATCTTCGGTATGCTGTATACGCCGTTGATTACGGCACGAGTGATCACGCCGCTACAACAAACGGAGCGCACGCAGGCGGCGGTCGATAGCGGGGCGATTACCACGACTGAGGCGCGGTCACTGGTGGATCGGGCGGTGTATCAGTCGTTAGCGTGGCGCTCGATCCGGGCACATTGGCTACGCGGCGTCGGGGCGGGAAACCTGCCCTGGCAGATCAGCCTGTATCTGACAGAAACGGATATGGACCTCCAAGCCAATTACGTTCATAACGTTTACTTGGCAGCCTGGGGGGACCTGGGCGCGGTCGGGTTGGGTTTGTACGTGGGTATGCTTGGCGGCGGGGTCGGGTTGGCGTTGCGCGGTTCGATCTCTGGTAACCGGGCGGCGGTGTTGGCGGCAGTGATCGCACTGGGGGCCGCCAATTTATTTGACTATTACGGGTGGGCGCTGTTGCCGTTACAGGTGTTGTGGTGGGGGTTGTTGGCCGCCGCGCTCAGTGATACCTATCAAAAGCCGGACTTATGACCCGATCACCGGGAGCGTGCCGCACTCCCCCGCCGCCTGCACCGCATCGGATCGCACCCACACATCCGCCGTCAGCCGCCACCACAACACGCCATCCGTCCCTTGTTGGCGAGCGTCGGGTAAGGCACGCTCGCCGGGTTGCATGACGTGGCGCACGCGCCCGGATGGGTTGGGCGCTTCGCGCAGGTTCGCGCCGGTATCCCCCGCCGCGATGGTACAGGGGTCGCCGGGGCCGATGTTAGCCAACGTGGAACCGGTGCGGGGCGTGGTTAGCAGGCGATCAAAGTCGATGGCGGCATAGGTTGGGCGCGGCAAACTACGGAAGGGCAGGCGTCCCATGGCGGCGTAATTATACACGTCCGCAACTGGTGGGACGGCTGCGAATACCACGCCGGACCCGGCTTCGATCATCAGCGGATCATCGGCACTTTCGGGTTGGGCCTGGGCCGAGCCTTCTAAGACATTGACACGGAGTAGATCATCGGCGGGGGTTGTCATAAACACGGTCGATTGTGGGGCGATGCGGAGCGTGTAGCCGTTCACCTGGATGACAGCGGTTTCCGGTACGGAGGGGGTTTGTAGCAGCACGCCATCCGGCGGGGCCTCGCGGCAGGTGCTATCCCTGCCCGGCTCGGTAGCCAGCGTGAATGCCTGTAGCGGGCCAAAACCGGGGGGCTCGGCTGCGTCAACCGTGACGAGATCGGCAAGGTCGGATGAGTTGAAAGCGGAAGCCACCACCCAGCCGATGCGCCCATCTGCTAGCCGAACACGGACCCAGGCCCGGTCCGGGGTGCGCCCGGTGACACGGATCGGATCGCCGGTGAAGGCGGTTGTTAGCAGGGTAGCGTCGGCCTGGGGCAAAGCGCGGATGTTCGCGCCCTGGTTTGCTCGGATGGGGGCCAGCGCGGACGGCACGGTCTCGGCAGAATCGCCGGTGTTGGTCAGCGTAACATCACCCAAAGCCAGGAGCGTGATCACATTATCGGTTTGATTGAGGGGGATGCTAAGCTGCACCAGGCCCCATCCGCGGTTGTCCAGGTCGAAAGGGCTGAGCGCCAATGTATCGATGATGTCCAGGTCGATGATCGCGCCGGGGGTGAGAAAACCCTCGGCGGTATCTTGTACCAGGCTAACGTCAAGTGGGCCGTGGCCGTAGCAAGCGCCGATGGTGTTTTGATCGACGCAGGCTGTCCGTAGAGAGGCTAACGATGTTTGCAACAGGGCGTCGCAAGCGGGCTGTGCCATCGCAATTGGATCGCTGGTGCATATCCAACTGATGACGAGAGCGAACAGTAGACGACGCATCAGGCGGTATCCTCCGGGGTTTGGTAGAGTTCGACCAGCACGCCGCCGGTACTGCGCGGGTGAACAAAAGCGTAACGGGTGCCGTCTGTGCGGGTACGGGGCTGGTCGTTAATGAGTTCGATCTGATGGGAGCGCAACTGCTCTAGCACGGCGTCGATATGCGGCACAGCTAAACAGAGATGGTGCATCCCTGGGCCGTGTTTGGCCAGGTAGCGGGCGATACCACTTGCGTCATCTGTGGGTTGTAATAGTTCGATCCGAGATGATCCGGCTGGTAAGAAAGCCACGTCTACGGCTTCCTGGTCATTACGTTCGGTCCCGGAGAGTGACAGACCGAGGGCATCTTGCCAGAAGCCGAGCGCAGCGTCCATATCGGCCACGACAACCGCGATATGATCGACCTTGATTTTTGTCATGGGTTGGTACCCCCTAACGATATGTTTTAAGTTGAAGGACGATTATAGCGCCGAAGGTGTTATAATCGCACGGAGAAAACATATCGAAACCAAGATGCGCCTGATGTGAAATATATGCTTTTCTCTTCTTTCTTTTCAGAAAGAAAGAAGCAAAGAAAGCGATGAGGGGGCTATTTCCAATCAAAATGGACGCTTTTTGTCCACTTTTTCTGGAAAAAGTGGTGGGGTATGGGGTGAAACTCCACCAAACCTGACGCATTTTGAATTTCACATAGAAACCAAGACAGAGTTGTTTGTTTATGAGTACATCACCTTATGCCTATCACCATTACCTATTGCGCAGCCTATGTGTGCAGTTCCGTTTACAAGAGATAACGACCCTGGCGACACAACCCGGTGTGCAGTCGGTCTACCGGATCACCTGCCACTATCCGCACTTGCTGCCGCCCAACTCGGTTGCGACCATCACCGGCTTACCGACTGCCCCACCGCATCTGAGGATCGTCTACGAACATCAGCCGGGTGCCGCTATCGACGACGACCTGCCGACGGATCGGTTTAAGAGCTTTACGGCGGCCTTGGCCCGGCTCAAGTTTGATCGGATGAATGATCAGCCGGACATCCCACACGGGGGAGCGCGGTTGTGGCTGGTCGAACGGGCGGCGGGGAGTTTTTATAAGGCGGTTCTGTTGGCACCGGGCCAGGCCAACGGCGATCATGCGGCGTTAGCCGGGGTAATACAAGATCACTTCCCGGCCACAGTTCAACCGGATATGGAGCAAAGCCAGGATGAGTGACGAAACCTATCAGGAAATTGAGATTAAGTTATATGCACCGGATTTAGACGCGGTGCGCCAACGCCTGGAACACAGCGAGGCGAAGCTGGTTTCGCCGCGTGTGCATGAGGTGAATTATCGCTACGACACGCCCGATGGTGCATTTGTCGGGCAACATTTGGTGTTGCGGCTGCGGCAGGATAACAAGATTCGCATCACTTACAAAGAACCGCAAGACGAACAAGCCCAGGCTAGGGGGGTGCATCAGCGATATGAGGCCGAGATTGTGGTGGATGACTTCCAGGCAGCGGATACAATCCTGCAAAAGTTGGGGTTTGTGGTGTATATGTCCTACGAAAAATACCGTACCACCTATCAGATCGGGGGGGCGGAGGTCGTTTTAGACGAGATGCCGTATGGCTCGTTTGTGGAGATCGAGGCGGGGAACGAGGACGCCATCCAGCAAACGGCAGAACACCTGGGGCTACACCATGCGCCACGCCTGCAATATAGCTATTCGCGGATGTTCGACCATGTGCGGGGCAACCTGGGGTTGTCGTTTCGGGACCTGACATTTGAGAATTTCCGAGGGGTGACGGTGCCTTTTGAGGCATTCGCCCCGCCGGATCACAGCGAGAGGAGTTGAGCGCGTTATGATCAAAAACCTGAAGGATGGCCTGGAACGCTGGGAGAAGGACCGGGTGCAACCGGTGCTGGAACGCTTCCCGGAACGCAAAGCGGCGTTCAAGACCTCATCCGGGATCGACATCAAACGGTTGTATACTCCGGCGGACCTGCCAACCCCGCTAGCGGACGGTTCCGCCTTCCCCGGTGAGTACCCGTATCGGCGCGGGGTGCAGCCGACCATGTACCGCAGTCGCTTATGGACAATGCGGCAGTATGCGGGGTATGCGACGGCGGCGGAATCGAACGCCCGCTATCGGTTTTTAATCGAACAGGGCAGCCGGGGGTTATCGGTGGCGTTCGACTTACCGACACAGATCGGCTACGATGCTGATGACCCGATGGCGCTGGGTGAGGTCGGGAAGGTGGGCGTGAGCATCAGCAGCCTGCACGATATGGAGCAGCTTTTCGCGGGAATCCCGCTCGATCAGGTCTCGACCAGTATGACAATCAACGCGCCGGCAGCGGTATTGCTGGCGATGTATATTGCAGCGGGTAAGCGGCAGGGTGTCGAACCACGGCAGTTACGCGGCACCACCCAGAACGACATCCTGAAAGAGTACATCGCACGCGGCACGTATATTTACCCGCCGGGGCCGTCGATGCGCTTGATAACGGATATGTTCGACTACTGTCACCGCGAGATACCCAACTGGAACACGATCAGCATTAGCGGCTACCACATCCGAGAGGCGGGCAGCACCGCCGCGCAAGAACTGGCATTCACGCTGGCAAACGGGCTGGCCTATATTGAA
>DAOTUA010000118.1:0-3503 GCA_034437355.1 Anaerolineae bacterium | reverse complement strand
GTAACGGTAACGGAAGAAGCTCCGGCGGAGGTGGAAGCGGAGACAGAAACCGACGAGGAATAATCGGTACACGTATCGGGAGGGCACGGCGACCCTCCCCTACGATGTCAGTGATGAGACGATATTCGGGGGGGGGGATTTGAGAGCTATCAGGCGTAGGCTGATAGGTTTTGAGAGCCGAGAAACTATATGATGAAGTCAATAAGTTACGTATATTCGCTATTCCACAAACTGTTAAAGGGAGTAATCTCATGCAAATCACACGTCACTGGCGCTTGAGCGCACAACGTTATCGTCTGGAAGGCGTTCGCCTGGAAGATGGCTCTGTGAGCTTGCAAAGCCGCCTAGTACCGCAAGCAACAGCAGAAGATCAGACCGATACAACTGAAGAAGTTGAACAATCGGCCCCGCATTTGCAGCGGATGGCGTCATGACGGATGCTGCTTTGCAGCCGGGCCAGCGCGAGGCGGTTGCTTTCTCTGGTGGTGGTGAGGTCTATAGCTATACGGTTGTACAAGACCCCCCGGCAGGTTATGAGTGGCAAGCGCCCTATGTGCTGGCGCTGGTCAAGTTGGATGAAGGCCCGCTGGTAACGGCTCAGTTAACCGACATGGAGACTTTGCCAGAGATCGGTGAACGTGTGGAAATGGTGACCCGCAAGTTAACAACTGAGGGTGAAATGGGGATGATCGTTTACGGTTATAAGTTCCGTAGCGTGTTACCCACGGAATAGCTATTCGCCAAGATTCAGATTAAACAAAAACAGGCCACCGACAGCAGGTGGCCTGTTTTTTTGTGGATGCGCGAGGGGTTATGCTCTTTCCGCCTCTATTTTGGCTTGTTTGTGTTCAAAGGCGATGGATTCTTCCGTGTCTACATCAAACAGGTGGATGTTATCGACGTTGACAACGACATTCATACGCCCGCCGATACGCGCCTGGGTGCGCGGGTCCAGGCGACCGATGAAGGTTTTTCCGCCTTCTTCAAAGTAGCAGATCATCTCGTTACCCATTTGCTCGATAACATCGACGGTGGCTTCGATGGGAACCGGGTTGATGCTGGCTGGTTGGTATTCCTGGTCGTGGATGTCCTCTGGGCGGACGCCGAAGATAACGTTCTTGCCCATGTAGGGTTTGTAGATGTCGTTCATATCGGCGGGGAGTGGTATTTGGAAGATACCGGTATCGACTGCAATACCGGCGTCGGTCTGGACGAGGGTTGCGTCGAAGAAGTTCATGGAGGGGGACCCGATGAAGCCGCCGACAAAGACGTTGGCGGGGTTGTGATACAGGTTGAAGGGGGTATCGAGCTGCATCAGGTCGCCAGCGTTCAGGACGCAGATACGGGTTCCCATCGTCATCGCCTCTACTTGGTCGTGTGTGACGTAGACGAAGGTTGTTTCTAGGCGTTGGTGCAGCTTGCTGATGAAGGACCGGGCTTCAACACGGAGTTTAGCATCCAGGTTGGAGAGGGGTTCGTCCATAAGGAACACGGCGGGTTCGCGGACGATGGCACGTCCGACAGCGACGCGCTGGCGCTGCCCACCGGAAAGCTGACGTGGGCGACGGTCTAGCAATTCTTCGATACCGAGGCTAGAGGCAGCATCGCGGACACGTTCGTCAATGATATTTTTGGGGGTTTTGCGCAGGCGCAGGCCGAATGCCATGTTATCGTAGACGGTCATGTGCGGGTAAAGCGCATAGCTCTGAAAGACCATCGCGACATCGCGGTCTTTCGGGGCGACGTTGTTGACCTCCCGGTCCTCGATGAGGATACGCCCGCCGGTGATCTCTTCGAGGCCGGCAAGCATCCGTAGGCTGGTGGACTTGCCACAGCCGGACGGACCGACGAGAACAAGAAATTCTTTGTCCGCTACTTCAAAGTTAAGGTCTTTAATAACAACTGTATTGCCATATGCTTTATGGATATGTTCAAAAGTTACGCTAGCCACAGGTTTTCCTCCCTAACGGCACAATATTTGCAAAAAGTTTGGGCAGGTTGCACAAAATACTTGCAAGAAAGAAAATTTGCCCAACGCAGCACATTATAATGAATATTTAGTCAAATTGCCAAAATTGGATGGCTTCCAGCCACCGCTGCGAACCTTTGTGCAAAAAGTGGCAGGGTTTAGAGTGCAACCTCAATCGTTAGCTGCTGGTGGTATCGGTGGATGGTGGGTCGGGTTCTGGGGGCGATACAAGCAGAGATAGATTACTAACGTAGACATCGTAGTCGTGCCCGGATGCGTAGAAACGGATGTTGAGGATAGAGGCCGGGCGTGCGCCTTCTGGGAACAGCGAGAGCAGGTTGCCGCTTTCGTAGGTGTACCAGGTATTATCGTTAACTTGTTTATGTTCTTGCGGGCAACTGACGCATTTTAGCGGGTAGTTTGACCGTGATTCTAGTTTGGAGTAGAAACCGTGAAACCAGCGGTTGGATGATCCGTTTTCGTCGACGTAATCCATCAGCAGCATAAGGGGACATTCGCTGCCCTCGAAGCCGCAAGCATTGAGCGAGTGGTCTTTGATGTAGAAGGTTGTCCGTATTTCCAGGTGGGAGTAGGCATCGACGCGGTGTCCAATTTGCCCAGAAGGGCCAAAGGGTTGGATACAGGTGGTTTCGCCATGGGATTGTGAGTTGATCCCCCGGAAGAAGTGTAGTGTTTCCCGCCCATCAAAAAAGACGGTTTCAAAAGTGCCGGTGGGGGAGGTTCTGGTGCGGTCGGCACAATTCCAGGTATCCATGGCTGGCATAAGTTGGTTGGTGGCGACGGTGCGTTCGATCGGGGGCTGATCGAACATACTGTTGTTGATGAGGTCGGTATAACGACGTTCGACGGTGAGCAGGCCGGTTTCCTGTTGATAGATACCGACTTGTCCATCAATGACGGGGCGGCTGGCGGTGCGGTCTGGGGGGAGGATGGCAGCTTGGCCTTCCCAGGTGAAAAGTTCGATCTGGTTGTTATCGAGTGATACGGTGTAGGTGCCGCTTTCGCTGGCGTCGATAATGAGGTCATTTGGCAGGAAAAGCGTAAAGACGGTTTGGCGGGTGATGTTGGCGGGCAAGAAGATGTCGATTTCGCCTTCGATGTTGTCCAGGGAGATGCGGTAGCTTTGGCTGCTGCGATCAAAGCGGGGCTGTATGGCGTTCTGAACGATGAGGCCGGAGTTGTTTTTGACGGTAACGGAGGCGATCAGCTTGTTGTTATTTTGCAGGTCGCGGAAGGAAACGACCGCCTGCGATTGTGAATCCGTGATGATACGTTCCCCCCGCGAGAGCATACGCCCGCGTAACTCGAAGCTCTCGCTGAGATCGGTACGAACCAGCCCGACAGAACCGCGTGTGACCTGTACGGCGGTGTTCATCGGCACAGCGGAACGATATAAGAAATAGTAGACGCCGAATGAGGTCCCGGCACAGAGAAAACAAAAGCTGACAAACGCGCCGATAAGCACGGTCCAGGCGAGGTTGGTTGTGCTGGGATGGTATTTGGAGGTTGTGGG
>DAOTUA010000117.1:0-3983 GCA_034437355.1 Anaerolineae bacterium | reverse complement strand
CCTCGCTGAGCGTCACCCCGATATGATCCCACAATGAAACGCGGCCATCCCCGAAGGTGACGGCATAGAATTTATCTAGCACATCGACCGGGTACGGCACAATGAAGCGCGGGTATATCTGAAGCATGGCGACCACTTGCCACAATCCGGTGATGGTAACTAGCGTCAACAATGGGGCTATCACACGGAGCAACTGGCGTCCGATTACTTGCCAATTGGGTTGATGGATGAGGGCTTTCTTGGGGGCTAAGCGCGTTTCTCTTTGCATAAAAATTCCCGTAGCTGAACATCACAGACAACGGGGCGGCACCATAAAATGACGAGCCAGGAAACATGCCACATAATAACAAGTAGCACAATGCACCCAACTGGCACTTATTAGGTATGACCTTCTCTCATCCGGACTATCACCGTCGGCTCTGGACTCTCACCAGTATCCACCGGCACAGCAAATAGTTTCGCTGTGACGAACGACCCCGCAAAAGGGGGGTTACACGGGTCACGGGCTTGGCAGCGCGTTGGCTACCTTACCGTCGGTAGGGACTTTCACCCTGCCCCGAAGGTGTTTGATTTGTAGTTCTTATCTGCATTATAACGAACTGTGCGAGAATTTCAACAAGCCGCCCGCAAAAGAATGACAGAAATCACCCCTTTTTATGCCATGACCCATCCCGCATTAATCATTATCGACCTGTGATAGCGCGTAATCCGCATTGAGCAACGTAAAGCTGAACTTGCCGCCGCCGGCAGTCTCTACCCCCTCCGCCCAGATTTCGCCACCGTGCGCCTCGACAATATGCTTGCAGATCGCCAACCCCAGCCCGGTTCCCTCATTTCGAGAGCGCGAGCTATCCACCTGGTAGAACCGTTCAAAAACGCGCTCCGTCTCATCTTCTGGGATACCCGGCCCCTTATCCTGGACGGTGATCACCACGTATTCATCGGTATTCTCTGCCGAGAGCGTGACTGTACCCCCCGCCGGGGAATACTTGAGGGCGTTGTGAATCAGGTTGATGATCACCCGCTTAGCAAGTTCGCGATCACATAACAGGCGTACATCCTCCGACAGTTTGACCCCCAGCGTGATCTCGCGGTTAGCGGCCTGCTCGGTCATGCGCTCCACCACTTCATCAACAATCTCGCTCAGGTCAACATCGACCATGCGCACAATCGCCTGCCCGGTTTCGATCATCGACAGGTCCATCAGTTCATGAACCAACCACTGCAACGCATCGGTTTCACGAGCTATGTCTTTCAGCGATTGGATCGACTTTTTACGCTTGGGCTTATCCGCCTCGTGAAATAAACTGTCGATAATCAGGCGGATATTGGCAATCGGGGTGCGCAGTTCATGCGAGATGTTCGCGACCATATCGCGCCGGGCACGGTTCAGCCGAACAAGATCGGTTACATCCTGTAGGGCAACGCCGATTTGCGTCTGGTTGTTGCCTGTGTGAAGGTGCATCCGTATGCGATAAAAACGGTCGTTGATAGTCGTTTGAATCTCAAATTCGGATTCCTGATTTTCTAGCACATAACGAAAAGCCGCTTCTAATTCGGAGGAGTCGGCAAAATCTGTCAGGCATGATCCGACCTGCGCATGATCCCACAAGGCACCGGCTGCCGGGTTCAATGCCAAGATGTGTAGGTCCGCATCGACCACAAACAGGGCCTCGTATGCCGTCGTGACCATCAGCGCTTGTGGGTCCGATTGGTTTATCATGCTGGGGTTAGCCCTCAAAGCGATAGCCAAGCCCACGCACGGTAATGATACGCTTGGGGCTTGATGGGTCTTGTTCGATTTTCTCGCGCAACCACCGGATGTGCACATCCACCGTTCGCTTATCTACAAAATAATCGTACCCCCAAACTTTGGTGAGGATCAGATCACGAGAGAGAACCGCGCCCCGGTTACGCATCAGTTCTGCTAGCAGGTCAAACTCTTTATTACTGAGTTTCTTCTCTTCTTCGCCAATAAATACGCGGCGTCCGGTCAGGTCCATCATGAGATTTTCCGAGATGAGTTCGTCGTGCTGCATGGTACTGCGGCGGGTTTTCTCGAATCGCCGGAGAACGGCCCGCACCCGCGCCAAGAATTCACCCAGGCCGAAGGGCTTCACGATATAATCATCGGCTCCGCTTTCTAACCCGACGATCTTATCAACTTCGGTCCCGCGTGCCGTCAACATGATTACCGGGATTTCGGCGGTTGTCGGGTCGTTGCGCAGCATCCGGCAGATACTCAGGCCGTCTAGCCCCGGCAACATAATATCCAGGATGACGAGCTGCGGTTTCTCCGCCCGGATGAGTTCCAGCCCTTCTTCGCCATTGTGTACCGCCGACACCTTAAAGCCTTCGCTTCGCATCTTTTCGGCAAGGTTGTTTGCCAGCTTCTCTTCATCTTCTACGATGATGACACTTTTCACGTCTTCATTTACCTTGTTTGACTTGAACATCGTGGTTTTTCACCTCGGTTAAGAATTACGGGAACAAAATAAGTATAAGTTAAATCCACGGGGGAATCCAATTAACGCTATGTAATCACTTTAGATGCGTCATTGTTTTGTACCCGCCCGGACCCCGCCAAGCGTGCTGGCATGAGTAACCCCGGCTCGGATTGCGTCAGCGGTTACCTCTGCGGCGAGTGCGCCAACAAGGTTTAAGTCTGCGGGAAGTTGCCCGGTTGCCAACGAAAAGATCGTGTCACCATCGTACATGGTATGGGCGGGCGTGACGGCGCGTGCTAGTCCATCGTGCGCCATCTGTGCGACTTTATTTGTCTGCGATTTTGTCAGTTTAGCGTTGGTCGCAACGATACCAATGACGGTGTTACTGGTTGGCGTGTCCGGGCTAGGGGCGATCATGTGGCGCATGGTATTGAGCGTGCCGACAAACTGACCGGTTGCCGCATCGCGTAGGCCAGCGATAATCTCGCCGTTATCGGCTAGCACATCCCCCACAGCATTCACGGCAAATAGGGCCGCCACAATCAGCCCATCGGGTAGAATGATGGCCGCCGTCCCTAACCCGGTTTTGGTGGCGCGTTGCATCCCAGCTAATTTGCCAACCGTACAGCCAATCCCAACACCGATATTGCCCTGTCTAACCGTGGCGTTGCTTGCACTAGCGGCGGCCTCGTAACCGTTAGTCGAAGACGGGAAAACCGCAGCCCCCACCTCTAAATCGTATAGAATCGCGGCAGGGACAATCGGCACGGGCACACCGCTACCTGTCGGGAAGCCGATACCCTGCTCACGGAGGTAGATCATCACGCCGTCAGCTGTGCGCAGTCCGTAAGCACTCCCGCCAGATAATACAACAGCGTGTACCTGCTCCATCATCTGTAGCGGGCGCAGCAAATCAGTTTCGCGGGTACCGGGGGCACCGCCGCGCTGGTCCACCCCGCCGATAGTCCCCGCAGGGCATAGAATGACCGTACAGCCTGTCAAACCGCTACCATCTTCCCAGTGCCCCACACGCAGCCCCTCAATCGCCGTTAGCGTCTGGTTCATCATCTTCTTCTGGCTCCAATACGATGTAATCACCGGGGTCATCAGGGAGTTCATCCGGGGTTTCTGGGAACAAAACATCCATCGCTCTGTCGTAGTCCGATGGACGCACCAGCACAGAAATGCCGCCAAATGTCCCTAGTGTAATTCCGATGGCGCTTGCACCGGGCTGGGCATGAACATAAGGCTCGATCCCCTCGCTGCGTAGATGCCCCGCCATAAGATGGGCTTCACTGAAACTTGGGGTTGTGTAAACTGTCACCCAATCGGGTTCTGGCTTAGCTGTTGGTTGATTGCTCATGTGCGTATTCTACACTAAGTATGCAAATGTGAAACGTCCTTCCATTTAAACCCAAAAAAGCCAGGGGGATAACCTGATGTGGTGGGCGGTGCGCTGCTACGGAGAGTGAGAATATAAGGGGTTGGCAGCGGCTTACTCTCCCACACCGTCTCCGATGCAGTACCATCAGCGCT
>DAOTUA010000116.1:0-2172 GCA_034437355.1 Anaerolineae bacterium | reverse complement strand
GAAAAAACTGGAAACAGGCGCTCCGCAATGAAGGGGCCTCACCTGCTGGCATTGGTGTGTACGCTGACGCGTTCGAACACGCCGAAGCGGACAAGGGTGGTTTTGGATAATGACGATGTGATCCGCACGTATACGCTGGTGTGGGCGGCAGGTGTGAAGGCCTCGCCATTGGCACAGATGCTTAATATTGAGTTGGCACGCGGGGGGCGTATCCCAGTGGAGCCGAATTTGCGGACGCGCGATTTTGAGAATATTTACGCGATAGGGGATATTGCGTATTTGGAGGATAAGAACGGGAAGCCGTATCCGCAGTTGATCCCGGTGGCGCAACAACAGGCCAAGCAGACGGCGAAGAATTTGCTCAAGCGGATTGCGGGCCAGGAAGAAGAGGCGTTCTCGTATCGGGATCGGGGTTCGATGGCGACGATTGGGCGTAGCCGGGCGGTGGCGTGGATGTTTAATCGCATCCAGATGAGTGGCTATATCGCGTGGTTGGCATGGTTGGGCTTACATCTGGTGACGCTGTTGGGGTTCCGTAATCGGGTAAGTGTGTTTGTGAGTTGGGTTTGGAATTACTTCACGTATGATCGGTCGGCGCGTATCATCTTGGAATATCCGACGGAAAATGAAACGGGTGTAGAAGCCGAGGATGATAGCGTGCAGAAGTTGGCGTCTTAGGCGTCGTGTAGGCTGGTTGATGGTGATGGGGCTGCGCATAGGGTGCGGCCCTTTTGCTTTGTGGGGAGTGGTGGCCGTGGCACTTTTTAGATTTCAGGTTTGGCTAGTAACGATTCAGCTTGCGCTGAACGGGTGTGTTCAAGCGAAGGACCTGAGTTGTAACGACTGTTTTTTTGTGAAAATCGGCTAAACATTCATTGAGGATCGACTGATGCGGGATTGGTTGGCGGAACGGGCCGCGAAAACGCCGGATCGGGTGGGGTTGATTTTTGAGGGGCGGGTGTGGACGTATGCGGAGCTGGATCGGTTGGTTGGGCGGTTGGCGTTCAAGTTGGGGGGCGTTGGGGTGCGACGGGGGGCGCGAGTGGGTGTGTTGATGCCGAACGTGCCGGAGGCGGTGCTAGCGTTGGGGGCGTTGATGCGGCTCGGCGGGGTGATGGTGGGGCTGAATACGCGGCTGACATCGGATGAGATGAACTGGCAGCTTGCTAAAACCGGGGTGCGGTTGGTGTTGTACACAGCAGAGATGGCAGAGGCGGCGGCGGGGTTGGATGTGAATCGGTTGCAGGTTGAGGTGGATCATCTGCCGGAGGCGACTGCCCCACCGGGTGACATCGACCTGGCGGGGGTGCAGGCGGTTGTGTTTACATCTGGGACGACGGGCCAGCCGAAGGGGGCGGAGATTACGTTTGGGAATCATTTTTATAGCGCGGTGGGGTCTGCTTGGCGGTTGGGGCATGGGGTGGATGATGTATGGTTGAGTGTGTTACCGCTGTATCATGTGGGGGGGATGGCGGTCTTTTTTCGAAGTATGTTGTATGGGATCACGCCGGTATTGCAGCGACGGTTCGATGTGGGGGGGGTTGGGGATGGGATGGCGGCGTATCGGGTGACGTTGATCTCGTTGGTGCCGACGATGTTGTATCGGTTGTTGGCGGGTGGGGTGGATTTTCCGGCGTCGGTGCGGTTGATCTTGTTGGGCGGGGCGGCGGCGACATCGGGCTTGATGGATCGGGCGTTGGGGGCGGGGTTGCCGGTTGCGCCAACGTATGGGTTAACAGAGGCGTGTTCGCAGGTGGCGACGGCGCTACCGGCGGCGGCACGGGCAAAGCCGGGGAGCGTGGGTAAGGCGTTGATGTTGTCGTCGGTGCGGGTGGTGGGTGTGGACGGGGAGACGGTCGCGGCGGGGGAATATGGCGAGGTGGTGGTGCGTGGTCCGACGGTGATGCGGGGGTATTATGGCGACCGGGGGGCGACGGAGCGTGTGTTACGCGGCGGGGAGTTGTACACGGGCGATATTGGGTATATGGATAATGACGGCGATCTATGGTTGGTGCAGCGTCGCAGCGATTTGATTGTGAGTGGTGGGGAGAACGTTTATCCGGCAGAGGTGGAGGCGATGCTGTTGGCGCATCCGGGGGTGGCGGCGGTGTGTGTGGTGGGCGTGGCGCACCCGGAGTGGGGTCAGCAGGTGGCGGCGGCGGTGGTGCGGGA
>DAOTUA010000115.1:0-8819 GCA_034437355.1 Anaerolineae bacterium | reverse complement strand
GTATCGGTCTCCACATGAGCGTGTTCTAACATAGGGGTACCCTCCTGATGGGGTTTTTACTCGTATATAGATTAGACCCATACGGAGGCGGTTTTCTTACGTCTCGTCGGTCGCTTTGCCCTCATCCTGCACTTTTGGCATATCGCTGGTCGTGATGGCAATATCTTCTTCGTCCGCATCTTCCCAGCTAATGATCCAAACACAAGCGCCCGCCACCAGGACGGTCGCCACAATCAGCGAAACCCATTGGCCCGGTAATAGCCCCACATCACGGCCTTCGATTACCAGCAGGATCACCATACCGAGCGACAGCACGATCCAGGCACTTAGGCGCGGTCGGGTAGACGCAAATTTCACAACCGGGTTGTTTTCTAACTGTTCCATGGATGGCCTCATGTGTGTTGGTTTAGTTGCGCGATCATCATAGTAGCGAACGTCTTATTTCGCAAGGGGAGGCGGGCCGCCCCTCCCTGACGGTAGGTTTTGGTTTTGGCGACTTAAAAATCAAAGCTGCTCTTGACATTATATTTAGGTTAGGCTAAAAGTAGAAGCATGTCAAATCTAAAAAAAGGAATTGCACTATGAAACGATATATCCTAACCCTGGGCGTTATGCTATCTCTGCTATGGGTGGTGGGGGGCAACACACAAGACGAGGCGTTAAACATCGTTGCGACCACCACCCAGGCGGCGGACTTAGTGAACATCCTGGCAGATGGCGCAGACGGTGTGACCATCACCGCCCTGATGGGTGCAGGCGTAGACCCGCACCTCTACCAACCAACCGAGGCCGATATTGCTGCCATGAACCAGGCCGATATGCTGGTCTATAGTGGGCTAAACCTGGAAGGTCAGTTCGATACGGTGTTCCGGGCGCTTGGTGAACAGGGCGTCGTTACCTTTGCGTTAGGTCAGCCTGTCAAAGATGCTGGGTTTGTTGTCGGTGGGTTCGATCTGTCTGATGACCTGACCAACGTAGACGACCCGCACTTCTGGTTCGAGCCGCGCAACTGGGAGATCAGCACCAGCGGCCTAGCGGATGCCTTGGCGGACCTCGACCCTGCTAATGCCGACATCTATACTACTAACGCCGACGCCTATCTTGAGGATTTGCAGGCACTCTACGATTGGGCTGATGAGGGAATGCGCTCGGTGCCGTCTGAGCAGCGTTATCTGGTCACCTCGCACGATGCCTTTCAATACTTCGGGGCGGCGTTCGGTTGGCGGGTGTTTGGTATTCAGGGCCTCAGCACGGAGGACGAAGCCGGGGTCGGGGATATTCAGGGGACGGTCGATTTTGTGATTGACAACGACATCCCGGTTTTATTCGTGGAAAGCAGCATCGCGCCGAATACAGTTCAGGCGGTGGTCGAAGCGGTGGATGCTGCCGGCGGTGAGGTGCGTATCGGCGTGCGCGAACTCTATTCCGATGCGATGGGCGATCCGGGCACGTTCGGCGGAACCTATACGGGCATGATCACGGAGAATGTACTCACGATCTTGCAGTCGTATGAGTGCGCTGGGGTCGATGTGACCATCCCGGATTGGCCCGATGATCTGGAGCCGTCGCCACCCGATGATCTGCTCGATGTGGACTGCGACGAGATAAACAGTTAGCCCCAATGGAGGACAACATCACCATGACCACACGACCGACCGCCCTAGAAATTGACGATCTGACAGTGGCCTATGGCAGCAAGCCCGCCATCTGGGATATTGACCTGACCGTGCCGGAAGGGGTGTTGATGGGGGTGGTTGGGCCGAATGGCGCTGGCAAAAGCACCCTGATCAAAGCCGCGCTGAACCTGATCCCGCGTGCTGCCGGGACGGTTCGGTTTTACGGCAAGCCCTACCGTGAAGCTCGGTCCATGGTGGGGTATGTGCCACAGCGCGGTAGCGTCGATTGGGACTTCCCGACTTCGGTGATCGATGTGGTGACGATGGGGCTGTACGGTCAACTTGGCTGGTTTCGGCGTCCGGGCCGGCCCGAGTACGACCGCGCCCGACACGCACTGGAACAAGTCGAACTGGCGGACTTTGCCGACCGGCAGATCAGCCAGCTTTCCGGGGGGCAGCAACAACGCACATTTTTAGCGCGGGCACTCGTGCAAGATGCGCAAATCTACTTTATGGATGAGCCGTTCGCCGCCGTGGATGCCGTCACGGAACGGGCGATTGTGTCCATTTTACGTGAACTGCGCCAGCGCGATAAAACTGTGATCGTGGTTCACCATGACCTGCAAACGGTCCCCAGTTATTTTGACTGGGTGACGCTGCTTAACGTCGAAGTGATCGCTAGTGGCCCCACCGAAGCGACTTTTACCCCCGGCAACCTACGCCAGACCTACGGCGGGCGTGTATCTTATTTACATACGGACTCCCAGTCCCCAGCAACGGAGGCGGACTAATGCCGACATTCACGGATGCGGATCGGCGGGTGTGGGCGGTTATGGGCGTGACGGCGCTCATCGGCGTGTTGTTTGTGCCATTCAGCCGGGCGGCGCTGGGTATCAACTATACCTACACCGTGCGGACGGTTGCGTTAGGCGGGGCGATCTTGGGTGCGGTCAGTGGGGCGCTGGGGTGTTTTGCCGTGTTACGCCACGAGAGCCTGATGGGGGATGCGCTATCTCATGCGGCGCTGCCAGGCGTGGCTATCGCGTTTTTGGTTGCCGGGCGGGACCTGGGCGGGCTGTTGGTCGGCGCGGGGATCGCAAGTTGGGCCGGGGTGCAGTTCATCCGGGCGCTGTTGCGCACCACACGCATCAAGCAGGATAGCGCCATGGGGATCGTGTTGGCGGCCTGGTTTGCCGCCGGGGTCGCGTTGTTGGCCTACATCCAGGGCCGGGACGATGCGAGCCAGGCCGGGCTAGAGACGTTCATCTTCGGGCAAGCTGCTGCGATGGTCGCTAGCGATGTGATGCTGATCGGCGGGGTGGGGGCGGCGGCGTTGATTGTGGTCGCGCTGTTGTGGCACCCGTTTAAGCTCATCACGTTCGATCCAGATTTCGCGGCGGCGAACGGCTTCCGTGTGAAGCTGATCGACGGCATCCTATCGACGCTGATCGTGATCGCGATTGTGTTGGGTTTGCAGTTGGCCGGGGTGGTGCTGATGGTTGGGATGTTGATTGCCCCTGGTATCGCGGCGCGGCAGTGGACAAATGAACTAGGCCAGATGGTGGTTTTGTCCGCGTTGTTTGGCGCGTTGGCTGGCGGGGTCGGGGCGGTTTTTAGCGCGATAGATGCCGACATCCCCACCGGCCCGATGATCATTGTCGCCGCATTTCTGATCGTGGCGCTGTCGCTGATGTTTGCGCCGGGGCGCGGGCTGGCCTGGGTTTGGCTCCGGCAGCGGCGAGATCGACAGCGATTCGGGGGGACAAGCTAATGACTGGTTTAGAGCGTGTGATCATCGACCTACTGCTGTTGGTTGCCTCGCGTGAGGACATCAATATGTTTCTGCGCGACCCACAACATACCGCAACCATCATCGGCACGCTGATCGCGATCTCTGGTGCATTACTCGGTACATTCTTGTTATTGCGGGGGATGGCACTCACCAGCGACGCTATCAGCCATACCGTACTGTTCGGGATCGTTGTCGCCTTTATGCTCATGACGGGCGTATTCAACCAGACGCCGAACCCGTCATCGCCATGGCTGATTATCGGGGCAGCGGGGAGCGGGGTTTTGACGGTCGCCTTAACCGAGTTGATCAACCGATCCGGGTTGGTCCGGCAAGATGCCGCACTTGGGCTGGCCTTCCCGTTGTTGTTCGCCGTGTCGATCATCCTGGTATCGCGCTTTATTGAGGATGTTCATTTAGACGAACACGCGGTCATGGTCGGTGAGATCGGCGTAGCTTGGGCCAACACCACTAGCCACTGCATCGCCAACTGCGAAACGGTCACCATTACGCCAGACGATGACCGCGCCACCATCGCCCGCCAATGTACCAACTGCCGCGAGTTAGGCATTAGCCCCCGTGATAACGGCGCGGTGTTCCGCGAAAGTTGTTCCAACTGCGGGACGTACTCGCCGGGGGAGGCGTGGCAGGCCGGGTTACTAGACCAAGAACCGGCGCTGGTATTCTGGCCGCAGTCGATCACGGTGACGGCGATCATGGCGCTGCTAACCGTCCTGTTCGTGACGCTTTTCTACAAAGAACTTAAACTAGCCGCGTTTGATGAGGCACTCGCGAAGGCACTTGGGTTTCGTCCGGCGGTGCTGCACTATGCGCTGATGGTGCTGGTCAGCCTGGTAGCAGTCGCCGCGTTCGATGCGGTCGGCTCGATCCTGGTGATCGCTTTCTTTATCATCCCACCGGCGGCGGCCTACCTGCTCACGGATCGGCTGTCGTTGATGCTGGTTTATAGTGCGGTCATCGGTAGCGCGGGGGCGTTCTTTGGTTACGACCTGGCGCGGGGGTCGTTCCTTGGCATCTTCCAGATCGGGGACGGGATCGGCTGGTTGAACCGGGTATTCGGGCTGGGGTTATCGCCGGAATGGAACTCGTCCATTAGCGCCTCGATGGTGTTGATGATCTTCTTTTTCTTTGTGGTGGCGTGGGTGCTATCGCCAAAATACGGGTTGGTGTCTACGTTGGTACGCCGGATAAACCAGCGCCGCCGCTTTAACGATCAGGTGGTGCTAGGGCACATTTACAACCACCAGGGCACGCCACGGGCCGCAACCGAACTCCAACCGGAGGCGCTGCACCAGCATTTTCGATGGGACCAGAACAAGATGAGGCGCGTGCTGGGGCGCTTACACACTTTGAAGCTGGTCCGGGAGGCGGGCGGGCTGGTGCAACTGACACCGAAGGGGCGGCAGCGCGTCGAAGCCTTCCGCGATCACAACTTGGCCCATATACCGGGGGCGGCAAGTTCCGTATGATTCTGAAACACATATCGTCAGTCACGGCGGCCCGACACAGGGAAAACGGCCGCTAGGGTTTACGCACCAAATGCACGCCGCGCTACAAAAACCCTCAATCCGACATAGGGGAGGGACGCTGTGCCCTCCCGCCGACACCAACGGGAGTTCCCTACAACACATCCACCGGATGCACATCAACATACCAGTTTTTGTCAAACGTCATGCCGCGCAACGCCTGCACGGGGTCCGGGCCACGCAACAACAGATGCCAGCGATAATGCCCGGCGATGCGCGTAAAGAAACACGGGGCCGGGCCGATCAACTCGGTGCCGGTCATCTGCATATCGTGCAGGCGTTTGCGTAGGCGGTTGGCGGCCTCAAGCGCCTGACGTTTGGCCTCGGCTTCACTCGGATACCGGAACAAAATCCGCGCCATCTGCCGGAAGGGGGGGTAGCCCATATCGCGCCGGTAGTCGATCTCGCGCTGGTAAAACGTTTCGTAGTCGTGAGCCGCCGCCGCCGTGACCGCGTAGTGATCCGGCTGGTAGGTCTGCAAGATGACGCGCCCACCCAGCAGCGACCGCCCCGCCCGCCCCGCAACTTGCGTCAACAACTGGAACGACCGTTCCCCGGCGCGGAAGTCCGGTAGGTTGAGGGCGGTATCGGCGCTAATGATGCCGACCAGTGTCACCAGCGGCAAATCTAGCCCCTTGGCGATCATCTGCGTGCCGACCATCACATCGGCTTCGTGTTGTTGGAAGCGCCGTAAAAAGGTCGAGTGGGTGGCAGGGTCGGCGGCGGTATCGGCATCCCAGCGCACCACCCGCGCCGCCGGGAAAGCCGCCGCTAGCGCCTTTTCGACCTGCTGCGTGCCCGCCCCAAAGAACTTAATCCGCCGAGAGCCACACGCGGCGCACGTTTTCGGGTGGGGTTGCTGATGGTTGCAACGATGGCAGCGCATGATCCCGTCCCAATGAAACGTTAGCGGGGTGTCACAGTCTGGGCAGCCGACGACATAGCCGCAGTCTCGGCAGAACACATAGGTATTTTGCCCGCGTCGGTTCAAAAACAGGATCGCCTGTTCGCCGTTGCGGAGTGTGTGCGCGAGTGCGGTTTGTAGCGCCTGGCTGAAGATGCTGGTATTGCCGCGCTTGAGTTCCGAGCGCATATCGACCACCTGCACCGGCGGCAAATCGCGATCGAGTGGGCCGCTATCTGGCACAGACGGCAACGGCACCCCGGTAAGCTGCGCCTGGGCTTCGGCCTGTTCGCGGTGGGCCAGGATGCGCTGCGGCAGCGTCAAATAGGTGATCTGATCGCGGGTGGTGGCGTGGGTCATCTCGACGGCAGGCGTGGCGCTCCCATAGATGACGGGCACTTGATGCAACCGGGCCAGTTCGAGCGCAGCGGCGCGGGCGTCGTAGTGTGGGCCGCTACGAAAGGGCGGCATATTCACATTGGGCGATTGCTTGTAACTGTGATCGTGTTCTTCATCTATCACGATCACACCCAGGTTAGCCAACGGCGCAAACAACGCACTCCGTGCCCCGACGACCACCTGCACCAGCCCCTCACGCGCTCGCCGCCAGGCGTCGTAGCGTTCGCCGTCGTCCAGGCCGCTGTGTAAGACCGTCACCCTGCCCGGAAAACGCCCGACCACCCGCGCCGTTGTCTGTGGGGTGAGCGCGATCTCCGGCACTAAAAACAAGGCCGTTTTCCCATCGTCTAGCGCCTGTTGGATCGCTTGCAGGTAGATTTCAGTTTTGCCGCTGCCCGTCACACCGTGCAACAAGAACGCGGCGTGCTGGTTGGCCCTTTGCGCCGCGATGATCGGCGCGAGCGCCTCCGATTGGGCTGGGGTCAGGCTTGGCGGCACGGAGAGATCGTAGGCGCGTTGGGCGGTGGTGTCGCGCCAGTCGGTGCGCTCCCCCAAGCAGATTAGCCCATCCGCCTCCAGGCGTTTCAGGTCTTTGAGGGAGGCCCCGGTTTGCGTGTATACCCAACTCACATCTATCGGGTCATTCTCGCGTGCTAGCACGCGCAAGACATGGCCTTGCGTGTGTGCGCCGCGCAGGTCGATGAGCGTTTCGTCTAGCTTATCCGGCGCGATAGCCAGCGTTACGCCGTCGTCGTCCAGGCGGATCAGGTCATCTGCCGCCATTTTCTTGAGCGTGGCTTGGGTGGTCCCCAACGACGCTAACAGCGGTTGGAGCGTGTGCGGCCCTGGCCCCATCCCGGCGATAGCCTCTAGCAAGTCCGCCCGGCGGTTGGTCTTACCAAGTGATGGCAGCACCGTCGGGACTTCATCCGGCGAGATGACAAGGGCGGCGGTCTGGACGTTGCGTGGTTTGATGCGGGGCGGTTTAAGGACTTGATCGACACGCACGACACCGCGTTCTTCCAACGCATCGACCGTGCGCCGCCAGTTCGCCTTTTTCTCGCCGGCCAAGGCATGGCTGATCTGTGCCCCGTAGAGCGCCCCGCGCCGTTGCAGCAGGTTGATCACCCGATGCTCGAACATATCACGGGCGGCGGCGCGGGGGTCGGTTAAGATCACGCGAATGTCACGCCCCCCCGTGAAGCCGGGCGGCAGCATCAGCGCGAGGGCCGCCGCCACGGATGACAAATACCGCGCCGCCATCCACTGGGCCAGCGCCAACTGTGCCGGGTTGATGACGGGTTCTGGGTGGAGTAAGTCCTCAATGGGTTTGGTCTGTACGTTGTCGGGGAGGCTGGGCGGTCGTTGCTCGGTGCAAGCGATCACGATGCCGTGTTCGGCGCGGGTGCGGAAGGCCACCTGCACCATATGCCCCGGTTGTAGTGTCCCCTGTAAAGCGGTGGGGACATGGTAGTGGAACGTGGTCTGAACAGGGACATTAATTGCAATTTCGGCATACATCGCGGCGGCTTCTTATCTCCGTTAACCGGGGGTACAGGTCACAATATTTCTATTGTAGCACGCTGGGCGATGGCCTTAAATGTACTGTCCCCGAACCCCCTGAGCAGTTACCCAAAATGAACGCATTTTGAATTTTGCATAGGATGTAGGGTGTTTTGTGCTATGTAATCTGATCGCCGACAACGTTGTTAAGGGCGTGCATCAGGTCGTAGAGCGTAACGGGTTTGAGCAAGAAACCATCGACCCCGGCTTTTTGAGCAGCGATGCGGGTTGCGTCGGCGGCATCGGCGGTCAGCATGATCACCGGAATATGCTTTGTTACCGAGTTGCGCTTTAACCGTTGTGTGACCGCGATCCCGTTTTTATCCGGCAAATTGTAGTCCATGAGAATCACTGCCGGCTGATGCCGAATCGCCATCTCGAAGCCTTTGGTGCCGCTTTCTGCGACGATGACCAGCACGTTTCGCTTGTGCAGGCGCTTCGTCAGTAAGTTCGCGTTGATGCTGTTATCTTCTATATACAGAATGACGGTTACTGTCATCGATCATTCCTAAAATGAGCCAATGAAATCTTATTTTATCTCATAATGACGGTCTATCAAAATCGGAAATGCCTCCCACCCCGACGCTAAAGCGCCATCAATGCCTGTCACTCGACCGTACTTAACGCTATCGTACAATCCGCATCCGGTGTCAGACGGGCTTGATACGTCAACCACAACAAGCGCCAAGCCACTTGCGAGCAGACCGCCAAGATTGGACGGGAACGCTGCTGCGCGACTACCCCTACGACCCGGCAGACGGGCGCGAGGCAACGGCCAACCCGCCGGACGCCCGGCGGGTGTTGCGCTGCGGGTCGTGGAACTTCAATCGTAACGTCGCTCGCGGCGCGGCCCGCGACAGCAACCTTCCGAGCCTTCGCAGTCTCTACGGTTTTGTTTTGGTGTGTGTGCGTGCCCCGCAAGCGGAGACGTAGCTCCGCCTCTACGACGGGGTACGGTTGAGGCGGTCGCGGTGCCAGGTCAAGTATTGTCACCGCGCACC
>DAOTUA010000114.1:0-3086 GCA_034437355.1 Anaerolineae bacterium | reverse complement strand
CACATCTTACGGTATCGCACCCGCCCTCACCCCCTAAATCCCCCTCTCCCACAGCTTCGCGGGGAGAGGGGGACTTCTCATCGCGTGATTTAGCCCCTCTCCCAGTGCCAAAGGCACGTTTGGGAGAGGAGTTGGGGTGAGGGCTGAGTAGTTACACTTTTTCTGGAAAAAGTGATCGGATGCAGGGTGAAACCCCGCTACTTTGGCCACAATCTGAAATGCACCCCCGCTAATCCCGTGTACATAAAGTCATTTTGTAGTAAACTGTGATATATGTTGCAAAACCTTAGCATTCAACCAGGGTAAAACATACATGATTAACGTTAATGTGAGTGGTGTAAACAACGTCACCCTTGTCCAAGTCCAAGGGCGCATCGACAGCATGAACGCTAACCAACTTGGCGAAGCTCTCTCCGGGGAAATTAGCAACGGCAAAAACCAACTCGTCCTAGACCTGGCCGGCGTCGATTACATGAGCAGCGCCGGGCTACGCGAAATTGTCAACGCCCTCAAAAAAGTCAAACCCAACGGCGATGTCCGCATCGCACAACCCACCGCGCGCGTCCGCGAAGTCCTCGATATGGCCGGCCTAAGCACCATCCTTCAAATCTTCGACTCACAAACCGACGCCGTCGCAAGCTACTAATGAGGTTATAAACCCCGTGGGCATCAAAGAACATAGGCTATCAATCCCCGGTGTCGTCCAACAAATCCCTCACGCCTGTAGCTGGGTCGTGCAAATCGTCGAAAGCGTCGGCATGGACATGCGCAGCGTCAATCACTGCGAACTCGCCGTCGATGAAGCCATCACTAATATCATCGAACACGGCTACGGCGAAACCGGAGCCAACAAAGTTGTCGATATTGTCATCAAACAACGCCCCGACCAAGTGACTATCATCATCATGGACGACGGCCCCCCCCACGACCCCCTCAACAACCCAGAACCAGACCCCCTCGCCGACCTCGAAGAACGCGCAGAAAATAACGGCGGATGGGGCGTATTCTTCATCAAAAAAGTCATGGACGACGTGCGCTACAAATACGCCGCCAACCGCAATCACCTGATCATGACCAAACAAATAGCCTGACCACTACCGCCCGCTACGCCACCCATTAATATCATTCAAATCCACCTGATCAACACTCGGCGGCAAGTAATTCCCCTCACATTCCTGCGCCGTGCGCGGTAAATCCTCCCGCCTCGATGTCAACGCCTCATTCGGATTAAAATAATTCCACGTCGCCCTCGAAACCCCCTCCAACAAAGGCCACAACCGTTCAAAATCCTGGAAATCCGTTTCCTCCCACAAAAATACCGCAATCACATAATCCCGCCCAGACGGTGAATACACCACCCCCGCATCCCCCACCATATCGAAAATCCACCCATTCTTATGAGAAATCCGCACACCCCCCGGCATACCCCCCTGCAACAACCGCAACAAATCATTTGCGCTCATCAACTCCAACATCTGACGGCACTCCGTCTGCGTAATGCTCTCCGGCAACGCCACCGCCAACCCCGACCCATAATTCGCACAATCGTACATCAACGTAAACAACAACCCCATATCCTCCGCCGTCGTCCGATTAAACGGATCCGCCCCCGTGTTATAATTCGGGTTCGGGGAAGTCGGCGGCGCACCTATCGCCCCCAACTCCTGTCCCTCTATCCCCAAGTCAAACGGAGCCGTAATATACGTATTCTCCGCCCCCAAATACTGCATTGTCTCATTGATATTCGCCAACCCCGTAAACAAATTCCCCCCCCCAATAATCTGCATCATCAAATTTGACGACGAATTATTACTACACAACAACGAATTTGCCATCAACCAAGCCTCCTCCTGGCTCGGCGCAAACGTCAAATAATTGAAATACTCAATTGCAATCGCCACCTTTTGCACACTCGCCGCCGAAAACGCCACATCCCCCAAAATATTGATCTCCTCACCCGTCGTTAAGTCCATAATATATATAGACGCAACCGTCGTCTGCCCATCATAAATGAAATCATTCGCATCCAGATAAGCAACCAACAACTCCCGCAACGTCTCCAACCCAGGATCAAACGTCGCCGACTCACTCACCGGCAAATTAACCGTGCGCTCCTCCGGCGAAAATAACGCCTGTTCAATCTGCGTCAACGCCTGGTTCACATCCAACTGCCGCCCCCCACTTCCGCCACCCACCGTCAACGTCTCCAAATCATACGCCGCCCCCCCAGCCGCCTCATCATACCGCGCCGCCACATCAACCAAATACCCCCGTAACAAATTCTGCTGATACTCCGCCGTCAACGGAATATCCGCACCACTTATCACCCGACGCCGTTGTAAATGATTCCAGAACCGCCGCCAGAACGCACTCCCCGTATTAATGGACGACCGCGCCTGGGCCAACATCACCTCATTGCTAATCCGAAAACCCACCGCCGACGGATCAAGCTGAATCGGACTGTCTCCATAATACAACGTCAACGGCTGCGCATAAACCTGTTCCCACGTCGCCACCGCTTCCCCCGGCGCTAACCCCCCTACATCAATCCCCGCCACCCTAATATCCGTCGGCAACCGTTCCTGCTGGCGGCTAAATATCACCAACTCATACACAAAAATACCCAACGCCACCACCAACGCCACCAAAGACAACAACGGCAAAATTGGCCCCACCCGGCCCCGCCGTCGCTGGTTTGTCCCTAACCCAGAAAGTGATGACATCGCGCTAATCCTCCGCTACTACAACCTGCAAAGCCGCTTGTATCGCCCGATAATGAAATCCCGGCAACCGTGGTAACGCATCCGCCGTAAACCACCTATACCCCAACAACTCATTGCTGACAACCCCCACCGGGCCTTCCGCCACACAAGCAAAAACAATATCAATATGATTCCGCCCCCACCGGTTAATCTCAACCAACAACACCCCCTCCACCTGCACCGCCAAACCCAATTCTTCCCACATCTCACGCGCTAACGCCGCCTTCAACGGCTCACCCCGATCCACCCATCCCCCCGGCAACCCCCACGGCGTTTTCGGATGAAACACATGCTCCACCAACAACACCCGCCCCCGATCATCAC
>DAOTUA010000113.1:0-17104 GCA_034437355.1 Anaerolineae bacterium | reverse complement strand
CGTCCATAATAAAGCCCATAGATAAGCCTCCTGGCGGGGCCGTGTATCATCACTGGCCCCCATGTCGAAAGGTTTAACTCCCTGATAGGGTCGGGACACCCTGCATGGCGTCGAGCGCATCCATCAGATTGTTAAATTGTTGAATGTTAAGTTGTTGCTTCGCGTCGGACATGGCAACTTTCGGGTTCGGATGGACTTCGACCATCAGGCCATCGGCACCAACAGCTTTGGCGGCCTTCGCCAGCGGGATCGCAATATCTGGGCGTCCGGCAGAGTGCGAAATATCCACGATCACCGGCAGGTGGCTATCCTGCTTGAGCAAGGGCACAGCGGAAATATCGAGTGTATTGCGCGTCCACGGCTCAAAGGTACGAATCCCGCGTTCCATCAGGATGACGTTCGGGTTGCCGCTGCTGACGATATATTCGGCAGCGAATAGTAGTTCGCGGCAGGTGGCGCTGAAGTGGCGCTTGAGGATAACGGGCTGTTTGACCTTACCCAATGCCCGGAGCAAGTAGCTGTTTTGCATATTACGCGCCCCCACCCAGAAAATATCGACGTAATCGGACATCATCGGGATCAGCGAGGGGTCTAACACCTCGCTAGTGACCTGCATCCCGTATTTGTTAGCGACCTGCCGCGCAATTTGCAGGCCCGCTTCGCCTAGGCCCTGGAAGTCGTAGGGCGAGGTGCGCGGCTTGTGGCCCATACCACGCATCACCTGCACACCACGCGCGGATATGGCGGCGGCGGCGGCTTCGACCTGTTCTAAACTTTCGACGGCACACGGCCCGGCCACGACCTGGAACGATCCATCCCCGAAAACTGCGCCGTTCGGCAGTTCGATCACGGTGCGGTCGGTAGGCGTTTTGCGCTGGACCAGATATTTCTGGCGGTGTTCTTGTTCCTCAAGTTCCAATGTCGCCCGGAATATCTCGCGAAACAGGTTCGAGATCGACGCATTACTGAACGGGCCTTCGTTGGCCTTTTGCAGTTGTTCTAGCATATAGCCTTCGCGCACGGGGTCGTAGAAGGTCGTGCCAAGTTCGGCCTGCACTTTTCCGATTTCGGATGCAACACTAGCACGCTGGTTGAGTAGCTCTAACAATTTCATGTTGATGTCGTCAATCTCTTGACGAAGTTGGTGCAATTGATTCTGCGAAGACATAGCTTGCCCCTTATGTATAAGTTTGATGTTCCTATCGTGGGTGCATAGTGTACTCTATGTGGGCGTATTCGGAAAATAGGTAGTGTATCGAAATCGGTTGAAGTGCCCCCCAACCTAGCGTAAAACCCCTCCCTCCAGCGAAGCGTTATGGGGGAAATCTGCCAAGAAAGTTTCAACCAAGAAGGACACACTACCGGAAAATAGTTGACGGGATATTTCCAGGCGGTATGATTAGGTTCTGTTGACGTTTACCCAAAAAACTGGTGATTGTAGTGGTTCAGCGTGTTGAACCCATGGCATAGCACGCTATACCCCATACGTTTTGAGCCGTTGTGGTCTTGAATGAGATCGAAATTTCAAATGTCAACACAACCTAGTTTTGATCATTTTTGCCAACAAACGAAAGACAACTGACCCATGACCCACCCGGCCTGGACGCAGGGCGTCCACCATGACGGCTCCGTTGTGTATGTCTCTAACCCTCAGCCAACGCTCAACGAATCCGTCGAGATTCGGTTACGTGTGCCAAAAGAAACTCCCATCACGCATATTTTCCTACGAACCGCACCGGATGGCGAGCAAGCCTACACACAAATGCACCACGATCATGATGATGCGGTGTCGGCATGGTACACCGCCCCAATGTCTATGCGAAATCGACTAATGACCTATCGCTTCCGGTTGATGACGGCTGACGGGGCATTGATCTACAATGCCCACGGTATCAGCCGGGCCACCACCCCAGACCATGCCGATTTCAAACTTCTAGCGGATTTTGAATCTCCGGCCTGGCTGGATGAAACGGTTTTCTACCAGATATTCCCAGATCGCTTCTATAACGGCGATCCGTCACTCACACCGAAAGCCGACCAACCCTTCCACCATCCGCCCTACCCACCATTTGAAACCACAATCCAGGACTGGGACACGCCCCCACAACCGTTCGAGCAAGCCGGGACGGTCGATTTTTACGGCGGGGATATTCCGGGCATCATCAAAAAGCTGGCTTACCTGGGTGATCTGGGCGTGAATGCGCTGTATCTAAACCCGATCTTTACCAGTTCCACCAACCACAAATACAACATAGATGACTTCTACAACGTAGACCCGGCCTTCGGGGGGAATGACGCGCTAGCCAACTTACGTAAGGCCTTAGACAAAGCGAATATGTACTATGTGCTAGACCTAACGCCCAACCACACCGGCCACAAAAACCCCTGGTTTCTGGAAGCACAAGCCGACCCCAACGCAGAAACGGCGGACTTCTTTACCTTCTATGACCACCCACAAGATTACGAATGTTGGCTCGGTGTAAAAACGCTGCCCAAACTCAACTACCACAGCAATACATTGCGCCAGCGGATGTATGCCGCGCCCGATGCCGTGATGCGTCGCTGGCTGCAAGCTCCCTACCGTGCGGATGGTTGGCGGCTGGACGTATGGAACATGACCGCCCGCCAGGGCGGGATCGATGTCCAGCCGCAAGTCGGGCGGGGGATGCGTCAGGCCGTCAAAGCAACCAACCCGCAGGCGTATCTATTCGGAGAACACTTCTTCGATGCTAGCGGTACCTTACACGGCGACAGCATGGACGCCAGCATGAACTATCAGGGGTTCACCTTCCCGGTGTGGCGCTGGCTAGCGGGTTACGACCTGGGCGCGTGGCAAAAAAACCCCGCTAACCATGTGGACCGGGTGCCGATTGATGCGGACACGTTAGCGCAACAGATGACCAACTTCATGGCGGCAATCCCCTGGGCAGTGGCTCGGTTGCAGTTCAACCAACTGAGCAGCCACGATGTGCCGCGCATTTTATCGGTGGTGCAAGAGAACAAACCGTTAGCGAAATTGGCAGCCGCGCTGCTGCTGACGTATCCCGGTGTGCCGTGTATTTACTACGGCGATGAGATCGCGATGACAGGCGGGCGGGAACCCGCCAACCGCGCCGGGATGTTTTGGGATGTGACCAGGCAAGATCAGGATATGCGCCAACACTACCAACAACTGATCACGCTGCGCCGGACACACAGCGCCCTAACGCAAGGTGGCTTTCAGTTCTTGCAAGCGGTAGGCGGGCTTCTAGCGTTCCAGCGTACCAGCCCAGGCCAACGGCTGATCTTTGTCGGTTATCGAGGCGATGCTCGCGCCGAGGACACCCGGTTACCCGTCTGGCACGGGGGCATTGCCGACGGGACCAGGTTCACAGATTATCTTTCCGGTGCCAGTTACACCGTTGAGGATGGCGCGTTGCAACTCGGCAACTTGGCAGAGGGCGCTACGCTCATCCTACTGGGATAACCCCCCCCCAGTTAAGACGCGGGTAGCTGGTGAGAGAGAGTATCTAACCGCATGAACGCTCATAACGGATTCCGGTTATAATAGGGTTAGATACAGATAGCAAAGGAACATAGGATGGCGACAATCCTTGTTGTTGACGATTCCGTCTTTCAACAACACATATTACGCAAACACTTAGAGAAAGCCGGGTATGATGTCATCTTAGCCAACGACGGACAACAGGCGCTAGATCACCTGAATGAGACACAACCGTTATGCCTGGTTATTGACCTGATTATGCCAAACATGAACGGACAAGAGCTATTGCGCTGGCTACGGCAACAAGATAACCCGCCACCGGTCATCGTCAGCACAGCCGATATTCAACACAGTACGTATGAGGAGTGTATGGCGCTTGGGGCTTATGGGGTCTTGAATAAACCAATCAACAAACAAGCCCTGTTAAACCTGCTCAGTCAGATTGAAGAGTCTTAACTGTGCAACCACTCACAGAGTTTGAGATCGACGCCTTGAAAGAGTTAGTCAATATTGGTGTAGGGCGGGCAGCAGGGATGCTCAATGAGATGCTACAAAAAAAGGTTGTCCTATCCGTGCCGCATGTGGCGATTATCCCGCCGGAGGAGCTTAACGACCAACTCAGCGACATACTCAGCAGTCGCTTAGCGTCGGTGCGCCTTAGCTTCCGGGGGGAATTCCGGGGGACAGCATCGATCATGTTCCCGCCGGATAGCGCCGCAAAGCTGGTTGCAACACTGACAGATACCGACTTAAATAACGGCGATGATCTGGACTCGCTGCGGATCGGTACACTAAGTGAAGTCGGGAATATCATCATCAACGGGGTGATGGGGTCCATTAGCAATATGATGTCGCTGCGCCTTAACTACTCCCTGCCGCATTACCTGGAAAGCCACCGGGAAAAAATTCTTCAGCTAAACACCATCGCGCCCGACTCCCCCATCCTACTTGCCCAGACCCAATTTAGTGTCGAAGAACTCAACATCAACGGGGTAATCTACCTGATCTTTGAGGCGGCCTCTTTTGAATTGTTAATCCAGCATATCAACCAGATGGGCACATCATGATATGAAGAGTGCCAATTCATATAGTCTGCTAGATGCGGTGCCTATCGGCGTGTTCATCCTGGATGCAGAACTGAACGTGTTATTCTGGAATAGCACGCTGACAGACTGGACCGGCATCTCACCAGACGTCATCGTCGGGCAATCCATCGCCACACATTACCCCCATCTGGCCCAACCGCAGTATACCACCCGCCTACAAGGGGTTTTCCAGGGGGGGCCGCCTACAATCTTCTCGTCTCAGTTACACCGCTACATTATCCCCATTCAGCTTACGGACGGGGAATATCGCATCCAACACACCATAGTGACGGCGGTCGAAAACGACACCGCCAGTTACGACGCGATGTTCTCAATCCAGGATATGACCGACCTCAGCCAGCGTATCCGAGACTACCGAAATATGCGCGATGAGGCCCTGCGCGAAGTTAATGAACGGCGACAAGTCGAAGCGGCGTTGAAAGCCAGTGAAGCACGCTACCGAGACCTATCCGAACTGATCTCAGACTTTGCCTTTGCCCTCGTCCGTGAGCCGGACGGTGGCTTTCGCACCGAGTGGGTAACCGATGCCTATACGTTTATTACCGGGTATCACACCGAGGATTTCGAAACCTTGGAGGACTGGCAACGTATGATCCCCCCGGATGACATCCCGGAGGCGCAGCGGGTTTTCCAAACGTTAGAAGTAGCCTGGGCCGATGAACACCTGGAACACCGGATCATCACTCGCACCGGGGAAACCCGTTACATGCAAACCTACCTACGCCCGGTTGTTGATTACAACAAGCGAATGGTTGTGCGTATTGTTGCGGCAGCCCAAGACATTACCCGCCGCAAATTGGCAGAAGCCCAACTACGCATGAGTGAGGAACGCTTTCGGCAAATTGCGGAAAACCTGGACGTAGTAATTTACATCGGGGATTATCTAACATCGCAGATTACCTATGCAAACCCCGCTTATGAGCAGGTAATCGGGCAATCTCGGCGGCGGTTGTATAGCAACCCTCGCGCTTATCTGTCGTTGGTCCACCCAGACGACCGTCCCAAAGTAGAGGGGCTACTAAACAACCCGGCACACGACCAGCACAAACCAGGTATTATCTATCGTATCTCCCACAGGCAAGCCGGCGGTGATATGCGCTGGATACGCGAACGGCGTATCGCTATCGACAGTCACGACGGACACCATGAGCGATACATTGCGCTGTTAGAAGATATTACAAACCAGCGACAAGCCAACGAACGCGAGTTCGCTTTGGCGCTCGAACGCGAGCAAATTCAACTCTTGTCATCGTTTATCACCGATGCAACCCACGAGTTCCGCACGCCGTTATCCATTATTAACTCTAGCCTTTATCTGGTTGGCAAAGCGGATGATGAGGCCAAGAAAGCGCGATATACCACGATGATAGAAGAACAGGTCAGCGCCATCAGCGAGTTAGTTGATGTATTGGTGTTGATGGCCGGGCTAGATAGCTCGGTGGACGGAGAGCGAGAACACGTCGATGTTAACAGCCTGTTCAAGATGATCCTGGAACAATTCGCTGTGCGGATAAGAGAAAAAAACCTGATGGTCACGACGCAATTTTACGGCGGCCCGATCTATGTGGAGGGGCTTTCGTCGCATCTGTGGCAGGCATTGGTGGCCCTGCTAGAAAATGCGGTGCGCTATACACCGGAAACCGGCAAGATCACGCTGCGGTCGGCATTAGATCACAACGAAGCCGTCTTTGAAATCACAGATACCGGCATCGGTATTACCGCAGATGCACAAGAAAAGATATTTGAACGGTTCTACCGGGGGGATAGCGCCCATTCAACACGCGGGTTCGGGTTGGGGCTGCCTATCGCCCGTAAGATTGTTGAACAGCATAACGGGAGCATTGAGGTAGAAAGCGAACCGCATCACGGTAGCGTGTTCCGGGTGCGATTGCCTATCATGCCTTCGCCCTCACAATAACAGAAACATTTCGGTACGCCGGAAGGCCACGACATATTCTAACTGCTGGAAAGCCCGCCAATTGGGATGATCCTGCGGGATATTCTCCACTTTGGTATCGCGGTTCGGGTATAGCTCGTGGATGTAGTATAGCAGCGCGTGGATAATCTCGTCGTGATGTTCGTCACTGGCCCACAACACAATATGCTGCAACTGGAAGCGCGTACACATGAACACCGCCCACCCGTGCCCCCCAACACCCATTTCGACTCGTATCCCCTTTAAGCTACCGCTGTTAAGTAACGAGTCGGTTTCTTCGACCCACGATGCACCCGGCTCCCGTTGGGCGAGGTAAGCCGGGATGTCGTCATCAGCCAGGTGATAGAGCTGATGGACCAGCGGATGGGTGCCGGGGACGTGTGGTTTAGGGGGCCGCCGCACCACCAGCAGTTCTCGGTAAAACGCAAACCCGAATTTTTCAAACATACGCCGGGCGGGTTGATTGCCGACGATCACTTCGAGTTGCACTTTTTCTATGCCAAACTCGCGGGTACGGTCGATCAGGTGCATCATCAAAAACGTCCCGATTCGGCGTTCGCGTTGGTTCGGGACCACCCCAAGCCGGGTGATCCAAGCGCGTTTAGGACGTAGGCCCAACATGCCAATACCTACCGGTTGGCCGTTTTCGGTGGTGGCGATAACGGAGGCGTCTAGGTTGACATCGTAGTTTTCGACATACTCACGCATCCGTTTTGCATTCATGGGCATGGGGACAATGTAGTCGATGCGTGTCTGGTTATAGATGTCTGCGAGTTGTTCGTAGGTATATTGGCTGGCAGGCACCGCGATATTTTGCAGATCGGGCAAATAAACGCTCCTTATTTGTCAGTGGGGTTATGAGGTGTTTTCAAAAAATCTTCGATCTGCTGCACAAACATCCGGGTATCAATTGGTTTGGTGATGACACCATCGCAACCATAGGCAAGTGCCATATCGTGGGCGGTATCTTCCGGCCAGGCGGTGAAGGCGATAATGGGCGTGGCTTGCATTTGCGGTTGTTGTCGGAGCATGGCAACCACGGTCTGGCCGTCCAGGTCTGGTAAGCCAAGGTCAGCTAGCACCAGGTCTGGGTTGTGAGCAATCACCATGTCGTAACCACTTTCGCCGTCTAACGCCAAGACCACCTCAAAAGGCGGGTCGGCGCGTTCCAGCAACTTCTGTGCCAGTTTGCCACTATTCACGTTGTCCTCAATGATAACAATCGTGCGTGTCATATGTCCTCTGAGTTGGTATTGGTTAGGTAATGTCGTACTGTGTTTAACAGTTCGTTACGGGTGATCGGCTTGGCAAGGTAGCCGTCCATGCCAGATTCTAAAAACCGTTCGCGGTCACCGTGCATGGCGTTGGCGGTGAGCGCAATAATGGGTATCCACGCGACCTTTTCCGATGCGCGTAACCGAGAGCAAACCTCGATGCCGTCTAAGTCCGGTAAGTTAATATCGAGCAAGATCAGGTCTGGCAACTCATCGTGTGCTTTCGCGATCCCGTCTTGGCCGCTTAATGCTTCGATCACATCGTAATTGTCGATGTGCAGCATCTTACGCACCAAGCGCATATTGTGGGGATTATCTTCTATGTAGAGTATCTTTGCCATGTCCCTCTGCTACCTTTGCTATGGATATTTTGTCCTCCCCTACACACTTATTATTTTAACACATTATTTATCACAGACAAAAACTGTCCAGGTTCTAACGATGACTTTTGGATCATGGTTGCAAAATGTGCGGGTAGGCGGGCCATTGCTTCAGGCGAGACATCGCTTTGTGTGACCAACACAACCGGGATATGATTAATGGTGGTATCGTTGGCGAGCTTCTCTAGGACGGTCGCGCCGTCCATATCCTGTAGGGCCAGGTCCATCACAATCAGATCGGGTTGGTTTTCATGGACAGCTTTGAGGCCATCGCGCCCGCTGTATGTGTGGATAACGGTATACTGTCCGCTGGTTTCTAGGGTTTTTTCCAGCATGGCGTCATTGTCGCTATCAATAATAACGACCTGCTGCATATTATCTGGGATGGGTTGGGGCACACCGGGGCGGGTGCGCCGGGTAGTTTGTGTGTCCCCGATGGGCTTATCTCCCAACTTGGCAACGATATGCTCTACCAGGTCCCGGCGGCTGAAATCCCCCTTCAGCCAAACGGAAGCCGCGTATTGATCGAGTAAGGCTTCTTCTTCGGGCGTGCGCGATTTAGCCGAAACGACCACAACGGGGATATCGGCGGTTTCCGGGTCGGTTTTGATCGTCTCTAGCAGGGCAAAGCCATCCATACCGGGCATAGTCAGGTCGGTTACGATCAGGTCTGGCTTTTTATCGCGGACCATCTCTAACGCTTCGGCCCCGCTTTTAGCTTCGGTCATGCGATATTGCTTGTAACGGCGCAACAGCTTGCGCATCAAGCGGCGGTCGTTGTTGTTATCGTCCACGACTAACACGGTCGTTACGCGCTCATCGAGGGTTTCTAGCGCAGTGGTCAGGTCGGTCGGCATATCGTCGGTGGCTTCTTCCGACGCCAGGTTAACGACAAATTGATTGCCCAAAATGTGACTCTCGGCAGGGAGCGTGTGACCAGTCGCATTGACCACCACGATCTCGCCCGGCTGCACCTGGCCGCTGGTGATCAACTTTTCTAAACCAGCGAAAGCAACTGCCGTTGCCGGTTCGACGGATAACCCGGCCCGCGCCGCGATGTGACGCATCGCATTAAAGGCGGTGCCATCCTCTATAGCGACCATCGCCCCGCCGTGTTTTTCGATGGCATTATGCAACTGAACGTAACTATACCCCGGTGCCCCGGTTGCCAGCACGGTGATCAACGTCTTGGGCACGACGGGCGCGGCAGTGGGTTGGCCGGCATTGTGCGCGTGGACCATCGGCGCACAGCCGGCGGCCTGGATGATCCCCAATTTCGGTATGCGGTCGATCATACCCATCTCGTAAAGCTCGCTAAAGCCCTTAAACACCCCTAACGGCCCGATGCCCCCACTCACCGCTTGAACATACCAGTCCGGGGCTTGCCAGCGCCCGTCGTCGCGTAGGGTTAGGCCGAGTTGCTCGGCAAGTTCAAAGGCCATCGTTTTCATACTCTCTTTGCCGGGCACGGACTTCGCGCCCTTGTCGTAGTGAATTTGTTTGCGCTTGGCAAACGCCCCGGCAACCTCTTTTGCCTCATCGTATGTGCCAGAAATGCGGATCACCTCGGCACCGTACAGGGCCGCCTCGCGCATTTTCTCGTTCGGCACCAGGCTATTGACGAATAACCACAGCTTGATCCCGGCCCGCGCACAGTAGGCCGCATAAGCAACCCCCGCATTACCAGTAGACGCGAGAACCACCTCCGAAATGCCCGCCCGCTTGAGCGCCGTCACACTCAGCGCCGCCTGCCGATCCTTAAACGAACTGGTCGGGGATTGGCGCTCATCCTTAACGTAAATTTGCTGGTGCCCAAAAAGGCGCTCATACTGATGTAAGCGGATCAACGGTGTACCCCCCTCCCCCATGAAAATATCCGGGTGGGGTTCGGCAATCGGTAGCAGTTCGGCATAGCGCCACAGCGATTGCTGCCGCAAGTGTAGGCCCCGCAGCCATAGTGTATCCAGGCCCGCATAATCGTAACGGGCATCGACCCACGGCGACCCGCAACTTGTACAAGCCGCGATCATGTTATCCGCTGGCATGTGGTGATCACACTCCAAGCAAACCACCTCACGGAAACGGGTTGTAATGGCGGGGTATTGTATCACGGTAGGTTCCTCTGTGATTACGGGATAGGGCCACGATTCACGGACAGGGGCCGGCTGGCGATCACAGGGGAGGGATCAAGCCACTCCACCCATGATCCAGCAGCACAACCCGCCTACTGAACGGGCTGGATGTCTTGCAATTTCGCCTTAATTTCTTCTTCGTCTGGCTCGATGAGGGGCAGCGTAAACCAGAAGGTACTACCCACGCCTTCCTCACTTTCCAGTTGGATTTCGCCACCGTGCATATTGACTAGATAGCGCGTGATTGGCAAGCCCAGGCCAGTACCGCCCGCTTTGCGGGTAGAAGACCCGTCCACCTGGCGGAACTGGTCGAACACAATAGCCTGTTCGCTTTGTGGGATGCCGATACCGGTATCGATCACCGCCACCTTAGCCGTAACATCATCTAACATTGTTAGCGAAATTGTCACGCTGCCCTCATCGGTGAACTTGACAGCGTTACTGAACAGGTTCAGCATCACCTGCCGGATACGGAGTTCATCTATTGGTATAACGAGTTCATCGACCTCTGTTTCCAGTCTCAAATCTAGGTCGCGGTCTTTAACAAGAATCTGATTCGACTTAATGACCTCTTCCAGCAGTTTGACGAGTTCGGTCGGCTTGCGGTTGAGTTTCATCTGGTTGGCTTCGATCTTCGCCAGGTCCAGAATGTCGTTGATGATGTTGAGCAAGTGCCGACCACTGGTATAGATAATGTCGATGTCCTCCACGGCCTCATCTGGTAGGTCGCCATCACCACCGTCTAGCATGACCTCGCTATAACCGATGATGGAGTTAAGCGGTGTCCGTAGTTCGTGGGACATGCTCGCTAGGAACTCCGATTTAAGGCGGTCCACCTCGCGCAAGCTGTCGGCAGCTTCACGCTCACGCTGGGCGACCTCCTCCGCACGCTGGAAGGCCCGCGCATTTTCTACCGCGACCGCCACCTGTGACGCGAGCGTAGACTTCACGCGGATGTCATCATCGGTGAATCGGTCTGGTTCGCTGGATTGTACGTCCAACACGCCGATCAACCTATCTGCAACCAACATCGGGATCGCCATCTCTGCGCGGGTTTGTGGGAGTAACGGGTTCGGCATGAACGTTTCGGCCTGGAACACATCGTTGATCACCACACCGTCACGCTCACGGGCGGCACGGGCCACAATAGATGTCGGGTTATTGATATTAATACTGTGACCGTGTTTCTTCATCATTTGCCCAGGTTCCCCGGCCCCAGCTGCCAGCACAAGCTGGTTTGCTTCGGGGGCGTATAGGTAGATGTGGGCGTGATACAGCTCAAAGGCGGACTTGGTTAACTCGACCACGGACAAAAGCAACTGGTCGGTATCCAGGATGGTATTGGTTGCCACCCCCACCTGGGCCACGGTTTCCAACTCACGGGCGCGGCGCTCGCGCTCCTGGCTGGATTGTTGCTCGGCTAAGAAGCTAAGACGGGAAATAACAACGGTTGTGATCGTCGGGCGCAAACGCTCGAAGATGGCGCGGATGCGTTCATCGAAGGATTGCGGCTCATTGAAGCCAATCGTTAATGAAGCCAACCAGCTATCGCCAGCGGTAGGTGTTAAGGTAACAACGGCGGCAAGCCCAGTTTGTTGCAAAACGTCACGCTCGGCCTGGCTCAAGCTCTCATCCGTTTCGGAATTCTCAATTACCAAGACCTGATTTTTGTTAGTGCGGTGGCGTTGCAGGATCGGAAATTCATCGTCGGTGACACGAGTTGTGGGTAACATCTCTAATGGGACGGGTTGACCACCAGCACGGGCCGCGACCGTATGCAGCACGTTACCCCCTTCTTCTGGGTAGGCCAGCGTGGTGAAGGTATGCGGCACCAAATCGCGCAGCGGGTCGAGCGCGGCGATGATGCCCTGCTCATCCTGCGCGGTAGATAGCGCCTCACTAACTTGGGCGATGATCGCGTTTTCCTTGGTGAGTTGTTGTGCTTCTTCAAAGCGGCGGGCATTAGAGACCGCCACCGCAATCTGCCCGGCAAGCACCAATTGCAACGTGAGGTCATCCTCATCAAACCGATTCGACTGATTCGATTGAATATCAAAAACACCAATCACCTGCTGGTTGACCTCCAACGGGATCGCCATTTCCGACCGGGTTTCCGGGAGCAACGGGTTCGGCAGAAAGTCTGGCGCATCGGCAACGTTGTTGGCAATCACGCCGGTATTCTCGCGGGCAGCAGTGGCAACAATACTATCGGGATGATTCAGTGAGATCGCGTGACGGCGCTCTAGCATCTGGCGGCCTGGTTCGCCGGCGCCGGCTGCCAGGTCTAACCGGTGGCCTTGCTCATCAAGCAGATAAATATGCGCGTGATACAGATCGAAGCGTGCTTTGGTTAGCTCGACCACATCCGATAGCAGCTCGGACAGATCCAGTGTATTGGCTGCTTGTGTCGCGATAATGGCGACAGTTTCCAGTTCTTGGGCGCGGCGCTCAGCATCCTGGCGTTGGCGGGAGTTTTCCGTCTCCAGGCGCTTAGATTCAATCGCAGAGCCAATCTGCCGGGAGATACCTTCTAACAGGTCGATCTCTTCTTGTGTAAAGGTATGATAGCGTTCGTTAAAATTGAAGAAAGCCACGCCAAGCGGGATATTCTGCCCAATAACGGGCATCGCCGCCACCGATTTAATACCGATGCTATCGACATATTCTAGCGGGAAATTATCGTATTCATAGGCGTTATTGACCGCCACCACACGCCGATTTTCGATGGCGTCTACCCCATGCGGGAACTCTTCATATTCGTTCTGAATCGAAGCGACAAAATCCGGGGTCATACGATACCCGGCGATGCCCTGCCACCTTGTACCATCGGCAACCAACTCGGTATAAGCGGAATTATCCGCGTTAATTGCCGACCCCACCATCGTTAGAATCTGGTTCAGAATATTGGGGATGTCGCTCTCTTCGGAGATGATGGATGCCGCCCGATTCGCAATCTGTACGTCGCGCAGGCGCAAGCGCGTTTGTTCAAGGCTTTGCGCGTTCGATAGCGCGACGGCAAGCTGATTAGCAATAATACTCAGCAGACGCAATTCGTTATCGTCAAAAGCGTTGGAGCTATCGGATTGCACGTCTAGCACGCCGTAAAGCGTCTCCCCGATGTAAAGGGGCACCGCCACCTCGGACACGGTATCTGGGATAAGTGGGTTTGGCAGGTGGTCCGGGTTTTGCCGCACATCTTGTACAACCACCGGCTGCAACTCGCGGGCGGCAGTCGCAACCAAGCTCTGTTCGGCATAATACTCAATGAAGTGACCGCGCTCGGTCATGATCTGCCCGGCTTCGCCCAGGCCTGCCGCTACAGTCAAGGTTTGCTTGTTGGCATCGTAGGTGTACACGTGGGCATGATAGTAATTGAAGGCGTCCGCCAACCGATTGACAGCCAGTTGCAATAGTTCGGTTGGGTCTTGTTGCTGGTTAAGTTGCTGACCGATTTCGTAGGCCAGCGTTTCGCGTTGTTCGGCAGCTTGGCGGGCTTCAACGGTACGGGCATTCTCAATCGTCACGGCGAGCTGGTCGGCGAGGGTCGTTTTCACCTGACGGTCCACGTCGGTAAACCGCCCAACTTCATCCGATTGCACGTCTAACACACCGATTAACCGTGAGCCGATCAACATTGGGACGGCTAGTTCTGAGCGTGTGTATGGTAGTAATGGGTTCGGTAGCCAGATGGGTTGCGCGGTGACATCCTCAACGATCACGGCTTCGGCAGTGCGGGCCGCCTGTGCGACGATACTTTGTTCAGCATCTAGCGCGATGCGGTGCCCTCGTCGCAACATCTCGCGCCCGGCTTCCCCGGCCCCAGCCGCTAGCTCCAACTGCTCTCCGGCATCATCTAGCAGGTACACATGCGCATGGTACAACCCAAAGCGTTCCTTCACACTCTCAACGAGTTGCGGCATGAGCTTATCCGGCTCTAGGATTGTCGCTACCTGTGTCGAAATCTCGGCGGCGATTTGCAGGTCATCCGTTAGCTTAACCACACGAGACTGCAAATCGCCCAACATATCACGGAGCTGATCGACAATTTCGTCAAAATCGCCAATCACATTCTGGGTGGGAGCCTGTTTTTGGGGCTTCCCATTTCGGCTTAAAGTCATTGCTAGGGCCTCCGGGAGATATTTGGGCAGATGCTCAAACGTTGATTTAGGTTAGTGTCTCCAAAAAGAAACAATATTTACTTAATCTATTGTAAGCCAAAAAGTGATTTAATCCAAGCCGAATCGGATTAGAAACACAGTACATATCAAAAAATTAACGGGTGATCATGGCATTTGTTTAGAATTTATTGATCGGGAGAATGTTTTTTACTCACATTTGGATCATACCATAACTAGAGAATAAGCCTGATGTGAAATAGCAGTTTTTTTCGTAACTGCTCAGGGGCTTCACCCCCGACCCCCCACAAGCTTTTGCAAAAGTTTGACCAAAACTTTAACTGTGAAAATCGTCTAAACCTTCATCATTGGATGACAAAATGGACGTTTTTTCTGGAAAAAGTGGTGGGGTGTGGGGTGAAACCCCACCAAACCTGACGCATTTTGAATTTCACATAGAACATAGAAAGAAAGGTAAGCAGAGTATTCACAATGACGAAACAAAACAAGCGAAATTTACCGACCAAAACATGTCCAATATGCGGACGCCCTTTCACATGGCGCAAAAAATGGGAAAAGGATTGGGAAAACGTGAAGTATTGCAGCGAACGCTGCCGACGGCATAAGGCTAAAGCGGCATCTTCGCATTAACACCCGCTGCTAGGCAAGCGCGATGCAACGACCGGATCGCCTGATTGACTCGTGCCGGAGCTTCTTTGTTAATGTCGTGCCCGGCAGTTGTCACGTAGCGGGCCTCTACATTCGGAACATACCTGCATACCACACGGACAACCTGCGCCGGGTCGGTGTAAAGTTCGTATGGGCTGACCAACAACCGAACCGGGGCCACAACCGCAGCCAACACCCCTGGCGGCAACACGGGCGGGGCGGGCCGACGGTGGAAGTAACGCAACAGCAGATAAGCCAATTCGACATTATGCGACGTCGGGGTGTGGGCGGGGTGCATCCCATGGGCGATGATCTGGCGGGCGACCGAGCGATGCGCCACCAACGGGCGAGCGATCAGGTGTAGCATCCGCACCACAAACGGGATTTGTGTCAGCTTATAGAGGTGACGATAAGGTGACAAGCCGCACGGGTTCAGCAAAATGACCCCGCGCACACGCTCCGGCAAGCCCGCCGCAGCCTGCACCGCAAAATATCCCCCTGCCGACCCCCCCACGAGCAAACACTGCTCAATATGCAGCCCGTCTAATACGTCGGCTAACCAACGCGCCATGTGATCCCCGGCATACGGGATGCGCGTACTGGCACTGCGCCCAACATAACCGGGAATATCCGGGACAATCAGGGGAAAGTCCGGCACAAGCGTGTTAAGTTGTGGTGCCCAAGCCATCGCATTCACATTGATCCCATGTAACAACACAACCGGGAGCGATGCCAACGGGTCGCCGGTGACGATCACATGCGTATCACCGTAGCGTGTCCGGCATATGCGATGCTCCAGGGGGGCTTGTATCGCTTGTAATGACGCATCATACCAGGTCATCATCTGCTGGTAGCCATAGGTCGATACATAATGCTCATGTTGCATGGCAAGCTATTTAACTCTATTCACGTCCGTTGGTGTGGCCTCTAGTCTACAGAAAGCGTGCCAAAATCCGAGGGGGTACTGATACGTTTCTTTCGCATCTCTATTGATCGTGCTGCTAAACTGATAATACAAAGTAACTGTTCAGGGACTTCACCCCCGAACCCCCACAATCTTTAGCTGTGATAATCGTCCAAACCTTCATCTTGGATGACAAAATGGACGCTTTTTCTGGAAAAAGGGGTGGGGTGTGGGGTAAAACCCAACGATATTCTAATCTCTACCTGAGTCGTTACGATACAAAAATATCTAAGCTCGGATACAAACCCGCTTATGACTCTTACTCGTGTGCTGATCGTATCAGAAGACCCACTCGCAAGGGCTGGCCTTGCCGCAATGCTACAAAGTGAAGACGGCATCACCGTTATTGGACAAAGTAGCCCAGATAACGGGATGCTGGCCCCCTTCCCGCATGATATTGTCCTGTTCGACCTTGGCTGGGAAGCCGACGATACCCTGAGTGCGCTAGCAAGTACCCCCGTCTTAGAACTAGATACCCCGCTGCTGTTGCTCTTGCCGAGTGACGACCTGATCACGACCGCCGTTAACCACCTCAACACGCCCAACCGCAGCGCGTGCTATGGTGTGCTGGACCGCCATAGCTCCGCTGAAATGGTTGTCGCTGCTTTGTACGGACTACAGGCCGGGCTGGTTGTGCTAGCCCCTGGCTTGGCGGCGGGGATGCTCACAACCGAGCCGACCATCGCCCCACCTGTCGAAAGGCTCACCCCACGCGAACAAGACGTGTTAAACCTACTAGCCGAAGGGCTACCGAACAAAATCATTGCTCGGCGGTTGACGATCAGTGAATATACGGTGAAGTTCCATGTGAACTCTATCCTGACGAAACTCAACGCCTCCAGTCGTACCGAAGCCGTAGTCCGAGCCACTCGCGCCGGGTTGATCACGCTTTAGCCGTGCGCGTTTGGGGCGGCCTAGCGGTGAGTGCAACCCCATATGTGTTGACTTCGTTTTGTGTTCGTCAGATGGTTTCGTATTTATCGCGCAGTTTACCGAGCGCCTGCTTAAGTTGTTGGCGTTCCACTGCCGGTTCTTGTTCTGCAA
>DAOTUA010000112.1:0-4255 GCA_034437355.1 Anaerolineae bacterium | reverse complement strand
TTGACCGGCGCTTTTTGGCGCTTTGCGCCAAAAATGTAAAGTTTTGGTCAAGCTTTTTCAAAAGCTTGGCAGGGTTTGGGATGCAATCCCAATAAATGACACCAGAAAATTTTAAGGCGATTGCCCTGTTGTGGAGGGTCGGTGAAGCCCCTGAGCAAGTGAGTTAGGATATACTGTTGTGATGACACAATTTACGCATAACATCCTCAAATTATGGTTGCTGATGGTGATCGGTGTGGGTGTCGCCATCGGGACCGGGGCCGCCACGCCATCGTCAACCCGGCCCATCCTGTATCAGACCGGGACGGGTTATCATACCGACATCGCCCTGTTAGACCCCATCCGGCAGGTGACGATTCGCTTGACGCACCACCCGGCACGCGATACAACCCCAACCTGGCGACCGCGTGGCGCTAGCCTGAGCTTCGCATCGAACCGCGCAGCGGATGACTTGGACCTGTATCACATGACATTACCGAGCCGGCAGGTGCGCCTGTTGAAAGATACGGACCAGGAAGGGTCCGCGCTGCATTGGTCGCCGGACGGCGATCACGCCGCCTACTTAGAAGGTAGTGGCACGTATATCGACCTGTTCTTGCTACAGGCAGACGGGACCAGCCGCCCACTAACCCAGGACGGGATCGTCTCATCTATCCCGGTTTGGTCCCCAGATGGGCAGCGGGTGGCCTACATCAACGCGCATCAGAACGTGCCCGATATTTACATTGCCCACATCGACGCCCGCACCCCGCGCCGCCTGACGAACGGCGCGTTGGCATCATCGCCTGTATGGTCACCAGACGGCACACAGATCGCCTATAGTGCCCGATCCGAACGCAACCAGCGTTTCATCTACATGGCGGATATAGAAACCGGAGAACGACGGCACATTTTAGCAGGGGCCGATACCCGGCTGCTGGCATGGTCCCCCACTGCCGGGCATATCGCCTATATTGCGGGGGATGGCGAAGAGCGCGACCTGCACCTGGCCATGCTCGATTGGCAGGCCGAAAACGACCTGGCGCTAACAACTGCTCGGCTTAGCAACGGGTTGATCATCAACGCGCTAAACTGGTCTGCGGATGGCGAGTGGCTGACGTTCACCGCCCGCCGGGTTCCGGGTGTGTGGGCCGATACCGCCGCTGGGCCACTACGGTATCGCTTGCGGGCGCTGATCAGCCGAGACCCGCTGCCGGAATTGCAGCGTGAGGAAGTCTACATCTACCGGCTAGGGTGGGCCGCGCCGCGCCGGGTGACGTTCAATACGGCGTTTGATATTTCCCCGTCTTGGCAGCCTTAATTACTTCTCCGGGAGAGCCGCTTTAAGCGCGGCGGCAACGTCGCGCACCGGGATCAACTCGATCCCATCGGGTGCGCCTTCGGGTTGGCGGCGTGTTTTGGGAATCAGCGCCCGTTTGAAGCCGAGCTTTTTCGCCTCGCTTAGCCGCATCCCCAACTGAGATACCGCCCGCACCTCACCACTTAGCCCGATCTCCCCGACCGCGATCATATCTGCGGGGACCACACGGTCCAGGTAGCTGGACGCGATGCTAATCGCCATTGCCAGGTCGCTGGCGGGTTCGGTGACTTTCATCCCGCCGATGACGTTGACGAAAATATCGTGTTCAAACAACTTAAACCCAAGTCGTTTGCTTAATACGGCACTTAGCAGCAGCAAGCGGTTAAAATCAACGCCGTTGTTGGTGCGCCGGGCATTGCCGAACGCGGTCGGGGTGGTGAGGGCCTGCACTTCCACCAACAGCGGGCGCGTGCCTTCCATTGTGACGGCAATTGTACTGCCGGAAGCATTGATTACTCGTTCGGCTAAAAACGCCTCGGACGGGTTCGGGACTTCGACCATGCCGCCCTGTCGCATCTCGAATACGCCAACTTCGCTGGTGGCCCCAAAACGGTTCTTGACGCTGCGCAACAGCCGGAAGTTCTGGAACGGGTCGCCCTCTAGATACAGTACGGTATCGACGATGTGTTCTAGCACACGCGGCCCGGCGATGCTGCCCTCTTTGGTGACATGCCCGACCAAAAACACGCTGATCCCGCTTGTTTTGGCAAGCGACTGCAAGCGCCCGGCACACTCCCGCACCTGCGCGACATTGCCCGGTGAGGATTGCACATCCTCGGCATAGACCGTCTGGATTGAGTCGATGATGAGTACCGCCGGGTTGGTCTGGTTGACTTCCTCAAAAATATTGCCCAGGTTCGTTTCTGTTAGCAAAAACAGGTCATCGGCCACAATGCCTAACCGTTCGGCCCGCATTTTGATTTGGCGGGAACTTTCCTCACCACTCACGTATAACACCTCTCCGATGGTATTGGCTAAAAGGGCCGATACCTGCAACAATAAGGTCGATTTACCGACGCCGGGGCTGCCGCCTAACAAGATAATGCTGCCGGGCACGATCCCGCCACCCAGCACGCGGCTAAACTCCTCAACGGGTAGCGGTAACCGGTCGCCCGCTTCCATGCTGACCTCGCTCAAGCGGGTAGCGGTGGCCCTACCCGCTGCCGGGACAGCCGCCGCCCGTGCGTTGCGGTTGGTGGTCGGTTTGGCGACGGCTTCTTTGACTTGCTGAAACGTGTTAAATTCGCCGCAATTGGGGCAGCGTCCGTAAGATTTGACCGATTGATAATCGCAGTTGGTGCAAACGTATTTTGTCCGTATCTTGGCCATGCGGGGTTGGTTCCTCTAGCTCATCTGTGCGCTCTCTAGTATACACGACGTTCTATGTGAAATTCAAAATGCGTCAGGTTTAGTGGGGTTTCACCCCACACCCCACCCCTTTTTTCAGAAAAAGTGTAACTACTCAGGGGCTTCATCCCCGAACCCCCACAGGCTTTTGTAAAAGCTTGACCAAAACTTTAGCTGTGAAAATCGGAGATTTTGACAAAAATAGTTGTTACAACTCAGTCCCTTCGCTTGAACACACCCCGATCAGAGCAGGTTGAACATGGCCGAAGGTGGCAAAACCCCTCCCTGCCGCCGCTGAAGCGGCTATGGTGGGGGAGGGGTGGCGTTTTAGCGCCGGGGTGAGGGGCAAGCTGAGTCGTTACATCAAAACTTTATTGACGGAATGTGTAGTTTGCGCATACCCTTTGAAGTAGGAAGCAACTATAAATGAGTCAGATACCATGCAAAATAAAACGTTTTATTATTTTGACGGGATAGAAGAGCGTAAGATTGTTATCCAGCAAGTGCGGGATGTGCGCCGTGACGTGATTCGGCTAGCCAAGCAGGTGCCGGAAAAGGATCACTTTTTGCCGCGTTACGAGGGACGTTCGCTGGCGGTGACGCTGGTTCACCTGCAAATGGCGGATAGTGCCGCGCTTTGGTTCGTCAAAACGTCTGCCGATTTGCGAAACGAGTTAAAGTTGCACCCGCCGTTAGGCTTAGTGCGTTGGGCAGATGATATGGTGTGCAACTTTTTCAAACGGCGGCAGGTCGCTACCACGATCACAGACATCAAAAAGCAGCAAGCGGCCATCTGCGAGTACATCCGAAATGTGCCGCTAGAGCTGCTACACAAAGATGTGTGCCACCCAGGGCGGCGCGAACCTTACACAATTGAACAGGCGATACAAATCTACTTTGTCCACAACTGGCAGCACCACCTGGCGCTTATGCAGCAGGTGGAGGGGGTCCGGGGGGAAAAGCCCTAGCGTTGGACTTCGTACCCGTCGCCGCTGGCGGTCGTCAGGTCTACAGTGATCGTCTGCCCGCCGAAGCCATCAACCCAATCATGGGCGCGGATGGTAACCTGGGTGACATCCGGTGGGATGCTAAGCCCGCGCTGGCTACGGGTAAAGGGCTGTTCGTTTTCGTGGGGATGCAGCAATAGGCGGGTGAAACGGTCATCCGGGTTGGTTTTGAGGACGGTTCCGTCTGGCAAGACAACGTCCCAGCCGTCGGCGTAGTCGTCCCAGCCGGTATCCGGGTGGCGCACGGTCACATGGAACGTCCAGGTCTGATCCGGGGCCTGGACTGCCTGCACGTACTCGACATCAGCATCGGCGGGGCCCGTGAGAAGGTCTTGTGTGAGTTGGGTACATCCCGCTAAAGCGAGCATCAGCCAGATGAGAATAAGTTTACGCATCGTCTTTTTCCTGTGGTTTCGGCACTCACCTTTAGATTTTACCGCACCGGCTCGCCAGGGTGTATTCGGAAACTGGGGCAAACAGGGCAATCGCTGTACCTGCTCAGACTGCCCCCCACCCCGGCGCTAAAGCGCCACCCCTCCCC
>DAOTUA010000111.1:0-10493 GCA_034437355.1 Anaerolineae bacterium | reverse complement strand
ACACGTTGTCGGTTACTTGGCTCTACGCCAGATCACGTTGGTTTCCATTTGCAGTGACGACTCAGCCCCCCCCCACTATCGCCACTTTAGCGGCGGGAGGGAGGGGTTTTTACCACCATTGGACATATTCACCCTGCTGTAATCTGGGTGTGTTCAAGCAAAGGGGCTGAGTTGCAACAACTATTTTTTATGAAAATCGAAAATTTTCACAGCTAAAGTTTTGGTCAAGCTTTTGCAAAAGCTTGTGTTGGTTTGGGGGTGAAGCCCCTGAGCAGTTGCCGTTTGAACTACATGACAGATATACGTCAAAAACTAATCTGGTTATCATTTCTTTTAGATAATCTTGCAAATGATTATATAAAGTAATTCCAGAAAAGAGGATAACACGTATGGCATCATTATCGAAACCGTCGGCATGGACGGGCGTGCTGGTTGGCGTGTTGTTGATGGCTCCGATCTTGGCTTTGGCTTACCTGGGGGAGCGCCTGGTTGGATTGTCTTTATTCCCGTTAGATTTCTTTGATTTTATCGTGCCGTTGATCCCCGGTGGTGTGATTACGCTGGTGATCGATGTGATGGTGAGTGCAATTATTGCGTTGGGCCTGGGCGAAAGCGTCGATACGATAGCCAAGACGGTCGAGCAGGCGATGGGATTTGGGATGGTACTTGGCCTAGCGGGGGGCGTTGGGGCTGCGTTTTTCGGGTTCGGAGAACGTTACCGTGAGCGTGGCCCGGTGGTAGGGGGCGCGGTTGGCCTTGTGTTGGGGTTGGTCTTTGCGGTATTCGCCGCCAGCAGTCCGTTTATAGCTGTTTCGCCGGTATTGGCGGCGGCGTGGGTTGTTGTGTTGTTTGTCGGGTGGGGGCTGGCGCTCGGCTGGGTTTTCTCGGACATGACGACAATGCCGATGTCGGGGCAAGTTGAAAGTGCTGACGATGAGGTCCAGCCGCGTGTCGAGCAGATCGGACGGCGCGAGTTCTTGATCCGCATTGGCGGGGCGACCGCCACTTTAACGCTAGTTGGGGCCGGGTTGGGGTTGGCACTCGGTGCGGATGAGAGCGCCCCCACCACGGTTGCCAACAACGATACCACGCTCCAACCGGGCGCAACCGGAGCATCAACCGAACCCGCCCAACCCCAAACAACCCGCGCCGACACGCTCCCCAACGCAGGGGCCAAACCAGAACCAGCCCCCGGTATGCGTCCAGAATATACCCCGGTCGAAGATCACTATCGGATTGATATTGCATCACGCCCGATCTCGATAGACCTGGCGACATGGGCGCTCCCGTTTAGCGGGCTGGTCGCGGAAGAAGTTTCATTCACTATGGACCAACTGCGCAACGATTACGAAGCCCGCGAGCAACACGTCACGATGCAATGTATCTCGAACCGTATCGGCGGCAACCTGATCAGCACTACCCGTTGGACGGGTGTCCCGGTGCGAGATGTGCTGGCGGATGTCGATTTAGCGGAGGACGCGGCCTGGTTGCTGATAGAAGGCGGCGATAACTTCTTTGAGTATGTCAGCATCGAGATGATCATGAATGACCCGGATATTATGTTTACCTACGACTTCGACGGGCAACCCCTCCCGGAGCGTAACGGGTTCCCGCTACGGATTTACATCCCAGATCGGTATGGGATGAAGCAACCCAAGTGGATTAATAATATCGTCGTCACCCGCACGGATGAACTCGGCTATTGGGTACGCCGGGGTTGGTCTGCGGAGGCGATCATGCAAACGTCGTCGGTTGTGGATACCATTGCTACCGATAGCATCTACGAAGATGAGGACGGCACCATGCGCGTTCCGATTGGCGGGTATGCGGTTGCCGGGGCACGCGGGATCTCTAAGGTGGAGATCAGCATTGATGATGGCGAATGGATCGAAGCGGAGTTGCGCCAGCCGCTAAGCGATAAGACGTGGGTTTTCTGGCGCTACGACTGGGCATTTGAAACCGGTGAGTTTACCTTCTCCGTTCGGTGCTACGAGGGGAACGGAGACCTACAACCGACAGTAGAACAGGGCGTCCGTCCAGATGGTGCTACCGGTATTAACTCCGAGCGAGCGACCCTGCCGGACCCCACTAGTGTCTAACTTGAACTGACTAAACTGGGGGGGGTATCTATATATTCCCCCTGCCCCACTACGCCAAACTAGGCGTTTGTTGTCGGTTTGATGTGATAGATGGGCCTACACACCAGTGCTGAATTGACTATGAATTTGATCTTGCACGTAGAGTAACGCTTCTCCAAGGCCAGGGAAAATCTGCATCCGAACGCCGCCGTATTGCTCTTTAACGCACATTTCGGACATGAGTTTTGCCATCGGGTGGGGTGGGCAGAATATCGTTTGGATGCGCGGGTCGGCAAAGCCACCGGGGATGGCCGGGTGTGTTTTTTTGATGATCGTCATCACATCGGAAAAATCGGTCGCGGCCTGCGATAGATCGACCAGCCGCCAAGCCGCCGGTGGGGTCAGGTCGTTTACGAGCGTGTCGCATTGCTGGAACATCGCCTGTACGGTTTGAAGGTTGAAAGCGCCGTTAAAATCGACAAGTAGAATAGGGTCTTTACCGTAGAGTCGAACGTTTGCAGTCATGGGTTGAATTAATTCCTGGATACCACAGCATTATTTGCCATTTTAATATACTCTTCCACCAAACTGTAGTTAACAGTCTACAAAGGTTTTGTTATTTAGATTAGTTATCTTAACCGTAACTGCTTAGGGGCTTCCCCCCCGAACCCCCACAATCTTTTGCAAAATATTCACAAAAAAATCGTCTAACCCTTCATCTTGGATAACAAAATAGACGTTTTTTGCCCACTTTTTCTGGAAAAAGTGGTGAGGTGTGGGGCGAACCCCCACGATATCCTAATCTCTACCTGAGTCGTTGCTCTTAACCATGATTAACCCCTTATGCCCCCAATACGCCCGCCATGTGCAACACGCCTAAGCCTTATCCCCCGGCTTGTTTACGGGCAATCGCGAGTTGTTTACGGGCGTGTTTGTGGGTTGGGTCTAGTTGGAGCGCCTTTTCAAAGTCGGTAATAGCGATGGCCGGGTTGCCACTTGCCAATTGTAAAATACCCCGGTTGGTGTAGGCGTCGGGCGTGGGGGTCATTTTGATCACGCGGGTGTAATCGGCGATGGCGGCGTTGAGTTGGCCCAATTCTGCATAGGCGTTACCACGATTGATCAAGGCGTTGGGGGTCGGGCGTAAGTTGATGGCACGGGTGAAATCTTCGACCGCCTGGTCGAACATTCTTTGACGGACGTAAACCCCGGCTCGGTTCTGGTAGGCCTTCGCATCGGAGCTATCCAATTGGATCGCTTTAGAATAATCCGCAATGGCGAGATCAAGCTGTTTAAGGCGCACATGGGCGTTACCGCGCATCATGTAGATGGCGTGATCGGCGGGTTGCTCGCCATCGAAGGCGCGAAAATCTTCGGCGGCGGCCTGGTAGTTCCCGGCTCGATAGTGGGCCATGCCACGCTCGGCCCGTAGCCGGGTATCAGACGGGTTCGCGGCTACGGCGGCGTCATAATCTTTGAGCGCGGCATCATAGAGTTTCATCTGACGGTAGGCTTCGGCTCGCTTGGCACGGGCGCGGGGGTGGCCTGGGGAGAGGTCCAGCACGTTTTCAAAGAAATCGACAGCGGCATCAAATTCTTTTTTCTTCAGATGGGCGTTGCCGCTGTTGTACTGCGCGGCGAGATGCTCCGGGTTGAGTTGGATCGCCTGAGAGAAATCCGCTAGGGCCTCATCTAAATTGCCCTGCCGGGCCTGTACCACTCCGCGCCGGTGATATGCTTCGGTGTATTCGCCAAAGTAGCAGACGGCTTCGGTGTAATCGGCGGTGGCGGCCCCCAGGTTGCCGTCTTTTTCGTAGGCCAACCCACGGAAGTAATAGGCTTTGGCGTTATCCGGCTGGCGTTTGATCACGGCGCTGTAGTCCGCAATCATCGCCATGGTATCGCCCTGGTGCCAGTGCATGGCCCCCCGGATGAAATAGGCCATGAGCGTTTCGGGTTGTAGTCGTAATAACTCAGTCATATCACGGATTACGTCGGCGGTGTTGCCCAGCCGATAATGAGCGATTCCACGCTTGGCATAAGCAATGGCTAGGTCCGGGTCGGTGGCAATGGCGGCGTCATAGTCTGCAATTGCCCCGGCATAGTCACCATCGTTGGCTTTGGCAATGCCATTGCGTAAATGTTGTTGTGGTGTCGTCATTCGTGTTACTCCCCGCATCTTATCTTCCGACCTAGATTATAGCTGAGAAACAACACGCAAGGCGAATTTTTGTTGTCAAAACCGCGATCCATCACATGAACGCGCCGTATGCTTGCTAGCTTATCAATCATCCAAAATGCACCCTGGCCATTTTAAGACGTTTAATCTGGGTCCGCTGCGATGTTATAATAGATAAAAAGTAAACTTACGCCGTGTCAAGCGGCTGTGATTGCCAACAAACAGAAGGTATTCACCTATGCGCCATGTCATCCCCCTATGGGTTGCCCTGTTCATCATCGCACCGTTAACAGCCCAGGCACAAACCCTACCGGACCCCGCCCTACAAGCGGCCATTGCTGCCACCCGCGAGGCGATCCCAACATTGCCGGACCCGTTGCGCTGGGAATTTGAAATCTTACTCCCCACCGCCGACAGCGCCCTAAGCTGCCCGTTGGTGCCGGGGGTGCAACTACCGGAGCAGCGCACGCCCTATGTGGTCGAGTTATTTATGCCGGGGGATGAAAGTTACATCGTGCATGTAGCGCAGGACGGCAGCCGCGCCCAACGCTGCGATCCGAAGTTCCCGGATATGGGCATGGCGACGGCCTCTATTTTGCCAGGTGATACCGCCTCGGATGCCTGCACCGTTACCCCTAGCGGGCCGTTTGCAAACGTCCGTGCTGCGCCAGATGTAGACGCGCCACAAACCGCCACGCAAGAAGGCCCGCGCCCAGCCCTGGGGCGCGATGCCGATTGGACGTGGTATTTGATCGCGGAGGGCTGGGTTGCCGGGACGGTCATCACCCCGGCTGGCAATTGCCTGAGCAACGACCTGTCAATCCGTAGCGCAGATATTGCGCTGACGCTGGCCCCAACAGACCCCAACGCCCCGCCACCGACACCGCCCCCCTCACTATCGGATACCACCTGCCCAACGGATTTTGCGGGTTACCTGCCACCGCGTATCCAGGCAGGGGCCGTTACCGCCCAAGTTGAACAGGGCGGCCTACCCAACAGCATACGGGCCAACCCCACCACCGACGCCGAACGCATCGGGGCGATCCAACCGGGCCGGCGAATTGATATTGTCCACAACGGGCCGCGTTGCAGTGGTGGTTTTGTGTGGTGGGAGGTGGAGGTGGACGACGTGCGCGGATGGACGGCAGAATCCAGCGCCACCGATCAAGCTTATTTCCTGGCCCCCACGCCCGGCAACGCACTAGACACCGCCCCCACGGATGACAGCGCCGTGCTAGCATCCACCTCAATAAGCGCGATCACGGTTGCCAACGTCGCCCGGCTAAGCGAGATCGGCGCGTTACCCGCCACCGCGCCAGATAGCATCCCGGCGATGACGCCCATTCAGGCTGATGGCTCGCTGGCGTACATTAGCGGCAGTCAGCTTTTCTACGTTGACGCTCCACTGACCGCGCCCGCAACAGCGCCCATCAACCAGCTAACAGGCGCTACAACGTATCGGTCGTTGCGTTTTATCCCCGGCACCGATCAGCTACTCGTTGGTAAATCCGATGGCACACTAGACCACGACAGCAACACGGCGGATGCACAACTCTCCCGGACGATAGCCGCCCACAACGCGCCGATTAATGCGCTGGCCTTCCTACCGAGCGATAATCGGCTGGTAACGGGCAGCGGCGATACGGTCACGGCGGCCCCGTCAGATTGGAAGCTGCGGGTGTGGGATCAAGCGTTATTATTGACAACCACCAACCCGGATGAAGCACTTGTGCGCGATGTTCGCTTCCCGTACCCGGTCATGCAGGTCGTTTTTAGTGCGGATGGCGACTATATGGCGGTCGTTGCGATGGACCGGGAACAGGCCACCGCCGCTGGGTTGTGGGTCTATGCTGGGCGCGGCCTGGGGGATAACATCCTGACGCTGGCGCTACCGGACCCGGTAAACTCGTTTGTGACCAGCGTCCCGGCGGATGTACCCGGCGATTTTGTCTATGCCAAAAACAATGTGCTGTACAGCCTGACGGCCTCCACTGGCGAGGAACGCCGCCTGCTAACCCGCCCGGATACCGTCACGCTGACTGATGCCGCCTTTAATCCGACCGAACCGACCACGCTAGCCGTTGCTGGTACAGACGGCATCGGGTTATATGACTATACCGCGCTGGTCGAAACCCCGCTGGATAATGCAAGCGTGCTGTTCGGTGGGGCGGTGCAGCAGGCCGCATTTGCGGAAGATGGCACCATCCTAACAACGCGCAACCCGGAGGCCGGGCTCGTGTTTTATGCCATCCGCCCCTGACGCCTACCCGACCGGCTCAAACGTGACCTCAAAGAGACGGTCCCACAGTTTGCCGGTGATGTAGAACGTTTCGCTTTCCGGGTTATATGCGATCCCGTTTAGTACCGCCCCGCTACCAAAAGCGGCGCGTTCGTCGGGCGAGATCAAGCCGCGAGCGTCGATCACGGCATTCACGGCTCCGTCGGACTTATCAAACCGAATGATGGTATCGCTCTGCCACAGGTTGGCGTAGATGTCGTCGCCCACACATGCCAGTTCGTTGATCTGGTCAATAAACGCGCCGTGCAGGGTCACGCGGTAAGTTGCCATCACCTGGAATGTTTCTGGGTCGCGGCGTGAAATGGTATTGCTGCCGTCGCTCATATAAAGCGAATCGCCATCGTAGCACAGGCCCCAACCTTCGCCGCCATATTGATACGTACCCAATGGCTCGAAGGTGTTGGCCTCCGCCCCGGTTGCTAACTCGTAAACGATAGCGGTTTGTTCTCGCCAGGTGATCTGATAGAGCCGATCCTCAACCAGCGCCAGCCCTTCGGCAAAGAAAGTTTCCGGCAGGTCGTAGCGGCGCAGCACCGCCCCGGTTTCGACCTCAACCGAGCGTAGGCTAGATGCGCCATAGCGTCCCGTCGATTCGTACAATAGCCCATCATCCCCCACTAATAAGCCCTGGGTAAAGGCGGTCGTATCATGTGGATACACGTTAATCACATTGACCGTCAATTGTTCGACCGGGGGATAGCCATCCTGGGCCAGCCCCCCCCCGACCGCGCCCACCATCCACAGCCCGGTGACGAGCATCCACCGCGCAAGACCTTGTCGAAACATGGTTGCCTCCGTTTCGTATTCCGATAGTGTTTCCGATTGTAGCACGGCGAGCGTGAAATACGGTAGCGTGGCGGCTTCGTGTCGTGTGTGCTTTTCGGTGGAGGGAAGCGGAACGCTCATACGACGTAAAAGCCCTTTCGTCGCTTAGCGTCGAGACGGGGGCATTTCAACCGATTTCGATATACGACCTGTAGAGATTATGAGTTGCATTGCGCTTTGGCTTCCAACTATACTCATCATAACAGTGTATTAAATGGGCTACATGATGAGTTACCTATCTCAACGCCTGGGGCTGACGCGCTTTGAGGCGGACGAATACTATGCACAAGCCCTGGATGCTTACGACAACCAGGATTTAGAGGACGCCATCGACAAGATCGGATTTGCAATCACGCTGCTGCCGGTTAATTCGGAGTATTACGCCGTCCGGGGGATGTTCTACATGCAAGACGACATCCCGGATAAAGCCCGTGATAATTTCGAGCAGGCGCTACAAATCCACGATGGTGAGATGCTGGCGCTTTACGGCATGGGTGTGTTGGCCTTCCGCGATAAAGCATGGGAAGCGGCGCTGAAGTGGTTCACCAAAGCACGCGCCATCAACCCGATGCAAGCCGAAACCCCATACTATCTGGCGCTGGTCTATCATCGTCAACAGGATAACCAGACGGCTAAAACGTACATGCAACAGGCCGCCCAACTCATGGAGGCTGCCGACGACAAGCGCAAGCGCGACGCGAATAAGTGGATTAAGAAATTTGACGATCTCATCAAACAAGCCCAGCAACAAGACGATATGCCGGTGCGCCAGCCAGAGTTGCCTCTCACCGACCAACCCCGCCAGCGGCTACCGCGCCCATCCGTAACCGAGCGTGATGAGGAACCATCCAGCGCCGAGCAATCCGCATCAAAAGACGATAACACAGGATAAGCAACCCCGATGGACCCTGACCCACAATCTAACGGTGATGTACAAACACACTCACAGGAACCCAGCCCGTTATGGACAGTCGCCTTCGGTGGGGCGGTGTTGGCTTTGGGCGGGTGGTTTGTGATTTACGAAACGCTCGGCATCTTCGCGGTTGGCTCTGCCGATTGGATCGATTGCCTACGCGGTGCGGAATCCACTTTGCAGGCTTGCGGCGAGCAACTGAACCTGGCTTATGCGTACCGCTATGGGATCGATGCGTTACAGGCGCTTGGAATTGGGCTGGTGCTTGCTCTGGCCGGGCCGATCCCGTTAATCGTTATGTTACGCCGTTTTCGGAACAATACCGCCACGCTGTTGATGTTCTTTCTGGTTCTGTTTCCGTATGGTTTGATCGCATTTGTGTTGCTGATATTGGCGGCACTCATCATCATCTTTTACGGTATAGAACTGGTCTGATTTAGAGTAAAGCCACGCTTACTGGTACGACTACAGAATAACGTGGCGATCGGATTTAGCTGGCTGGCGGGAAAAATCCTGTCCCTACAAAACCCCTGTGAGCCGTAGGGAACACCTTTCTAGGCATCCGCTAGCGTAACTGCTCAGCTTGCCCCCCACCCCGGCGCTAAAGTGCCACCCCTCCCCCACTATCGCCGCTTTAGCGGGGGTAGGGAGGGGTTTTACCACTTTCGGCCATGTTCACCTTTTCACAGCTAAAGTTTTGGTCAAGCTTTTGCAAAAGCTTGATGGGGTTCGGGGGTGAACCCCCTGAGTCGTTACCGCTGGCAATAATCCATGCAGTACACGCTATCGTGTACTTATATCTGCCTGCTAAATGTCGAGATATGATCCGATTTTAGCGACATCCTAACCGAACCGTTTCGGATCATGATATGATGTCTTTACATATCGGTATAACAATAGGAAAACTAAAATGGCAGATGGTTATTTCATTACCACCGAAAACACAGAACCGGTCGAAATGATGGCGGGCGTAACGCGCCACACGATGGGCACCACCGATGAGGCCATGCTGTGCGAGTTTCGGCTGGCGCAAGGGGCTGTCATACCCAAACACGATCACATGAATGATCAGGTGGGGTATGTGGTATCTGGCAAGCTAGAACTGACCATTGGTGACGAAACACGGGTTTTAAATGCCGGGGAAAGCTACGCGATACCGGGTGGCGTAGCTCATCAAGGGGTTGCGCTCGAAGTTTGCGTGCTAATTGATGTGTTCTCTCCACCGCGCAACGACTACCGCACCGAGGCGCGTTGATCGGCTATTGGCGTTGATAGTGCTTTGGCGACCTAGGCGCGGCGAGTTTGGATTGTCGCGCCGTATAACCCACGCGGTAACCGGAGCCGTTCGCGCACTTCATCCCCCACGCGGCAAGTACCAGGGGCCAGCTTCCGGTCGTTAAGCACAGCGATCAACTGCTCCGTGTCGGTGTACTGTACACGCACTTGCCGGACATCAGCCGGAATATCGGCGGGGTGGACGTGTAAGGCATAACCCGCTACGTATCCGACCACACGCAGCCCTCCCCGATAGGGGCCGGGGATAGACCGTAGCTTCCACAACCCACGGATAAACTCGATGTAGTCATCCGGCAACTTATGTGCAACCGCCCCCTCATGGACCATGTAGATATACTGTTCTGTTGGCGTTAGTTCCGGGAATACCGGGTCGATCACCTTGTGCGCGATAGCTTCCTGTACGGTTCCGTCGACTGTCTGAACCTGAATCATCTGGCGAATGTAACGGGTCCCGTTGCCTTCGCTCAAGTCCAGCGCGACCTGGCACTGTTTCGTGATGTTGTACAGCACGCCCCAAACGCACATCCCCACCGCTGGGATGACATCGGCAACGCCGCCGTCACACTTACGCGACTGCCGCGTAAACGCTAACCGGTGATCATGAAGCACCGCCGGCCCAATGGGGGCCGCTAGCGGGCATAGCTCGCCAATAGATTCGCTAGACATATTGTTGCCATATGCAAAATATAAACTGGGCATTACGTTCCACGCATTAATGGTTAAAATCAAATTGGATTATCTCATAACACTGCGTTTTTTCAAACTAAAAGGTAACTGCTCAGGGGCTTCACCCCCGAACCCCCACAAGTTTTTACAAAATATTGACCAAAACTTTAGCTATGAAAATCGTCTAAACCTTCATTTTGGATGACAAAATGGACGCTTTTTGTCGACTTTTTCTGG
>DAOTUA010000110.1:0-8973 GCA_034437355.1 Anaerolineae bacterium | reverse complement strand
CATCATTGGCTTGAGCGTTGGTATCACTGCCGTATGATAGAGCGCGTTGGTTTGCGGGCTGGTTGGCGTCTGCCGCCACCGAAATATGCGACTGATACGCGCTGGCGGCTTCGGTAGTACGGCCCAGTTGATCGTAAGTATCGCCCAGCATCAGCCAGGTATCCGGGTCTTGGGGCATCAATTCGGTTGCGGTTCGGAAGTCCTCTAGCGCGAGGACGTAGCGGTCGGTTTGATAGTACAAAAAGCCTCGATTGTAATATTCGATGCCCGCTTCCGACTCCGGTTGCAGCTCAATCGCGGTGTTGTAGTCTTGAATTGCCAGGTTGTTCTGGCCCAAGGCTCTATAAGACAGGCCCCGGTTATTAAACGAAATGGGATTGGTGTCGTCCAGGTCGATAGAGGCTGTGAAATCGTCAATGGCAAGTTGGTGATCGCCCCGGTCTTGGTAAGCGGACCCGCGATTCAGCAGCGTGATCGGGTCATCTGGCTCATAGGCGAGCGAGGCGGTGTAATCGGCAATCGCCCGGTCGTAGTTGCCTAGCTTGTTGTAGGCGAACCCCCGATTATTGAGCGCCACGTCATTTTCTGGGCTTACCCGTAACGAGCGCGTGAGGTCGGTAATGGCGCTCTGGTAGCGCCCGGCGGCAGTATGCAGCTGGGCGCGTGCGATCAGTGCGGGAACGTGATCGGGGTGTTGTTCGAGTAATTGATTGTACGTTTGCAGGGCGGCCTGTGGTTGTCCGGTATCGCGTTGGTCACGTGCGAGCGCGTCGGCGCAATCTGGCGGGAGGGGGCCGAGGGCCTGTGCAGATAAATAGAAATCCAGGCGGGCTTCCAAATTTTCGTCTATATCACCCATGCCGCAATAAACGACGATCTGGTCTTGTGTGGTGATCGTATCCGTTGCAAAGGCGCGTTGATAGTTCGATTGGGCGGCGTCATCGTCGCCTAATGCGCGGTAAGCCTCGGCCCGTTTGATGAAGGTGGTGGCCTGGGTGGGGTCGGCTTCAATTGCAGAGATATAATCGAACATCGCCATTTGAGGTAAGCCCATCTGCATATAAATATCACCGCGCAATACGAAGTAGGCCGGGTTATTTGAATCGAAACTTAGCGCCGTTTCGACATCGGCCAGGGCTGCGCCGGTGTCGCCGGTTTCCAGGTAAAGCTGTGCCCGTTCGTACCATTGTTGGCTGGCTTCGGGGGTGCGCGTTTCGAGGGCAATTAAAGGTGATGAGGCCGGCGTCGCCGTGATCGGGATAGCGGTGGCACTATCGGTTATAACTATAGTTTTTTCAATAATATTGTCGCGCTCGCGGTTGAACAGCGCCACGCTAACATAAGCGACGGCTATCACCGCAAAGATCACTTCTAACGTGCCAAAACGACGATTGTTATTCATGATGATGTTTCCTCCTGGGGGGCACAAGCCGCCGTGTAGGTGGTGGTGAGGGTGGGCAGGTTCGGGGTATCCGGGAAGGTTTCGGTTAACCGGGTGAGGTCGGCGGCGGCGGCGTTGCAATCACCAAGCGATGCGAGTAATTGCACCCGCCGGGTGAGGGTGGGCGGGTGGTCCTGGTTGATATAGTAGGCGCGGGTGTATGTCTCTAGTGCCAGGGCGGGTTGGTCGGTGGCGGCGTAGAGGTCGCCTTTGGCCAGATGCGCCCCGACCAGGCGCGGGTCGGCGTTAAGCGCACGGTTGTAACGGCGCATGGCTGCGTCCGTCTCGCCAGCACGGGCCAACATCCGCCCATAGTCTAGCTGATAAACGGCGTTTTGTGGCATGATGTCGGTGGCGGTGGCATAGTCGGACTGGGCCAATAGGTATTCGCCGCGCTCTTCCTGTAAGGCCCCGCGCCGATGATAGAGCGCGGCGGCTTCGGTGTAAGATGGCGTCAGGCGGATGGCGGTTGTCAGGTCGGTGAGTGTCGCGGCTGTATCGCCGGCGGCACGGTGGTCATCTGCCCGGCGCACCAGCGCGGAGGCGACGTATAGGTAGGCTGCGCTCAAGTTCGGGTCGGTGGCGGCGATGCGTTGCGGGTCCAGGTTGGGGGTGGGGACGCCCGTACACTGATAGGTTGAGGCCCGGCTGAGTGCGCCGGCGGTGGTGTTCAGGTCCAGGTCGGCGGCGCGGGTGAAATCGGCAACAGCCAGGGCGGGGTCGGCATCACACCGATAGGCCCGCCCGCGTGCCAGATAGAGCGCCGTGCGCTTTGGCCGGATACGGATAGCGTGGGTGAAATCGGCAATCGCCCGTGGGAACACCCCGCGCACCAGCAGAATCTCGCCGCGTCCTTCGCGGGCGGTGGCGTCGTTGGGCGCAAGGTCGAGGGCGCGGTCGAAGTCGGTTAGCGCGGCGTCCGGGTTGCGCTCGGCTTGGAGCAGCAGCCCGCGCCGGGTGTAGGCCAGCGCAGAGAGTGGGTTTAGTTGTAGGGCGGTGTCGTAATCGGTGCGAGCTAGCTTGCGATTGCCCTGCTCGCGATGAGCATCGCCCCGGTAGGTGTGGGCGGCGGCGCTTTGTGGGTCTAGCTCGATAGCGCGTGAAAGCGACATCAGCGCGGTTTCGACCTCCCCGCGTAAGGTGAACGCCCGCCCGCGTAAGATATGCGCCTGGACGTTATCCGGCTCGATGGCGAGCGCGGCGTCGGCGTCTGCCAGCGCCTCAACGGGGTTGCCAACCGTTAAAAAGAACTCGCCGCGTGCGATGTAGGGCAGGGCCAGGCCGGGGGATAGCTCGATAGCGCGGGTGTAATCGCCCCAGGCGGCGTCTGCCTCTCCGGTGGCGAGATAGGCCGCCCCGCGTGCGATGTGCGCCCCAACCGACCCCGGCACTAGCTCCAGTGTGCGGTTAAAGGCGTTGATGGCGGCGTTATAGTCGCCGGTGCGGGCGAGGTTCTGCCCCTCCTGGAAGATCACATTTGCACTCGCGGAGAGCGTCATCTGTTGCAGCGGGGCTTGTTGTGCGATGAGGGTAGGGTTTGGCCTGGGGTCTGGCGGGTCGTAAATACTGTCGGCTCGGTCTGCGACCTGCAACACGCCGATCAGCGTATTGGTAATCTGATCGCGGTAGGGGCTGTACGGCCCGGCTAGCAGGTAGGCGGCAATAAAACCGAGCAGGACGACAATCGTTAGCAGTAATCGGTTCCGAAAGAGTTGTACCAAAACAGACGGCGGGGTCGCCCCGACCACATAGAGCGCGTCTAGCAGTTGTTCGGTGGCGTCGGCGGCTTGCATATCGACCATGAGATGTTCTTGTAGCGCCTGGGGGAAGGGATCGACCTGGGTCAGCATGGCGACCACCACCGGGCGCTCGTGGTAAAGGGCCTGGGCGAACTCCCAATGGCAGCGGCGATTGAGAACGGTGTTTGGGGTGAGTGCAAACACGAACGCGGTACAATCTTGAATGGCGGCCTGAAGCGCCGGGCGGCTATCTTGGTGTCCGATCATCCGATCAATGTCTATCGTCATGCGGTAGCCGTCGAGCGCATCCGTCAACCGGTCCAGGTGGGCGTCGTCGGTGGGGTCCGTACAGATAAATAAGCGCATGGTCGCTCCAACCGAATTATCAAAGTCTATTTTGGCAAGGCCATCGTTAAAACACAAGTCGCTGTTGTCTGAAGTCCACAGCTTTTACGCTGTGACAGCGATGATCATTGGGCGCTGCCTAAACCCGTCACTGTTATTCTGTGGTCGTACCGGATAGCGTCGTCGCGATGTAAATGCAATAGCCCTGGCCTGTGGGCTATTGTTATTTCTTCAACCGGGGTTCGTGCGCATCTGTTAAGTAGCGTGCCAGTTGCTCTGGGGAAAGCGCCCCGGTATGTATCGCGTAGATCGTGCCGGTGGCATTTACAAAAACAGTGGTGGGGTAGCCGTAAATGTGGAATGCCCGTTGCAGCCGCGTTGATCGGTCTAGCACTAGCGGGAACGTCAGCCCTAGCGCCTGTGCGTAAGCGAGAACCGTTTCGTGGCCTTCGCCGTTGTTGATGGCGATCACCCGGACACCATCGTTAGGCGCATGAACAGCTTGCAACAATGGCATTTCGGCCTGGCAAGGGCCGCACCACGTCGCCCAGAAATTAAGTACGGTCACGCCGCCGCGCAGATCATCGGAGGTGATGATCTCGTCGTGGGCGGTCTGTGCGTGGAATACCGGGAGCGCCCCCCCGACCAGGGCCCTGCCCTGCTGGGCGGCCCATCGCCCAGACCAAACCGATAGCACCGCCGGCAGCGCAAATAACACCAACACAGCGGCGATGGTCCAGTGTGGGCGGGTGCGGGTCCGCATTATTCCAGTGTGTAATGCGTGCCGGGATCCAGCACAACCGGGGTGGCGCTGGTTTCTGTGTAGACACGCTCGGCCCACCCGCTAGCATCCTGGGCGATGGGGGGGAAAGTGTTGTAGTGCATTGGCATAACAAAATCGGGTTGGAGTAGCGTCACCGCCCGGAGCGAATCATCAATACCCATGGTGAAGTGATCGCCAATGGGGAGAATAGCCAGGTCCAGGCCGGCCTCTGCAAAGAGTTTCATATCGGTAAACAGATCGGTATCGCCCGCAAAATAGATCACAAGGTCGCTAGCCTTGGCGGTGATGATAAAGCCCATCGGTACGCCACCATAGCGCCCATCTGGGAAGGATGAGCTATGGAAGGCACGGGTACATTTGACAGACATAAACCCCAGGTCGATAGCCCCGCCAGGGTTCATCCCGTTTGCGTTTTCGACCCCCTGTCCGCCGAGCCACGCCCCGATCTCAAAGTTGGTGATGACCTGCGCCCCGCTTGTTTTGGCAATATCGACTGTATCCCCCAGGTGATCGCCGTGGGCGTGCGAGAGCAGGATGATTTCCGGGGTGTAATCGGAGGGGGCGGCATTGGCAAGCGGGTTGCCGGTCATGAAGGGGTCAATCAAGACGTGGTGCCCGTCTATATCTAGCATGAAAGCGGAATGTGCGATCCAGTGAACTTCTATACCCATGTGATTCTCCCTTGAATATATTGTACATGCTCAACACGCTCTAGCTTATCATATGTCTGATGTGAAATAGCCGATCTCTTTCCCGGGGTGCATTTCAAGTTGGTGCAAAAGCCCTGCCCGCGCTAACAGGGTAATTGCATCAAATTTTTCTAGGCGCTGTTGAGTGACTACTCAGGTAGCTCGCTTGAATCCCCCACCCATCCCATAGGCATCAAGTTAAGGCAAGTGCGTGGCGTTTGGCCCTCACCCTCGGTCCTTCTCCCCTTGTGGGAGAGGAAAGACAAACTTTGGCAAGCATGGCTATTTGTGCTTTGCATGTGAGTGTTAAGCCCCTTTCTCCCACGCTTCGCAGGGTTCGCATCGCGTGATTTAGCTCCTTCAATCATGCGGTTCATGTGTACCCTTCATGCTCATAAGCAATGAGAACATTATCGATGGCGGGCTGTTGGACGGCGAAAGCCAAATCCGTTTTGATGACGATGCCTATCGGCTGGGTCGCTCATGATGAGCCGTTTTCCTATGCTGGATTACCGAAAAGGTTAGGCCGTCGTCCGAAGAAGCGCAATGAACACTATCACGATGGCAACGTCCCGCAGCACGCGAATATGCTCTGCGCGATGGCTAACCAAGGGGAGCCGTCCCCCTTCGCGGCGCAGCCCTTGCTGGGGGAGCCATCTTCCCAATGGCTTATGGCTCACAACGAGTAAGATCAACTGTGGGCCGCCGAAATACAACAGAACATTGAGATCTGAGGTAATCAGTACCAACAACAGGCTCAGCCCGATTATGATAGCCAGTTCTGTTTGGTAGCGCAGCCGTGTGATAGCTCGCTGCCGCACGCGCACTCCCTGCCAGACGTGAAGCCCCGCCACGATCACCGTCAGGACAACGAACAGCGCATATATCAGCGACACCCGATCACTGAGGCCGGTTTCTAGGATGATCGGCAAGCTGAACCAAAGGAAGCTGAATCCAATACCGAAAGTGTAAATCGCGACCGCGTGGTTTACTCCACTGAAACGCCTTACCCCACGCGGATACAACAACATCGACAAACTAAGCGGGGTGATACTCGTGCCGTAGATCAGGCGGGCAGCGTTTGGGTGACGGTAGAGGGTGGCGATGGCGTCGAGTTGGTCACGCGCATGGGTGCGATAGTCGATGAATTGGAAGTTGGCAACGTCATCGATCACCGCCCGCACGTTGATATTGCTAGCGATGACAGGCGTTAGCGTGGTGGGGTCCTGCTGCATGATCGCCTGCACATCCCCTGCGCGGGTTGCGTTGGACAATACGACAATGTGTTGGTCGTCCGGGCGAGAGGGCATCTCATCCGCCAGCAGTTGATGACCGCCATCGTCCATTGCCGCCCGCACCTGCTCGGCAATCCACTTATCCGCTGGTTCGTAGGTTAGGCGATACCGCTGTGGGTTTGGCGTTTCAAACTGGTCGAGGTTTTCGGATGTCTGGCGTATAGTGGGCGCAGCCACAGCCCTATAGCGACGGCGCATCCATTTGGGGGCCTGTCCGGTCGGCAACCAGCGATAGCACCCCGGCGCGAACAGAAAAACGAGTAGCCCCGCCAAAATCGGCAGGTAAATTTGCCATACTTGGCTATAGCTAATGGCGGCAACACTCAATAACAGCCAGACGGATATGAACTGATATCTGCGGCGCAGCATCGCCCACGCGACAGTGTAAAGCAGGTAGGCCTCTAGGGTCACCGCCATATACGTCATTAGCAGGTCGCTTCTAAACGTTGTAACGACCATATATACCAATACCGTGGCTACAATCATCATCATCGCTGCGACAAAGCCGACCGCCAGTGGCACGCGCCCCGGTAACCCGAACGGCTCATTCGACGGCAGGTGTTTGGGAGGGGGTATCGTCTCGCCGTTGACCGCACGCTTCAGCTTACGCAGCCCTGACCCGAATTTGCCGCGCATGTCGATAATGGCGACGGCGTTATCACGCAGTTTGGGGGGTAGCTCGCACGCCTCGAACAGCACCACGTACACCGGTCGCCCCGTGTCGATCATCGGCTCCCACTCTCCCCGTACATACTTCGACACGATAGCCGCCTCTGACGCGACCATCACTAGCCCACCCGCTTCGTCCAGCCCCTTGGCGATCTGCTCGCGCCACTGCACTCCGGGGCCAAGCTGCTGAACATCGAACCACACAGCAATCCCGGCCTCTTGTAGTCCGAGGACGACCGCCTCTGCAAAGTAGAATTGACGGCGACTATAGCTAAGGAAAATATGTTTGCTTGGTAGGTTGGTCATCAGTCGGCTGCTGCTCCGGTAGGCCAAGTTTCCCCTTTATTTTAGTGTGAGGACGGGATGTCGCCAACCTGAAATACGTTCGATACTGGAACCCACAGCGACATGTGCAGAGCTAGTTGCCAGCGGGGATCAACACCTGCTCGTGAACGACACGGCCCTCACCCCAAACGTGCCTTTGGCACTGGGAGAGGGGCTAAATCACGCGATGCGAACCCTGCGAAGCGATGGGAGAAGGGGGCTTAACACTCACATGCAAAGTACAAATAGCCATGCTTGCCGAAGTTTGTCTTCCTTCTCCCCTTGTGCTAATCATTACCCACAAGTATCGAACAGATGTATCCGAAGCTAAATGCGAAACGGCGTGCGTCCTTTGTACCCGTCAAAGTTGGCATCACCATAATTTTGGAGGCAGTACAATGACTATTTTCCTCCCCCCATACCCGACCCAGCACCGTGAGCGTGGCGTAGCCCTCCCCAGCGTGTGGAAACTCCACTGAAAACAGGGTATGAAAAAACAAAAAACGCCCCGTATGAGGGCGTTTTTTGTGGGTTGGGCTGAACGCTATGTTCAGTCTTTGAACTTTCTGGGACTTATTCCGAACAAAGCAAGGCAGTATTCACGGCACTCGCAAGCTCCCACCACATGCAGTTCCCCAATAAGTCACATCTCCTGAACTTTCTCCAAGAGCATCACTAATCTAATTCGTCTGTCTCCAATTCAGGCTATAACCCGCACTGAGGGGAGAAGAAGTTTCACCTAACCTCTCCCCCAGACGGATAGCGTCACCACGAGGCTTCGGTGCAGCAACGCTTCGTTACGAAGTATAGCACACATCCGACCTCCGGTGGCTTTTACTCAACCTTTTGATGCTGTTGGAGGCTTTAAATGACAACCCCCACTTTTGTACTCACCAACCACAAGGGCGGCGTCGGCAAGACCACGTCCGCAACGAATATCGCGCTCGGACTGGTGCGGCTACTGCGCCACATCAACGCCCAGAATACCCGCGTGCTGCTGATCGACACCGACTCGCAGGCGCACGCCACACTCGTTACCACTGGACGCAGCGACTTCGGCTCAGATGACAGCCTGTACACCGTGCTGATGTCCGACCGCGAAGCGGCTCCGCAGACCCTCACCAACGTGATCGTGTCCTCCGCCTGGGATGACGACCTACATATCCTGCCCGCTTCATCGGCGCTAGAGCAGGCTGAGCGCGAACTTCAGGGCACAGCGGGCGCACCTTACCGCCTCAGTGATCCGCTCTCGAAAATCGCCAACCTGTACGCCGCCATCGTGATTGATACGCGCCCATCCTTCTCACTGCTCACGGAAATGGCACTCGTCACCGGAACCGACGCACTGATTCCGGTCGAGCCGCGCTATCTGGAAACGGTCGGTTTGCTGAGCGTGATCGGCAAGATCAACGATATTCGTGACGGCTGGCGCGTGCAGAATTTGCGGGTCAGCGGGGTGCTGGTGACCAAGATGGACCAGCGCGTGCGCGGTCACAAAGACTTGCTAGCGGATCTCGAAGGCCATCCCGTCCTCGGTCAAATGTTGTGCGGCGTTGTGCCCCAAAATGAGGCGGTGTCCTACTCGCACCACAATCACATGAGCGTCTTCAGCTACGATCCGAAGGCGAGCGCGAGCCAGGCATACATCAAAATGGTCGCGTCACTGATCCGCCGCATGACCGGCGGG
>DAOTUA010000109.1:0-30186 GCA_034437355.1 Anaerolineae bacterium | reverse complement strand
CCGCCGCTTTAGCGGCGATAGTGGGGGAGGGGTGGCGCTTTAGCGCCGGGGTGGGGGGCAGACTGAGTAGTTACCAAAAAGGTAACTGTATTGTCGCTGACTAATTAAGGATAATAGAACGCTATGGACACTCCAAAACTTTCACCGGACCTGCTCGATATTCTGCGCTGCCCGGTTGGTGTTCACATGGAGGGGGACGACCCCGGCAAGCTCACAGTAGCGCGGGATGGGTGGTGGCTGGTCTGCGAGGCGAGCCAACATAAATACCCGGTTCGCGATGGCATCCCCGATATGATCCCGGAAAGTGGCGCGGCCTGGGCCGAAACGGATGTTGACGCGCTGCCCGTCCCGCCCCCGCCATTGGACTAATGTTTAAAATCGGTGAGTTCGCCGCCCTGACCCAGATCGCGGTGAGCCAGCTTCGCTATTACGATGAGATCGATCTGTTTACGCCGGCCCATGTGGACCCGGATACCGGCTATCGGTATTACAGCGCCGAGCAAATCCCCCGGCTCGATCAGATTATTGTGCTGCGTGAATTGGGGTTCTCGCTCGATCAAATTCGTGACTTGCAACAGCGACACATCACACAAGACCAAATCTGGAATATATTGGCCGACCGCCGCGAACAGATTATCCAGACGGTGCGCGAGGAGATCGCCCGTTTACGTCAGCTTGAAGCCCGCCTGGAGCAATTCGCGGATCGCGGTGACCTACCCGCCCACCGCGTGACGATCAAGCGTGTGCCAGCCCAGCCGTATCTGTTTACAGCCAGTCGCACGCTAGACGATCATCATCAGCATATTTGTGAGCTATACGTGGCGCGGCATCAGGTCAAAACCCGTCAGCACATGCTAACCATCTTACACGATACCCGCGCCGACTTCCCCTACGAGGCCGGGTATGTGGTGGACGGGCGCACCAAGCGCGGCCAATCGCTAAGCAGTGGGCAGGCGTTGGCTCTCCGAACGTTGCCCGCCGTCCAAACGATGGCGTGCCTGGTTTATGCCGGGCGCTGGGACGATAGCCACACCGCGATCACGGCGCTGGGGATGTGGCTAGAACAACACGACTACCGCATCAACGGGTCGTTTCGTAAGGTGTTCTTGCAGTCTGGCGACCCGGCAACCGATGCCCGATCCGTGATCGAAATACAGATTCCGGTGACTAGCGGAAACTAACGAACGCTGCCAGCCCTTAACCGGTAGCGATCAGCTGCCGTAGGCGCTGAAGTGCGCTTCGACTGCGGTACAAAAATCCGTAGCGGACCCGGCATACAGGTAGGTGAGCGTTTCGCCGTTGGCTTCAAAATTCCCGATGTTGCCGCACGGTTGGTTGGCAGATTGGGCGCTGAAGCTGTTGGGGTCATTCGGAGTGACGGCACACCCGACCAGGCTATCTCGCAGGCGATTCTGATTAGCAACGACCACCGCCCCCATCGGTGGGATCGCCCCGCTAAGCACCGCCGCCACATCCGCTTTGATGTACACGCGCCCATCAACCGCCCCGGATCGCTGGTAACATTGGATGAACTCATCCAACCGTGATACCAGAATAGAGGTTGCGATCCCGCTTAGGCTTTGGGCGCTGAAGCTGTCGCCCTCGGCAGCCTGTGCGGAGAAATCCGCCCCGATCACCAAATCCAGCGCCCCCGTGATCGAACTGGCATCAGCGCGAGTGTAGCCACTCAGCGACGGTAAGAAGGCGGCAGCATCGCCGCTAGTGTTGACGACGTTGCCGCCGTTGTTGGTCTGGTTGGGTGCTGTGCCGCTGTTGTTGGTCTGGTTGGGTGCTGTGCCGCTATTGTTGATCGTCTCGGAGGGTGTATTGTTGCTAACGACTGGCGGCGCGGGTGGCGCAAATGGGTTGCGTAAACGGATCGTCTGCCCACCATAAGCGGATGTGAGTAAGACCAGCACCAACATACAGGCCGCACAGGTCGAGAGCAACACCCCTACCCCGACGATAGCCAGCCAGCGCGAACTTGTATTATCCCCAAACATCGGTTAATTCCCCTTGGTTAACGTTGACCATCATCATATCCCAACTCGCTGCGGCATCCCGGCGCTTAATTTACGCAGTATCTCCAGTAAGCGCGGCTGCCAGGCCCCCATATCATCGACATAAAGCGGCATCTCAATCGCCGTCCGTGTAACTTTGATGTCTGCGCCGAGCATAGCAGCAAACCCTTTGCGATCCACGGTCGAGAGATATGGCAGCTTGATCCGCACGAATTCCTCGCGGTGTTGGATGGCAGTCGCCCCGGCAAATTGACCGAGCAGTTTCACATCCATCTGATATAGCAAGCCCAGGACCGGCGGCGGCAGTTGCCCAAAGCGGTCTGCCAGTTCTTCTCGCATCCGTTGCACGTTCTCGACCGTTTCGATAGCGGCCATCCGTCGGTAAAGCTGTAAGCGCAACGCAATTTCCGGCAGCCAGTCGGTGGGAATGTAGGCCGGGGTCGGCAGGTCGATGATCACACGGTCGGAGGCGGTGCGTTGTGGGGCGGGGTCGGTTTCGGTATCTTGCTTGAGCTTCTCTACTTCTTGTTGGAGCATCTGCGTATACAAAAACAGCCCAACCGCCGCTACATGCCCCGATTGTTTGGTCGATAGAATACTGCCCGCCCCCCGGATTTCCAGATCGCGCAGCGCAATCTGAAAGCCCGCGCCAAGTTGGGTATTCTCCGCTAGCGTTTGCAGGCGGGCGAACGCCTCCGCTGTGAGTTTGTTGTGGGGCGGGTGGAAGATGTAAGCGTAAGCCTGCTGTGCGCCACGCCCAACCCGACCGCGTATCTGGTATAGCTGCGATAACCCGAACCAATCGGCTCGGTCGATAATCAGCGTGTTGGCGTTCGGGATATCGATCCCGCTTTCGATGATCGACGTAGACACCAGCACATCGTATTCGCCGCGTGCAAAAGCCCGCATCAACGCTCCGAGCGTGCGCCCGTCCATCTGCCCGTGTGCGACAGCGGTTCGCGCTTCTGGCACGATGTCCGCGAGTTGTTTGCGGACGTTATAAATCGTCCGTACCCGGTTATGGACGAAAAACACCTGCCCGCCTCGCTCGATCTCGCGTGTCACAGCCGCCCGGACCAGCTTGCGGTCGAACGGGCCGACGTGTGTAATCACCGGCAAGCGTTCCTCTGGCGGCGTTTGGATCATGCTGATGTCACGCACACCCGAAAGCGCCATGTGCATGGTACGGGGGATGGGGGTTGCCGTCAGCGTCAGCACGTCGATCTGCGTTCGTAGTTGCTTGAAATGCTCTTTCTGCTTGACGCCGAAGCGTTGTTCCTCGTCAATAATGATCAGCCCCAGGTCATGGAACCGAATATCCTTCGATAACAGGCGGTGCGTCCCGACGATCACATCAACCTCGCCCGTCACCAGCCGATCAACCACCTTATTCTGTTCATCCGCCGTGCGAAAGCGGCTCAGTTGCTCGACCACCAACGGGAAAACGGATAGGCGTTCTAAGAAGGTTTGATAGTGCTGCTGGGCTAAGACCGTCGTCGGGACCAACACGGCAACCTGTTTGCCATCCTGGACGGCCTTAAACGCCGCCCGCACAGCCACCTCGGTTTTACCGTAACCGGCATCCCCACAGATCAAGCGATCCATCGGGTTCGGGGTTTCCATGTCCGCTTTCACCTCACGGATCGCCCGGATTTGATCATCAGTTTCGATGTAGGGGAAAGACGCTTCTAGCTCGGCCTGCCAGGGGGTATCCGGTTGATAAGCATAACCGGGGGCCTTGGCCCGTGCTGCGTATAGACCCAGCAGTTCGCGGGCTTCTTCTTGTGCGTTGTGCTGCGCCCGTGATCGGGTATTCTGCCACTCTTTGCTGCCCAGATGCGTGAGGGGCGGCGGCGTTTCATCTGGCCCGACATAGCGCGTCAGGCGGTCCGCCTGGTGAATGGGCACGAACAGATGCGCTCCCCGGTCATAAGTCACCATCAGGTACTCACGTTGGATACCGTCGATGGTGCGGCGGCGTGTGCCGGCAAACTGCCCGACCCCGTAATCTTGATGGACCACATAATCCCCCTCGCGCCAGTCCGCGAACTGAGTTTGCTTGCCAGTCCGAGCGCGGCGGGCCACCTGCCGCCGGCGGGGTTCGGTACGACGCCAGCCGAACACCTCCGAATCGGTAAACAGGTGCAGGCGCGTATTGTCCGCCGCGATAAGCGACCAGCCTTCGCGTAGTACCCCATGCACGAAGCGCGGTTTGCCGGGCGGCGGCACCTGCCGGACAGCATCCACCAGCGGGATATAATCGCCCTCTTGCTCGCGCCATAGGTCTATCAGGCGGTTGGACTGTTCGGTCACCACGACAACCCGATCTTGCTCGTGGCTGAGCTTGCGCACTTGCCGCAGCATCGGCTTGAGCATCCCACCGAAACGTTCGCCGGGGGCAAACAGACCGCCGAAAAGCGTCGGACCAACGCCAATGGCGGCTTCGGCGTCCACGTCCATAAAAGTGGAGGTGTTAAAGCGTATGGTGCGCTGTTCGGCCAGGGTTGCTTCGAGTTGTTCCCACATGACGTAAGGCCGGGGGTAGTCCGGCGGCAGGTCGTTGACGGCGAATTTGTCGGCGCGGGTGGTTTCGGCGTCGTCTTCTAACGCCTGCACCGACTCGCGCAGCGCGTCCCAATCTTCGATAACGACCAGCGCGTTATCTGGCGCGTAATCTAGCAGGTTGACCGGGTTGGGGTACAGGTACGGTAAATAATGCTCCAGGAAGGCGAACGGCACCCCGGCTGCCAAGCTCGTTCGGTCCACTAGCGGACTGGTGTGATCTTCCTCGTCAGATAGGAGCGACTCGAACCAGCTAACCAGATGGGCGGTGCGATCCGGCATGAGGTGCGGTAGGGCTTCGCGGGCTGGGGGGATGGTAAGCGTGGGCAGGCGCTCGATTGAGCGTTGGCTCTCCGGCTCAAAGCTGCGGATGCTGTCGATCTCGTCGTCAAAAAATTCAATGCGGATCGGCTCGTTGGCCGTCACCGGGTAGACATCGACAATCCCACCCCGGCGGCTGTAGGTGCCCGGTTCTACCACCAGCGATACCGACTCGTAGCCGATTCCCGTCAGGTGTGCCAGTAGCTTGTTAAGGTCTTGCCTCCCACCGACCGTTAACCGGAGCGTTGCCCGTTGAAAGTGGCTTGCGGGGAGCGTGCGTTGCATCAGGGCGCGGGCGGAGGTGACCACAACCGGCGGGGTGGGCGTTTCGTCTAACAATGCAGCCAGGGCCGCTAGCCGCCCGCTGATGGCGTTCGCACCCCAGGCGGATCGCTCGTAGAAAATCGAAGGCGGCTCGTTAAAACGTGTGACGCGGCTCGGCGGTAGCCACACGGGGAGTTGTTCGGCGGTGTTATAGGCGTCATCGGGACGGGCGGTAATGTAGATCACCGGGCCGGGCCAGTCCGACGCGAGCGCCGCTAGCACATAAGGGCGTGCGGATCGCAGCAACCCCAGCGATAAGTTATCTTTAGCGGAGGCACTCTCCAGGTACGCCAACAAATTCTGATAGGCGGGGGTTTCCTTCAGCACATCCAGCAAACCAGCGAATTGCAACGTATCGCCCTCCATAAACCATACAAAGTGCCGTTCCCGGCATGGGGGGAAGCCACCATGAACGGGTTTTTCATTGTAACAGAAAAGCGATGAGGGGTGGGTGAATGGTGGTTAGGGCGGGCGTGTATCGAAATCGGTTAAAATGCCCCACACCCCGCAAGAGAGCATCGCCCCCTTGACCCCATGCTATGGAACGCAAAGCGTTCGATGGGTGAAAGTTTTGGTCCATTTTTTGAAAAAGTGGTGGGATTCGGGGTAAAACCCCACCAAACCTTACGCATTTTGAATTTCACATAGAACGTCTGAAATACACCCACCGAAAATAGCCGCTATAGCCCTGTGCTAGTGCTTGCGCTATAATAAGATATGACGGTGCAGTACATGTACCGAACAAAACATATCGGGTGAGTGTTGGCTTAGCGCCAACCACATGCGACAACATCTGATAAGCAGAGAGGTATAAACGCTTTGGCGAAAGTATTACTGGTTGACGACGATAACACGACAGTCATGTTGTTAAAAACGCTGCTGGAACTCGACGGATTCGAGATTCAGACTGTTGGCAACGGAAGCGACGTTATGAGCCTGCTCGACAACTTCCAGCCAGACGTTGTGCTTATGGATTATCACCTCTCGGATATGGACGGGGTCGAAGTATTACGCGGCATACGTAAGCATGAGGCTTACGCCGAGCTACCTGTTGTGATGGCATCCGGATTGGATGTCAGTGAGGAAGCCGCCGCTGCTGGGGCTAATATGTTCCTGATCAAACCCTTCGAGCCAGATGAGTTATCAGGTTTATTTCATAGCCTGATAAAATAGCACCACCAATATTGCGGGGGTGCCCCCAAACCATATCATTCATTTGCATGTCACCCCGTATGCATATTTATTGCCGTACAAGTCACTCCACCGTCAAACCCATTAACAATTGCATATTTTGGAGAAGACAGTGGCAAAGAAAAAGTCGAAATTACAGTGGTACCACATCGACTTGCATCTACACACGCCGGGGTCAATTGATTACCAAAACCCGGATAAATCTTACCTGGACATTCTCAAGAAGGCCGAAGCCAAGGCACTTGATATTATCGCGTTTACGGACCATAACACCGTCCGGGGCTACGCAGCAATGTTGCAGGAGATCGAGTGGTTACGCCAACTCAAAAAGATGGGGCGGGCCAATGCAAACGAGACATCCCAACTATCCGAATACGAACGCCTACTCGATAAAATCCTGGTTCTGCCTGGGTTTGAATTTACCGCTACCTTTGGATTTCATATCCTGGGCATTTTCTCGCCGACCAAAACCGTCCGCGAGCTAGAACACCTGCTGATGTCGTTGAACGTGCCGGTTCAGGCTATCGAGGAGGGGAACTCCGAGGTCGGCGCGTCATCCGACGTGTTACGCGCCTACGAGTTGATCAACGCAGCCGGCGGTATCGTGATTGCCGCCCATGCCAACGCCTCTCATGGGGTTGCGATGCGGGGGATGGACTTCGGCGGGCAGACGCGCATCGCTTACACGCAGGATGAACACTTACACGCACTAGAGATTACCGACCTTGGCAGCAACCGACGCGGCAGCACACAACGGTTTTTCAATGGCACCAAGCCGGAATACCCGCGCAAAATGCGCTGCATCCAGGGTAGCGACGCGCACGCACTCGAAACCGTTGTCGACCAACGCGGTAAAAATGTAACGCTGGGCGTGGGTGAACGCACAACCGAAGTGCTACTAGGCGAAAAGAGTTTCGAGGCGTTGCTGGAAATGTTCAAGAGTAACGACTTTTCACGCTCGCGTGAGTACGAAGGCGGCGCGGAAAACGATTATGTGCAGTCCGCCCGCGAGGAAGGTATTTCTATTGTTCAGTCCTTCCAAGAATCTATGCAGCGCAAAGGCGGGCACCTGTACGCGGTGGTTTCTGATGTGTGCGGGTTTGCCAATACCAACGGCGGGACGGTGTATGTTGGCCTCAATGCGGACCCCAAAGCGGCGGTTAAGGGCGTTCCCAAACCAAGCAAGCAGATCGAGGAATTGCAGCAGGCGATTGGACGCATGATATCGCCCGAATTGGGCGTCGAGATCGACACGTTAGAATCTGGCGGCAAGTCGATCATCCGCGTGCAGGTCCCCAAGGGCGAAAACCCGCCCTACGCTATTGATGAGTATAAAATCTATGTGCGGGATGATAACGAAACAACGCTCGCTGTCCGTGATGAGATTGTGAGCCTGGTCTTGCGCGGTGGTGGTAGTCATGCCGAGGCGCAACAAGTCGGCACCCCGCAATCGGAGCCAATCGAGGTAGCCGAACCAGACTCGGCCCAACCCACCCCGCCGCCACCGCCCCCCCAAAAGCAAGTATCACGGAACCGAGGGCGCAACAACAATCAGAGCCAAAAGCCGAAGCCGCAACGACAGCAAACCCCACCGCCCCCACCCGCCGTCACCCAACCGGACCCGGTAAAAGTGGACCCGCTTCTAACCGAGAAACACAGCCTGCCCCCCAAGCCAAGCGTAGAAATCACCGGCGGATCGGTGGCGGCAACCAACGACCTGAACAACATCCCCCGCGCTGGTGTCGAGATTATCGGCACGGAAAGCCGCAACGGGACAACCTACCATGTGATGCGCGACCTGCGTAACGGGAATATCGTGCATAATGTCACGCGAGAATCGGCACGGCGGTTGTGGCACTACGCGATCAAACAACGCGAGATGAACCCGGTCAGCGCCGATCAAGTGCAGTGGTCGGATGAGGGCGACATCGGCCTATGGCGCAGTTACCGCCGAGGGAATGATGTTCGCTACGATCTAGTTCAACGCAATAACGAGAAACTCCGTGTATTTTATGGCGTTAGCGAGGCCGGGATGGATGGGCACTGGCAACAGTTCTTAGAGCCGGACGAAAACTAGCGCGGTGGGCGGGCACAGCGTCCCTACAGTTGCGGTTGTTCCGTTATAATATACGCCTGATGTGAAATAGCGGATTTATGCTTTTCTCTTCTTTCTTTCCAGAAAGAAAGAAGCAAAGAAAGCGATGAGGGGGTATTTTCAATAAAAATGGACGCTTTTTGTCCACTTTTTCTGGAAAAAGTGGTGGGGTGTGGGGTGAAACCCCACCAAACCTAACAGATTTTGAATTTCACATAGAACGTAATATGCCGTAGAACCATGTTGGTAGCCGTGAGGTATAGGCTGTGAATATCCAAGGACCGAAACGGAATAGCAAAGCACGCGAACGGCAGCTAGCGCGTAAACGTCGTCGCCGGGAGCATATCCAGGACCGTCAAGAGCGCCAGCCCGCCCATCAGCCGGGGTCCGAACGCTGGCGTTTGTTGCTGGCGGATTTACGCTGGTACGTCGGGCAGGGGCAGTTGTTGTTACGTGGTGGCCTGACGGTGGGTGCGGTCGTTGTGATGATGTTTTTCCTGACAGCGTTATTCTCCAACCAGATATACGCTAATGTCAGTGTGATGGGCGTTGATATTGGGCGCATGTCGCCGGAACAGGCCGCCGAGCGCCTGCGCGAAGCGTGGTTTTCTGAAATGGAGATCGCGATAGTCGTTGAAGGGGAGGTTATCGACCGTAAATCTCCGCAGGCATTGGGCTTACAACTTGATGTTGCCGAAACGGTCACCGCCGTCGAGGAATTGCCGTTCCGTGTGGGTTTGGTGGAAACGCCGGTGATGCCGGTCGTCACCTTGACGGATAGCGGCTATCTGGCGGTACAAGATTACCTGCTGAATATCTCCGAACAGGTGAATATCACGCCGTATAACGCGGGTTTTGAGTGGCAGGGCGATACACTGGTGGGCGTGCCGGGGCGTGCCGGGCGGTTATTAGATATTGCGCCGACGCTAGCCGCCCTCCAGCAATCGCCGGAAGCAGTGGTGCAGGTACGTGAATTAAATGTGTTTACGTCGCCGGTACAGCCGGAGGCGCAAGACCCGTCACCGTGGCTCGATGATGTGCAGGTTTACGCTAGCCAACCGTTTACGATGGTGGGCTACGATCCGTTTCAGGATGAAACCATCAACTGGACGACCAACCGTGAGACGTTCACGTCATGGTTAGAGGTTGGCACGGAGGGGTTATCCCTGCGAGAAACCGCCTTTGCCCCGTTCATCAACGCGCAGACGAACTCGCTTAACGCGCCCGATGACGCGGATGATCGCTTCATCAACCCGGAAGAAACAATCAACCGTGTGCGGGAGGCAATCGCTGCCCGGCAGTCGTCGGTTGATTTGCGCATCCGGTATCGCCCGCATCAGTATGTGGTGCAACCGGGGGATACCGCCTCCAAGATCGCCCGTAAGACCGGGATACCCTTCTATCTGATCCAACAGCAGAACGCCGGGCGGGACCTGGATGTGTTGTCTATCGGGGATACGCTCAATATGCCCACACGCGACGTGACCATGCCGAATGAGCCGATCCCGGATAAGCGAATTGTCGTAGACCTGACACGCCAGGAATTATGGGCTTTTGAGAACGAACAGCTTGTGTTCAACTGGAGCATTTCGTCGGGACGGGCCGCCGCGCCGACCTCACCGGGCATCTACCAGATTCTCAACCATGCGGAGACCGCTAGCGGTTCCAGTTATACCTTGTGCGATGATGTCGGTTGCGCCCAGTGGGAAATGTACTGGTTTATGGGCATTTACGAGGTGATCCCAGGGTTGGTTAACGGGTTTCATGGGGCGGTGCTGTTGCCCAACGGTGGCTATCTGAACGGCGGGGCAACCGGGTTTCCATCCACGTTTGGCTGTGTGATGTCTTATGATAACGACGCCCAACTGCTTTACGATTGGGCGGAAGTGGGGACAGTCGTAGAGATAATCTCCGACGAGTTTGCCCCGGTAAGCGCCCTGGCACAGCAAACACTATCGCTGTGATAATCGGAGATTTTTAGTAACGACCCCGGTAGAGATATAATATCGTGGGGTTTCACCCCACACCCCACCACTTTTTATCAAAGTAGACGTAACTGTTAAGGGGCTTCACCCCCGAACCCCCACAAGCCTTTGCAAAAGCTTGACCAAAACTTTCCTAATTGTTTTTTAGCATTATGCCTCCAATAGCGAATAGGCGGCTGCGGCGTAGTCTTGCGCGGTGCCCTTGACCGGTTTCAGGGCGATGTCATTGGCAACGGCCATCATGCGCTCACTGGTGATCGACTGTTTCAACTCTAGCACTTCGCGGTCGTTGGGGTCACGGGTGAGCGCGTCGTTGACGAGCATATCGGCAATATCCAGGTGAAGCGTACTCTGCGAAAGGATGCGGGCCAGGTCTACGATATTGCTGACGATGTTGGCGCGTTCGTCGTATTGATAGGCCAAATGGAGCGCCTGCCGGTAGCGCAATACGGCATCTGCCAATTTGTTGGCTTTTTTAGCGGCATAGCCCAGGTTACTGAGTTGTAGCGCCTCTTCTTTTTTGTCACCGACTTCACGGGCAATATATAGTGCGGAGTTATGGAAGTTGAGCGCCTCCTCCCAGCGTTGGAGGTCGCCGTAGGCGGTACCCAGCCCGCCCAGGATGCGTCCTTCGCAGTCTCGTTTTTCTAGCTCGCGGCACAACTTGAGCGCCTGCTCCCAGGTTTTGATGGCGGTTTCGGCGTCGGCGTCGTCTAACTGTGCAAAGCCGAGTTGCATTTGCGCGGTGGCTTGTAAGTCGCTATGTTCCGCAGTTTGCGCCAGGCCCAATGCTTGCGAGTAGGCGGTGATCGCCTCGGTGCTTTCGCCAAGCTGCTGGCGTGCATCCCCTAATAAGATTAACAGCTGGGCCTGATAAAGCGCGTCGTCTAATTCGCCGGCGAGCCTGGCACCCTGGGTAGCGTGTAAGACGGCGGCCTGCGAGCTTTGTAGTTGGACCATGAACTTTGCCAGTTGCAGGCGGGTTTCCATGATTTTACGAATGTTATCGTCGTCTTCGTAGCTGACCAATAGCTCGTTATAGACGGCGAGGGCTTCGTTGACCTTCCCCTGAGACACCAATAACTGCCCAAGTTGCTCTTGTAGGTCGTATTCACGGGCTTTGTCGTCGTTGCCGCGTGCATCCATGATGGCCACGCGCAGGCTGTCCGGGTCGGTGGGGTCAAGCTCTGGCGTGTTGGCTTGCATCATCTCCTCTGGCGAGAGGTCGGTGGTGTTTTCTGCGATTACTTGTGAATCGGCAAACATTTCGTCGGGATCATCATCGAAATCTTCTGGAGCGGCGGCTGTTGGCGGCACATACGCATTGGCTGGGAAGGCGCTCACACCACTGGACCCGCTTTCTTTGAGTTGAAGCAGATCGTGCAGGTAGCCACGGCTTTTGACGAAGTTCCCGGCTTGGGTAAGTGAGACGACAATTTGCGAGGCCACATCCCCCTCACCTTGTTCTGAGGCCCAGTGGGAGGCTGCCAGAAAGGTGTCCATCTCGACGGTGAGTTTGTCGTGGTCGGTGGTATCTGGGGTGCTATGCTTTTTAGCGTAGGCGACAACGGTATCTTTTACTTTCTGCCGCAGTGCGTTTAGCCGACCGTCTGCTTGTAAGTATTGTTGGGCGTAATGATGTACGCTGGGATGTAGGTAATAGTAGGGGGCACCGTAGCGCATATCTTGCTGCACAAAACCGGAGGCCGCGAGAATCGTCATCACTTTTTGCACGGTTTCGGTTTGTGCGCCGGTGAGCATGGTGAGCAGTTCTAACGAGGCTTTGCCCTCGAAGGTGGCCCCCAGCATGAGCAAAATCCCCTGTAGGCCCTGCTGTAACTGCCCAAACCCGACTTGCAAGGCGACATTAGCCGGGGTGGTCTCGGTCGCCCCTTGCAACGCACGCAGCAGCGCGGCAGCATCTAGTTTGGCGATACGAGCCGTGCCAGCCGCGATTAGCACGGCCAACGGCTGATGCCCCAATACCTGGACGATCTCTGCGGCTTCGGGCGTACTCAGGCCAGATTTTTCTTGAAATAGCATCACGGCATTGGGTGGGTCTAGTGGCGGGATTTCGACCTGTTGCCAAGGGGCATCGGTTGGTTGTTCGGTGACAATCATCACCGGCAGATTATGCGCCAGTTTGTTAATAAACTCTCGGACTGCCGGGAGCAGCGGATTACCGTCTAGCACGATCAGCGGTTTGTTGTGGGCGAGCAGGGTCGCGGCGGCCCCGATCATGCCATGTGGGGTATCACTGTTGGCGATGTCCATATCATTGTAGGCCCGCCCCACGCGGATGATCAGATCGTTGAGGTTATCGCCATCGACACCAAGCCATAATGCCCCGCCGGGTTGTTGGGTGTAGGCGCTGGCAAGGGTGGCGGCGATGGCGGTTTTGCCGTTGCCAACCGCCCCGTGCAGTAGCACAGGGTGTTCTTGTTTGAGTTCACTGTAAATTGTTGCAAGTATTTTATCTCGCCCGACCAGCTTACCCGGTAACATCACCGGGAGCGCGTTGGCTTCGTGGGCGGCAGCTTCATAGTGGGTGTTGTCTGACATCGGGTCTGTCCCAAATTTATCGTATACGCGAACGCTCATGAAAGCAGTATAACATTTTGCACACATACACGGCAATTTTCCGGTATAGGTGTGTTAAAATGATGTTTAGAATGTCAGTGGATACACAGGAACGGCACCTATGCCAGTTATACCCAAGCAAATGCAAGAGTTGTTAGAAGATTTCGACTTTATCACTAATCGCACCGAGCGCACCGAATACCTGATCGAACTTGCTGATCAATTCGATGAGGTGCGCGTGCCAGCCGAGATTGCAAGCCAACCCTACCCAGAAGAAAACCACATTCAACAGTGTGAATCCGATGCGTATGTGTGGGCACAAGAACAGGCCGATGGCACGCTCAAATATTATTTCGATGTCCTCAACCCGCAGGGCCTTAGCGCCATGGCGATGGCGGTTATCCTGGATAAAGGGTTGTCTGGTGCGCCGTTAGAGGAAGTCGCACAGGTAAACTCGGATGTCGTGTTCAATATTTTCGGCAAGAATATCTCTATGGGCAAAGGCCAGGGATTAATGGGGATTGTCGCCAGGGCCAAACACGAAGCTAAGAAACGTCTATCTTGAGCGAGCCTGGCAAGCTGGCGGGGTTTCACCCCAAACCCCGTCACAGGTAACAGCGAACATCATTGGGCAGGTGCAGGATTGCAAAATCCTGCCGGGGGTGTGGGGGCAGCACCCTATCAAACGGACACCGCCAAAATATCGAAATACAGCCTTACTCCAACGGGGTGCTTGCTACATTCTCGGATTCGTTGTAGACTGTGCAAAACAATACCGTAATCGTTTGAAATCGAAATGTCCGAAGACATTCCCGAACCTGACCCTAGTAACGGGATCATCTCATCGAGAAAACCATGTAACCGAACACGCCCTGGATTCGTTTAGGGAGATTTGTTCGGTTTTTGTGTTTGCCGGGATGTCAGAAAAACGGCATTAGGAAGGTAACTTGGAAGACATTAGCCTTACCAACGGTATGATCATCTTGGTGCTAGTTGGGGTCGATGCGTTGATGACGTTGGGGTATGCGGCCCTGGCAAACGTGGACCTGGACGAAAACAAGGTTGATTATACCCAAAGCCTGAAGCAAGAGTTTGCACTTGGCGGGCAAGTTAGCCTGGTTTTGGTGCGTTTTATCATGGCGGCGCTGGCAGTCGATGGCATCATCTTACCACTGACCCAGGCAAACCCGTCACTCCCACCGGTTTTGTTCTATGTGGTCGTGTTGTTGCCTCTGGCATTATTTGTGCTGGTGTTTGGGGAGGTTGTGCCTTCGATTGTGGGCGAGACTTATGCCAACACGCTGGCCCCATCTATGGCTGGCCCGATGCGCATGTTAAGCGTGGCTTTGCGCCCGTTCACCTGGCTGATCAATCTGTTCAGTGCGCTTGTTGTTCGTTTGATCGGGGTGAAGCATGTTTCCTCCCGTGTGACAGAACAACGATTTTTGAAACTGATCGAAAACGAAGCCGCACTAGAAGCCAACGAACGCAAAATGATCCATTCGGTGATGCAACTTGATGCCACAACCGTTAAAGAAATGATGGTCCCCCGAATTGACGTGATCGCCGTTGAGGAAAACACCACGATTGCAGAAGCACGCGACGTATTCTTAGCTAGCGGTCACTCTCGGATGCCGGTCTACAAAGACAATATCGACCATATCGTCGGTGTGGTCTATGTGAAAGACTTGCTTGAGGTGTGGCATAATGGCGATACCGTCGTTGGTTCTGTGGCGGAGATTATGCGTAACCCGTATTTCGTTCAGGAAAACATGACGGGCGACCAACTTTTGCGATTCTTCCAGAAGAATAAAATTCATGCTGTCATTGTTCTGGAAGAATACGGCGGCACAGGCGGCCTTGTAACACTAGAGGACTTGTTAGAGGAAATCGTCGGAGATATTCAGGACGAATATGACGGGGACGAACACGATGAGATCGTACAAATTGACGAGTATGAGTATCGGATTGACGCTGGTATTTCGTTATATGATCTCGAAGATCGGCTAGCTATTTCACTTGAGGACGAAGAAGTCGATACCCTCGGCGGGTATATCTTCAAAATGCTAGACCGCGTGCCGGAGATCAACGAGCAGATTATGACCGAAACGGTTAAGATCACCGTGCTTTCGCTTGAAGGCCGTCGTATCCGGGAGGTGCGGCTAAAAGTATTGGATAACAAGCCGACATCACCCCCCGCCAGCGATGATCTACAACCCATAGAAAGCAGCGACAGCCCCGTATGACCCCCATTGTTGTAGCGTCACTTAATCCGGTAAAAATTAACGCCACTCGCGCCGGGTTCCAAGCGATTTTCCCGCAGGCCGCCTACACAGTGGAAGCGGTCGCGGTCGCCTCCGGGGTGGCCGCCCAACCGATGTCCGATGCGGAAACCCTACAGGGGGCCATCAACCGGGCCTCTGCCGCCCACGAAAAGACCCCGGATGCCGCCTATAGTGTCGGGATCGAAGGGGGCTGCCAACTCGAAGCGGCTGACCGCATGAGTGTTTTCGCCTGGGTTGTAATCCGAAATGGCGCTGGGCAGATCGGACGTAGCCGGACGGCAACGTTTTATCTGCCGCGCCAGGTGGCGGAGTTGGTAAAGGGCGGCAAAGAATTAGGCGATGCCGATGATATTGTGTTCGGGCAGCAGAACTCCAAACAAGCGAACGGCTCCGTTGGGCTGCTAACGGGGGATGTGATTACCCGTCAGGATTACTATCAAACCGCTGTCATACTGGCGCTGATCCCGTTTGCAAACCCTGCTATGACGTTCTGAACGCCCCAAAACCTCGCAGTCGTTACATACGCCTGATGTGAGATAGCATTTTTTTCTTAACTACTCAGGTAGAGATTAGGATATAGCGGGGTTCCACCTCAGCAAACATTACGCATTTTGAATTTCATATAGAACGTTACATGCAAATGCCCTATGTTAATACCCGTCTGGCATATGTAACGGGCTATCGGGTCGGGTCAGGCGGCGGATCATGGCGGCCTCAGCCGGGTACTGCGCGATTAACGACTCGCGTTCGCCGCCGACATAATCGGAACTGGTGTAGCCGGGGGCCATCGTCATCCCTAAAAGCGCATATTCGCCCCCCGGTATTAGCCTGGCTCCCTGCCAGACCCCTGCCGGAATTGTGAATTGTATCGCTTGCCCGTTTAAGACATCCTGCCCCAATGTAACCCGCCGGGTTTGCCCTTGCGGGTAGAGTAGCAATAGCTGCACTGGGTCCCCCAGGTAAAAGTGATAGACCTCATCGGTTGGTAGGCGGTGCATCGCAGAGAACGAATCTGCATCCGGCGTATACAGGAATAAAATCGCGGTCCCGGCGGGCTTGGGCTGGGAATAACCGGGCGGGAGGTGGTCCGGCAGTAAAATATGCTCGGATCGATAGGTCTGCCGGAAAAGCCCGCCTTCGACCGGGAGTTCCTCTAAGTTGTAATGGGCGATGAGGGCTTCTAACGTGGGGCGCGTCATGGCTAGGCGCTCACATCCAGCACGATACGCCCTTGTATATCCCCGCTGAGGATACGCGCCGCCAACGGCATTACGTCGGATAACGGCACGGTGGTAGCAAGCGTGTTGAGGGTATCCGCCGTTAAAGTAGACGCGACGCGCTGCCAGGCCGCCCGACGCCGTGCAAACGGGCACATCACCGAATCTATCCCAAGCAGAGACACCCCCCGCAAGATGAACGGGAACACGGTTGTTTCCAGGTGATGCCCGCCTGCCAACCCATAGGCCGCGACATTGCCGCCATAGTCAATTTCGGTGAGCAGTGCCGCCAATGTATCCCCCCCGACCCCATCAACCGCCGCCGCCCAGCGCCCACTAGCCATCGGGCGTTGAGGGGGGCTAAAACGCCCGATCACGTTTGACGCGCCGAGGCGCTTCAGGTAGCCTGTCAGATACTCGCGCCCGGTAGAGGCGGTGACGGTGTAGCCTAGTGTCGCCAAGATCGCAACCGCTACCCCACCCGCGCCGCCGCCTGCCCCACTGACCACAATAGCGCCAGTTTGCGGTGTGAGGCCGTTATCCTCTAGCGCCATCACCGCCAGCATAGCGGTTAATCCGGCGGTGCCGACCGCCATCGCCTGCGCCGGGGACAGTTCGCCCGGCAAAGGCACCAGCCACGCCGCCGGCACCCGTGCGAACTCGGCATAGCCGCCCCAGTGTTTTTCACCGACCCCCCACCCGGTTAGGATCACCGAGTCGCCCGGTTGATAGTCGCTATCGTCCGAGCTAACGACGACCCCGGCAAAGTCGATGCCGGGGACCATGGGGAATTGCCGAACAACCTTCCCGGTTCCCGTTAGGGCCAGGCCGTCTTTGTAGTTCAGGCTAGAGTGCGTCACCCGGACCAGGACTTCACCGTCGGGTAAGGCGTCGGTCGTCAGCATTTCAAAGTTGGCCGTGGTCGATTCGTCGTCTGTTTGCCGTAGAACCAACGCCCGGAAATTGTCTGTCATGTAAATAGCCTTTTCGCGTGTTCGTGCATTGGTTAGATTGTATCGTAAGCCTAATGTGAAATAGTGAATTTCTGTTTATCTCTTCTTTCTTTCTAGAAACGTGACTACTCAGGTACTCGCCTGAATACCCCCATCCCCAAAGAAACTTTAGCGCCACTACACCCGCAGGGCTTTGCGGCTAGCTGGCGTCTGCAAAGCGGAGTTCATTTGAGCGCAGCAGCGCCAGACGCCCGGTATTGATCGTTTGCAGGATCGAGCCGTTTTCAAACACCTGCACGACTAGCGTTGCGGTGCGTTCTGGCCCGATGGGGGGGCCGAGTAACGCCTGGACTTGCGGGTTTGAGCAGTACAATTTGCCGAACCCCAGGGCGGTATACGGTGTAGAACAGGCGAGTTCGTCGCCCGGACGGAAGGTGTCCTCATATTCTGCCCAACGCCCGTCATGTAAGATAACGAAAATCGAGCGTGTATCCGACCGCCACGTCATGATCCCGTTGACGTAGGGTTGGGCGGTACTTAACACGCGCTGGGGGGCGTTCTCGGCACAGCCCAATTGCCAGTGATGCAACGCCCAGGTTGCCGCGAAGGTCTCGTCTGGCACATCGCACAGGCTCAGGCGCAGGTCGGTTGCCGATGGTAGCATCTCTAGCGCCTCCACGTCGATATTCAGGCTGGCAGTGTCTACCCAGCCGTATAGCTCCCCAGCGTTGACGTAGGCTTGAGCGCCCTCACTGGCAAGCGCGGTGAGTTGCGCCCCTGCTGGCAATACGCGCATACGGAGCGCATCGCTAAGCGGGCTGGTCATCAGTGGTGTGTTGTCGGTAGTGATAGTCGCATCAACCGTTTGACGGGCGGGTGTGGCGGTCGGCGGGGGTAGCGGGGTGGCGGGTTGTGTGCCGGCTATCAAAATCGGAATATCGGTTGGCCTTGGTTGTGGTGTGGCGATGGCATCGGCCACGAGTTGGGTTTGTTGCGATTCTTGCGAGGCGAGGAACGCGGCTTGTTGTTCGATCTCATAGAAATCGCGGATCGTGTGGCTTTGTGCCATCTCAATAAAAGTCGGCACATCGACAACCCACAGGCGGGCGGTGCCATCGGATGGCACCGAGAGAACCTGCCGCCCGTCATCACTCAAGGCGGCATACCAGATACCTTCCTCAAACGTGTTTGGGCTGTTCTGATGTTGCAGGCGTAGCGGTGGCTTTTCGCCGTCTAGCTGCCACACGCGCACCGTGTTATCCCAGCTCCAGGTTAACACGCGGGCTTCTTCCGGCCCCCACCGGGCACCGCGTATCGGGCGGCGTGGGTGGATAAACTCATGCGTGATCTCGTCGCTGGTCATATCCCAGATATACGCGCTTCCTCGTGTCCAGTTTGTGCCGCCTTCTTGGTGTAGCAGCACCCGTGTTTCGGCCTGATCGTATAGCGCCCCGCCGATCTGATGGTTAAAGTTCTTGCGGTGGGTTTCTTCGCCCGTTGCGACGTTCCACTCGCGGACCGTGTTGTCGTTAGACCAACTCAGCAAGCGCGTTTTATCAGCGGACCATACCGCGCCTTTGATCGCGGCGTCGTGTTGGGCGGTGTAAAGGGGGTCGCCGTTGGCGGTATCCCAGGCATAGATCGTACCGTTGATCCCCCAGGCGGAAATGATACCCTCATCGGCGCTAAAGGCTGCCCCACCGATTGCGCCATTGGTGGTTAGCTGGTGGATGACCTGCCCGGTTGCGGCGTCCCATAGCGCCAGGTGGTCTTGTCGCCCCCAAGCCAGGATGTGCGTTTCGTCCGCATTGAAACGCGCCCCGATGATCGGGCCGGCCTGTTGCATGATGATCTGCTCGCCGGTGGTGGTGTCCCACAAGTTTAAATCCCCCCCCTGTGACCACGACAACACCTGGGTTTCATCAGCCCCGAAGCGTGCCCCCTGCACAAATGACGGATGGCGGATGCTGGCTTGCATCTCGCCATCGGTAGACCACAGCGCGACGGTACCGTCCCAGGCCCAGGTGAGGACTTGCGTTTCATCCGCATTGAAACGCGCCCCGGCAACGGGGGCCTCGTGCGGAAGTATGATCGGCTCGGCCTTGGTTCCGGCTTGCCAGATGCGGGCGGTACTGTCATTAGACCACGTTAAGACCCGGCTGTTATCCTGGCCCCAGGTGGCCCCCTGTACAAAATCCTGATGCGCCAGGACGTGTTCGCGCATCACATAGTTTAAGTCCCATATCCGGGCGGACCCATCAACGGAGGTCGTAAGCACCCGGTCCTGATCTTGATCCCACAACGCCACCCCAACCGATTGCCCGAAGCCGTGCCGGAGTTCCGTCACGGTTGGCAAGTCCTGGCTAATATCCCACACAAAAGCGACCCCGGCGGCGCTGTTGGCAAGGATACGCTGTTCATCCGTGCTGAAAACCGCATCGAAGATCAATGCCTGATCGCGTTGGAGGACGAGCGCGGCGGCCTGTTCGCGGGCGGTGATCGGCCATAGACGGATATTACCGTCATAGTCCCAGGTCATCAGGCGGCGTTCGTTCTGGTCGAAGCGTGCGCCGGCGACCCAGGCATCGTGAGGTAATACGATCTCTTCGCTGGTGCGGATGTCGTAGACGCGGGCGGTTTCGTCTTCGCCCCAAGAAAACACCCTGGTTTCGTCGGCGTTCCAGGCTGCGCCAAGCACGGTCGCATCGTGGCTATACTGGATGACAGCACTCCCCAGCGATAAGCGCCAGACGGTCACGCGCCCGTCTAACGTCCAAGTGAGAATGCGATTTTCGGTTTCATCGACGATGGCCCCTTCTATGACCGACCCGGCTGTAATCTCCGACAAGATCGCCCCGGTTGCCACGTCGGTTTGTCGGATGGTGCCATCTTCCGACCAACTGACCACTGCGGCACCGTCGCGCAGCAGGGTTGCGCCGCGTACTTCGAGATCGTGATTGTAATCCAGCAGCGGATCGCCGGTTGCCACATCGAACAGAACAACCTGCCCGTTGGCGCTATAGGCCAGCAAAAGCGATTCATCGGCGTTGAGGGAGGCGTGTAGCACGCTGCCGGTTAGCTCGAAGGTGGTCACGTCGTCGCCATCCAGTGGGGTGATGCGCACGGTGTCATCGTCGGACCAACTCAGGATCGCGTCATCGGCTGCCGTCCAGTTTGCGCCGCGTACTTGTTCGTCGTGGGTTGTCTGGAAAAGTTGCTCGCTGGTGGCGGCATCCCATACGCGGACGGTGAAATCGTCGGCCCACGTCAGCACACGAGTTTCGCTGTCGTCCCAGGCGGCCCCGATCACATGGGTATCTTCTGCGCCATGAAACATGAACGTGCTTTCCTGCACTGGGTTGGCTAATATCTCATAAACTTGGCCGTAGCTTTCCGGCTCGAACACCGCCGGGTAATTTTCTAATGAGGCTAACGCCGTTAACAGCGCGGTGTGATACATACCGCTTTCCAACTGTGTTTCGCTCAGGTCTAGCAAGAAACGGGCCTGGGTTTCCCAACTTTGCAGCAGATTGGCTTCGCTGATCGCTTTTTCGGCGGCAACTTCAGTCCCGCGAGCCTCTGCGATGTTTAGTGCATCCTGGGCGGTTGCGCGTTGGATATTGGCTTCTCGGAACAAAAACAGTGAGGCCACGGTTAGCACCGAGGCGATCACCAGCCCGATGAGCAAGCCAGTTACTAACCGTTGTTGGGTGCGGGCTTCGTGTTTGCGGCTGGCGGTGATGTAGTCGATCTGTAGGTCGGTTGGTTCCGGGGTTTTGCCGGCAGCATGGTGCAGCCAAGCCTCGGCGTCATCAATCTCGCTGCCGTTCAACAGCAGGCTGTTGTTGCGATCTGCCTGGTTCCACTCAATCGCCCGCAGCCCGATCCGTTTGTGTTCGCGGGCGTGGTGCAGGTCTTGGTCGAGCGCCTGCAAGACCTTCGGCATACTCTCATCAAAGGTGTTCTCATGCCCAGCGTGTGGCGTAAAGTATATCCAGTTGATGTGCCCGATACCCGGTGGCACGTCTTGGCCTTCAAACCGTTGATAAACGACCGGGATAATCTTCTTTTTTAGCTCTAGTGCATAGCCCAGTTCCATATCCACACAATACGTAGACTCTAAATAGTCCGGCGAAAGCACGCATAGGAACGCATCGGCCCCTTCCAGGCCGCGTTTAATATCGTTGGTAAACCCCTCGGACCCTGGCGGGATGTCCTCCCAATCTACCCAACATTCTTTACCAGTATCTTGTAAAGCCCCGACCAATTGCTTAGCAAAATCAACGTTTTTACGTCGATAAGAGATGAAAACATCACTGTAATCACTAGCCGTCATGGGCAAACCTCATTCTAAATATTACAAATGTAGTCGTATTGTACGTTAGATTTAGGTTATATGCTAATATGGAAATTCATGATGGCAATAGCGCCCGTCATAACGTGTGATGAACGTGTGCCCCTGGGCCTACTGGCTGGCGCATAACGGCTGAATATTGTACAGATCGCGCTGCTCGCAGGTTAGCTCCGGCAGATAGCGGTTATCCATGATCCAACCGGGCAACGCCTGTAATGAGAGCGTGCGCCATAATTTGACCGTTCCGTTATTCGAGACAGTCAACGCCCGTTGGCCATCTGCCGCAAAGCTAATCTCACGGACCGGGGGCGTGGCAAAGCGGTTGATTTGTGTGGTTAATGGGATATCCCACAAGATTAAATTTCCTTCGCTATCCGCGGAGAGCATCACATCAAACGCGGGCGAAAAGGCCATGCTCTCGACGGCCCCCCGGTGCCCCTCGAACTGTCGCACCGCCTGTAACATATTGTTCACATCCCATTCGCGGATGGTGCCATCGCCTAATGCCCCAAAGAAAGTTTGACCATCGGGCGCGAACGCTACCGCACTCACAGCATCCCGGATGCCGATCACACGGGCGTACTCGCGGCCCTGGTCTAAATCCCATAAAACGATGCTCCCATCATTGGAGCCGGAGATAGCGCGGCGACCGTCCGGGCTGAAAGCCACCGCCCGCACCGCGTCCTCATGCCCGGTGGTGAAGTGATGCACGCGCTCACCGGTGACGGTATCCCACAAAGCGACGGTGGCATCTGCGGAGCCAGATAGCACCAGACGCTCACCGGGGGCGAACGCCAAGGCGGTAATCGTGCCGGTATGCGCTCGCTCAAACGTGAGTAGTGCTTCGCCGCTAGTGGTTTCCCAGATCGCGATATTACGCTCCGCTGTCGCCGCAGCGACCAACGCGCCGGTTTCGCTCATGGCGAAGGCAAGCACGGGCGTGCCCATCCCAATGTTACGGATACGTTTGGTATAATTGCCGTTGGCTTCGTAAAACTGGAGACCGCCGGCTGGGGAAGCGAGCAACCAACGGTCGCCGGATGGGTCGAAGGCGACGGAGGCCCCCGCCGGAGCAGCTACATCTGGTGTGCGTAGCGGGCCGGATGCCTCGACCGACCATACCCGAATGGACCCATCGCTAGACCCGGTGGCGACGGTTTTCCCGTTGGGGGTGGCGTGCAGGTTGTTAATGCTACCGGTATGTTCGTTAAGCCGATACAGCACCTCGCGGGTTTGGGCATTCCATATCAATAAGACGCCATTGCGATCCCCAGAAATGATATAACGCCCGTCCTGGGTGTAGGTCACACTCATCACGCGGTCATCATGGCCGTTGAGGATGCCGATAGTATTCTGGGTGAATAAGTTGTAAATGCGGATCGTCCCATCATCGGAGGCTGTCACGGCCCGGTCGCCCCGTGGCCCAAACGCGACCGCATTAACGCGCTCGGTATGCCCGGTGAGGACGGCGAGTTCTTCGCCGGTGGTGGCATCCCATAGCCGGGTGGTATCGTCCGCGCTGCCCGTCAGCACTTGATCGCCCTCCGATGAAAAGGCCACACTGAAGATCGGGGCGTCGTGCCCGATGAGCTGACCGAGTTCGGCCCCGGTTGCCACATCCCACAGCCGCACGACGTTATCATTCCCGGCAGTAGCCGCCTGCGTGCCATCGGCATTATATGCCACAGCCATAACGTTATCGGCATGACCAACCAGCCGATGCCGAATGGCCCCGCTGTTGGCCTCCCAGATGATGGCGGTATCATCCCAACTGCCACTGATGAGCGTATCGCCGTTAGGGGCCAGGGCCACGGCGCTGATGCGTTCGGTATGGCCCTGGTAGGTGCGTATCACCTGGCTGGATGTTACATCCCAGGTTGCCAGCACGCCATCTCGCGAGCCACTCAGTACGGTTTGGCCGGCGTCGTCTATGCTGACGGCGTTAACGGGGGAACCGATCTCGAAGCGGTGGCGCGTGCCGGGGGAATAGGCCACCTGTGCTAAGATAAGCTGCGATTGTAGCGGGGGGGCGGTTAGCTGGTTGGCTTCATGGGCGAGCGCGGCGGCGGTATCTAGCTCGCCATCCAACAGAGATAACTGTGCTGCCGTAGACAACGCCAGGCTTTGCGCACGGGCGGCTTGGTCCGCCGCGATATTGGCCTCACGCGCTGCGACATACTCCGCTGTGGCAGCGACGGCTACCTGGGTTTTTGCGAGTGCTTCGTTAAATTCGCTGGTGGCAAGCGCCAGGGAGGTTTCGCGGCTCTGTTGGAAGACAAGCACCGTCAGGACGATGCCGATCACGGTGGCGATAGAGGTTAAAACCGCGATCAATCGTAGGCGGCTTTGGGCGCGGGCTTCTAGGGTCTGTTCGCGGTCTTGTCGTTCTTGTTCGATCTGCTCCAGCCGTTGGCGTTCGGCTATGCTAGTCTGTAAGAACTCGTTTTCGTCGTCGGTTAGTTGCAGGTCGGTTTCGGCAGCCCATTCTTCATACTGGGTGAGCCGTGTCCCGCGTAGTAAAAAACTGGCCTCGCCACCATTGGACCGCCACTCGGCGGCGGCGGCGTCTAATAGGCGTTGTCGCCGGATGTCGTCGCGGCTTTCGGCTAGCCAGTTGGTCAATCGTCGCCACTCTCCGATGAGTGCCTCATGTGCGACTTCGACCAGGGGTTCGCGGGTTTCCGGGTCGGTATCGAACGTGAGCAGGCGATAACGTCCGAACACATCCAGTACCGCCTGCACGGTGGCCTGGGCACCAAGCGCCATTAATTCGGAGTAACGCGCCCGGCGGCGGGTATCCTCGCTGCCCTCGCCGAGCGTCACCATCCGTAAAAAGACCTGCCGCGCCACGCGCTTTTGCTGGTTGGGCAGGTCGGTATAGACTTCTTCGGCGCGTTTGGCTAATGCCCCAGAGACGCCGCCGGTTTCGGTATAAGCTGCCAGCGTAAGCCGATCCCCTTCGCGGCGCTCAAAAACTTCGGTGAGCGCGTACTGCAACAACGGGAGTGCGCCGGGTTCTTCGCGCACATCAGCAATAATCGCCGCGATCAACTCTGGGGCGGCGCTTAGCCCGACGCGCTCCAGTGGCCCCTGGATGGCGCGTTCTAATTCGTGCAACGAAAGCGGCAGCACGACCTCGGTATTTTTCTTGACTAGCGAACCGAACCCCTCATAGCGCAGCGGACGGTCGTAAAAGTCCGCCCGTAGCGTGATCACCACCCGCAAGCGCCCGCCGGGTTGCCGGACGGCCTCGCGCAATAGCTCTAAGAAGTGGATGCGGTCGGCTTCGCTGCTGGCCTGCGTGAATATCTCCTCAAACTGATCGATGACCAATAAAACTTGGCCTTCCTGGTCGCTTAGCAACTCGTCCAGCACGGTTAACAAACTCCCTGTCGATTTACGCAGGCGCTTCACCAGGCCGGGCAGGTGCCGAACGGCGATGCTATCCAGGGCGTTTGCCAGGTTCCCAATCGCATCCCCCCCAGGGACAAACTCCCCGATATACCAATCATTGGCCCCCGTCAGCGCCCCCCGCCGCAGGGCTGGGACGATCCCGGCTTTGACCAGGCTCGATTTACCACTCCCAGACGGCCCAACCACCGCCAGAAAGTTATGGCTCATCAAATAGGCGATCAACTGCGTGGTCAGGTCCTCTCGCCCAAAAAAATCCTGCGCGTCGGACTCTTCAAACGAGCGCAAGCCCTTGAAGGGGTTAGAGATTTCGGTATGAACCTGGATGTATTCTACGGTCGAGAGGGATAAATCTTGCTGAAGCACCAACCGCTTAAAGTCAAGCGAAATTTGACGGACATCCTCATAACGCTGGGCGGGGTCTTTGGCGGTGGCCTGGTCAATAATTTGGTCGATGACATCGGGCAGCGTGGGGCGTTTGTGGGTGGCACTGCCGACCGGCTCCGAAATTTGTTTGATGACCATGTGCGAGAACGTAATATCCATGCCGTAGGGGTGATCGCCGGTAAGCATCTGATAGAGAATCAGCCCGAGGCTGTAAATATCGCTCTGGGGGGAAGGGGACGGTTTGCCCTGGATTTGCTCTGGTGAGGCGTAAGCGACCGTGCCACTGAGGTTTTCCTCACCGGTTTGGGTGGCGCTGTTCATACTGCGGGCGATGCCAAAATCAGTCAGGTAGGCGTTGCCGTCCTGGTCGAACATGATGTTATCCGGCTTGAGGTCCAGATGGACAACACTGTTTCGGTGGGCGATGGAAAGGGCGGCAGTGATTTCGTCTAAAAAGCGGCTGATCTGCTCTAAAGAGAATGTGCGCGTCTGTAACGCCTGGCTAAGGCTGCCGCCCCGGATGAAGCGCATCACCAGATACGCGCCAGCAGGATCGCGCCAGTAATCGAAAAGGGGCACAATATGCGGGTGTTCTAGCCGGGCGACGAACTGCGCTTCAGCCTCAAAGCGTCGCACGAATTGTGGCGAATTCGCATACTGCGGCAAGACCACTTTGACGGCAACTTCTCGACCAACGACCTGTTGTTGTGCGCGGTAAACAGCCCCGAAGCCCCCGGTCCCGATCAGGTGGGTGAGTTCGTAGCCTTTTAGCTGCTTGCCGATCAAACTCTTGCTGTCCATTTTATAGTATGCGCCTCAAGTTATGTAATCACATTATAGGGGGTCGTCTATTTCAATATTTTTGCCGTGGTGATGGGGTTCGGTGTGAAAACCCGCCAGGTTGTCCATAATCTGAAATGCAGCCCACCTAGCCGATACGATCGGCATAAACGATCATCCGATGGCTGTTGACTCGATACGGGTAACACGAGATCAGCGTAGCGGTGGCCTTGCCCTGGCTTTGTAGCACATGCACGTCTGTCGGTTCGACCACTTCGGAGCCGGTGACTTCGTACAGGTAAACTTGATCGCGGGTTTGTATCTGGAATTGATCGCCGGGGGCCAATTGGTCAATATCGCGGAATAGCTCGCCGTAAATGTCGTTATGCGCCGTGAGTGCCACATTACCGGTTTCGTTCGCTGGGTCGTAACCATTGAGAACCTGCCCGACCCCCTGTTTCAACGCTTCCCAGTCCGACCCCTGCACAATCGTTTGCTCGATACCCAGCTTGGGGATATTTACTAGCAGCGCGGTATCGTCGGTTTGAGGCGGGCGGGCGATCACCGGGCGGGTGATCTGATCGGCGACGGCAAACCGCACATTTTCGGGGATTTCTTCGATGTTAAGCGATGGTGTTTGGCCTTCGACCCACTTATGCCCGCCGGGTAGCACCACCTGGTTGAGCGTTAACATCGGCGTGGGTTCGATGGTCGGCACGGTGCGGGCGCGGGCTTCATCTGCCGCGACCTGGGCTTCGGCGCTGCGTTCTTCTAGTATGCTAATGCCCTGGGCCAGTTCCCACCCCAGGTAAAACAGCCCAAAAATAGCGGCTACCTCCACCAACAGCAGCAGCGTATTGGTCACCCGCCGGGTGGCGGTGTTAGCACGTTTTTCTAGTGGGCGCTTTTGGGGTGCCGGGGTGGGCGGCGGGGTGCTGTGGCGTGCCCCGCCCGGATTTTCCGCAATATTAGCGACAATATCATCTAGCGAGCGTTTCGGATGTTCTGGGGCGGGGTAGGTGGCCGCTGGCTGATCCACGACACGCCCGCTACGTTTCATCCGGGCGAGCCGTTGTTGACGCTGCTCGCGCTTGCGCATCGCCAAGACTTGTTCTAGTTCCTCGATGGTGAGGTCCTCTACACGCCGTTTGTCCCGCATCGGGTTTGTGCCTCTGTCTTATCTGCTATCGTTAGCGTAGTGCAAATTTGCGGACGACGCAACCGGGGCCTGTGTTTTTTGGGCGACGGCGAACACCTCGCGCTGGAAGAACCACCGTAGCGGCACAAACCCGAACGCCAACCGACGCAATAGGGCCAAAGCTGGGTTTTCGGCGCGATTTTGCGGCGGGCTGTCCAACCACACCTTGCCCGTAAAACCGGCGCGTTCCAGTGTGCGATACATGCTCCATAGCGACTGTTCGTTGACATGCACATGCTCATTGACATCTACCAGGAATTGCCGGGGATTAGCCGGGTATTGGTCGCCCTGGCCCATCACGGTACGAAATTGGCGTACTATCGGGTAAGCGTAACGGTCGTACCATACATTCGGGGCGGTATGTACGATAAAGCGCCCGTCCGGTTTGAGGACGCGCCGCACTTCCAACAGCGCCTCGTGCAGTTCCCACGGGTGCAGGTGTTCCACGACATCAAACATTAACACCCGATCGAAGAACGCATCCGGGAACGGTAGCCGTTTGGCATCGGTCAGGGCGACCCCCCCATGCCCCGGCGTATCATCTGCCAGGCCCGCCAAAACCTGTTGAGACATATTCACGGCCACCGGTGCGTAGTCGATCCCGTAGGCATTGGCCCCCAGGTTGGCGCAGTGTCGCAGGATTTCGCCACGCCCGCAGCCGACATCCAGTACATTCATGCCTGGTACCACGTTCGCCAGCTCGAAGGCAGCACTTAAACGCCGGGAGAGGTGTTCGCCTTCCGTGGCGTTAAATTCGTCGTAGCCTTCACAGGCCGTCAAGAAATATTCTTTAGTGTATAGCGTTGCCGAAACGGGCTTCGGAACCTGTTGCTCTTTCACGGTAAGGGTCCCCAGATTGTTGATTTTTCATATCGTGCGGGGATTATAGTGAGGGAAGGCCCGAACAGACAAGCCCGGCTTAATCTGGGTTGGCTACAATTGACGCACGCGCCCGCTGTTCTGTGTCATACTCCGATAACACCATGGTGAATTAATGCTACCTTATGTTATATTGAAAAATGATTATCAAAGTGTGCTAAACGTAAAAATAAAGTAGGTCAGTATGTCAACAGCCTACCCGCATCTGCTTATTGTGGATGATAACAATAGTAACCTCAACTTGCTTAGACGGTTACTAGCTACAGATCATCGCGTAACGTGTGTGATCAATGGCAAGGACGCTATCGAGCAGATTGAACTGGGGCCGCCGGACCTGGTTCTGCTGGACTTGATGATGCCGGGGCTAGACGGCACCGACGTATTGCAGCGTATCCGTGCGATGCACCCGCCAGACGAACTCCCCGTGATCGTGATATCGGCCCGCGATAACCCAAGCGATATTGCCGCCACGCTGGATGAACTGGCTAACGATTACATCATCAAGCCGTTTGATGTGCATGTGATCCGCGCCCGTGTGCGTCATCAAATACGAGTGAAAAAACTCTTTGATGAGCGTCGAGAGTTGGTGCGAAAACTGGAACATGCCAACCGCGTTCAAAAAAATTTGCTGCGGATTGCATCCCACGACTTAAAAACACCTGTTCATAACATCTCGCTTGTGTTTAGCCTGCTGGCGGATGGCGAAACACTCTCTGCACAGGCCCGGAAAATGCTTCGTTTAGGCAATCGCAGCCTGGAAACGATTATCGCTATCGTGGAAGATTTCCTGGAACTTAATATCCTACATGGTGATGATATGCGGGCCGACATCCGACCGCTGAACCTGGCGCATGTCGTTAGTGATGTGTTGTTGCAATACACTGGCATGGCAGACCAAAAGCATATCGAATTTGAAGCCGACCTGCCGCCGGTACAAGTGATGGCAGATGCAAACCAACTCAGCCAGATTATCACCAATCTGGTGAGCAATGCGATCAAATACAGCCCGTTTGGTGGGAAGGTTTGGGTCCAGCTTGCGCCCGATATACCGCATGAGAAAGCGATCCTGCACATTATCGACCAGGGCGTCGGTATCCCCCACGAAGAGCGCGACAAGCTGTTCACCCCGTTTAGCAAGATCAGCACAAAGCCAACGGCTGGCGAGAGCAGTACCGGTATCGGCCTATGGATTGCCAACGAACTGATACAGCTTCAGCACGGGCATATCGGTCATCAAACACCGGAAGAGGGGGGGTGTGATTTTTGGGTGGAGTTGCCCTTATACATGGGGGAGGCTGCCGACAAACCGCCAACCGTTGTTATGAGCTAATCTTTCGACCATCCATATGAGAGGGCCGCCGCTGCCCACCTGCCGCCAAGGTAATCACATCAAAATTTTCTAGCCGCATCGCTTAGGATTGCATCCCAAACCTTGCCAATCTTTTGCAAAAGGTTGACGAAGATCGTTGTTGCAACTCCGGTACTCTGTTCAAAATGGATGCTTTTTGTCCTCTTTTTCGTAACTACTCAGGTACTAAACACATCTTACGGTATCGCACCCGCCCTCACCCCCTAAATCCCCCTCTCCCACAGCTTCGCGGGGAGAGGGGGACTTCTCATCGCGTGATTTAGCCCCTCTCCCA